>PKQS01000010.1:0-300000 GCA_017577945.1 Bacillota bacterium
TGGTAAGGTTCTTCGCGTAGCTTCGAATTAAACCACATGCTCCACCGCTTGTGCGGGCCCCCGTCAATTCCTTTGAGTTTCAGCCTTGCGGCCGTACTCCCCAGGCGGGGTGCTTATTGGGTTACCTGCGGCACTGCGGGTACAAACCCGCAACACCTAGCACCCATCGTTTACGGCTGGGACTACCAGGGTATCTAATCCTGTTTGCTCCCCCAGCTTTCGAGCCTCAGCGTCAGTGGCCGTCCAGGTGGCCGCCTTCGCCACTGGTGTTCCTCCCGATATCTACGCATTTCACCGCTACACCGGGAATTCCGCCACCCTCTCCGGCACTCAAGCCCGCCAGTTTCCTGCGACCTCCGTCGGTTAAGCCGACGACTTTCACGCAGGACACGACAGGCCGCCTACGCTCCCTTTACGCCCAGTAATTCCGGACAACGCTCGCCCCCTACGTATTACCGCGGCTGCTGGCACGTAGTTAGCCGGGGCTTCCTTGGAGGGTACCGTCAGTCCTTCGTCCCCTCCGACAGAGGTTTACGACCCAAAGGCCTTCTTCCCTCACGCGGCGTCGCTGCGTCAGGCTTTCGCCCATTGCGCAAGATTCCCTACTGCTGCCTCCCGTAGGAGTCTGGCCCGTGTCTCAGTGCCAGTGTGGCCGGTCACCCTCTCAGGCCGGCTACCCGTCGTCGCCTTGGTAGGCCGTTACCCTACCAACTAGCTGATGGGACGCAGGACCATCCTCAACCGGTAAACCCTTTGACCAACCAGCCATGCGGCCCGTTGGCCTCATCCGGTATTAGCCCGGGTTTCCCCGGGTTATCCCGGGGTTGAGGGTAGGTTCCCCACGCGTTACTCACCCGTCCGCCGCTAGGATGCCGCCTTCCACCCCGAAGGGCTTCCAGCTGCATCCCCGCTCGACTTGCATGTATTAGGCACGCCGCCAGCGTTCGTCCTGAGCCAGGATCAAACTCTCCGAATCATTGCTCCACATCCGCCAAGGCTTCCACCTCAGCGGGTTGTAGACCAACTCTCCGGCAAGCCTGTCCCGGCTTACCTTCTTGCCGCTAGGCCTTCCCTTCCACCGAAGACCCGCACTCTTCCTGGCCGTTGCGCTGTTTAGTTTTCAAGGACCGGCCGGCGCTGATTTCCCGCCGGCGATTTCAAAGTATAGCAAAGCCCCTGCGGCCGATCAAGCGTCCAAAAATTACGAAATCATGGCGGTCTCGCCAGGCGCAATGTCAACGTGCGGAGCCGGTTTGCAGGCTCAGGAGGCCGTCGCGGAGCTGGCGCAGGTCAATCCCTTCGACGCCCACGTATACCGACGGAACCTGGCCGGGGACGATCTGATTCGAGAGCACGACTTCTTGTTCAACGGGAAACGTCGCGTCCAGGTACGGAGCGATGACGCGCATCGCGACCGACACGTGGATGTAGAGCCGGTGGTTGACGAAGTTGATGCCGGCGGCCCGGAAGTCCGACATTGGTACGGCGGTCACGGACCCGACCGGGAGGATTTGCACGGGCAGGCGCGGGCCCCGGCCCGCCAGCGCGTCGATCCCGGTCAGAAGCCCCAACGGCAGGCTAATCTCCATCCTTCCCACGGCCGCCAACTCGCGCTGGATGGCGTCCGCCACGTCAGCGCGCACTTGGTTGAGCGACACCATGTCGTAGTCGATCAACACCACGTTGCCGTCGACGTCGGTCACGGTGGTGAAGAACGACGGGGATGGCGTCGCGCGCAACGCCTCGCGCACGGCGGCGGAGATGGCTTGCGTGGCCACGTTGATGGCCCGCGAGGAAGCCCAAGCGTACAGCGAAGGGCGCAAAAGAGCATCCGCGGCCCACCCGCCGGCCGCGAAGACCAGCAGCAAACCAGCCAAGACGAGGGTGGCGCGGCGCGCCTTAGCCCCCGGCCGCCCGGCAACCGGGGCGGAACCGACGAATCCCAGCCGAAAACCCCTCCAGAGGCGCCGGCGGAGAAAGCCGACGTTCCACGCCATCATGCGCACCGCCCTCGCCCCCCGGACCGAAAAGTCAGCGGCACCAATCTATGCAGTTCCTCAGTCGCCGGCTACGACGATGCGGGCAAAACGACGTCTTCCTACCTGCACGACGGCGCCGGTTTTCGGCTCCCAGTCGAGGTTCGGGTCGTTGATCACGGCGCCGTCGATGCGTACGCCGCCTTGACTGATGAGCCGGCGCGCCTCGCTGTTGGTGGACGCCAGCCCCGCCTCCACCAGCAGCCGGACAATCCAAATGCGCCCGCCTTCGAGCTGCTCCGGCCGCAGCACGAATTCCGGCACGTCGTCGGGAATTTCCCGCTGCCGGTGCACCTTGTCGAAGTGCTCCTCCGCAGCCCACGCCGCCTCCTCCGAGTAGAAGCGCTTGACGATTTCGCGCGCCAGCCGCCGCTTGGCGTCGCGCGGGTGGATGGTGCCGTCGGCCAAGCCGCGGCGCAGCTGCTCGAGCTCCTCCAGGCTGACCGTGGTGACGAGCTCGAAGTACTGCATCATGAGCTCGTCCGGGATGGACATGGTCTTGCCGTACATATCCTCCGGCGAGTCGGTCAGCGCGATGTAGTTGCCGGCCGTCTTGCTCATCTTCTCCTTGCCGTCCAGGCCGATCAGGATGGGATTGCAGACCCCCACCTGCGGCTCGAGGCCGGCCTCCTTCTGCAAGTCGCGGCCGACGAGAATGTTGAACTTCTGGTCGATGCCGCCCAGCTCGACGTCGGCCCGCACCTGCAGCGAGTCGTAGCCTTGCATCAGCGGGTAGACCAGCTCGTGCAAGCTGATGGGCAGCTCCGCCTTCCACCGCTGCTGGAAATCTTCGCGCTCCAGCATGCGGGCCAGCGTCATGCGGGACATGAGATTGATGACGTCCGCGAACGTCATCTTGCTGAACCATTGGCCGTTGTGCACGACTTCGGTCAGCGCGGGATCCAGGAAACGGAAGAAGTGCCGCGTGTAGTTGGCCGCGTTGGCCAGCGTCTGTTCGTGGGTCAGCTGCGGGCGAGCTTTCTTGCGGTTGGTCGGGTCGCCCACCATGGCGGTGTAGTCGCCGATGATGAGCACCGCCTGGTGTCCAAGCTGCTGGAACTGCGCGAGCTTGAGCACGGGGATGAGGTGACCCAAGTGCAGTTCACTGGCCGTCGGGTCGACACCAAGCTTGACGCGCAGCGGCCGGCCTTCGGCGCGAGAGCGCTTCAGCTTGTCCACCAGCTCCTCCTCGGGGAAGATCTCTTCCGCGCCTCTCCGGATGAGCGCCAGCTCCTCTTCCAGCGACAGGCGCTGAACGACGGAGCGGCGCAGCTCGCTCAGGGACATAACGACCACCTTATATTTCTCGCTGTTTGTCGAGGCAATACATAAATGGTAGCACGACCCGTCCGGCGCCGGCAAGGACGTCTGCCACGGCTGCTGCCGCAGATGCAGCATGTTATAATAAGAAGACCTAGGAGTGTGTCACCAGGAGGGACTCCGCGTTGGCGCGCAGGTCGTTCCGCCGCTTTTCCCTGATCGTCACCGTATTCGTCGTCTCCATCGTTTTCGGCGCCGCCGCGGGCATGCTGGCGGGATACCTGAGCAGCGCGCCTACGCTCGACCAAGTCGTCTTCGAGCAAGAGCTGGCCAGCTACATCTACGACGTTAAGGGACGGCGCATCGCCTCGCTGTACCGCGAAAACCGCGTCCCGGTGACGCTGGACCAGGTGCCACAGCACTTGCTGGATGCCGTCATCGCCATCGAAGATACGCGTTTCTACCAACATCACGGCATCGATCTCCGGGCCCTCGTTCGAGCCGTAGTGATGAACATCCGCCGCATGCTCGGACACGAGGTCTACCTGCAGGGCGGCAGCACCATCACGCAGCAGCTGGCCAAGAACGCCTTTCTGAGCCACGAGCGGACGCTGACGCGCAAGCTGCAGGAGCTGCTCTGGGCGATCCAGATCGAGCGCAAGTACAGCAAAGCGGAAATCCTCGAAACGTATTTGAATGAAATTTATCTCGGCCCCGGCGTCTACGGCGTCGAGGCGGCAGCTCGCTATTACTTCGACAAATCCGTCAGCGACCTGACGTTGTCCGAAGCGGCGCTCATCGCCGGCCTTGTCCGCAACCCGGGTCTGTACTCGCCTTACCGCGATTCTGAAGCGGCCATGCGGCGGCGGAACACGGTACTCCTGCGCATGGAGGAGCTGGGCATGATTACGCCGGAGGAATCGGCCGCCGCCCGCAGCGAGCCTATCAATGTGGTGGACCCGGACTCGCGGCCGGCGCGGAATCTGGCGCCCGCCTTCGTCAATTATGTCGTCAGCCAGCTGCTGCAGCTGCCCGGCATCGACGTCAATACCATTTACACCGGGGGTATCCACGTCTATACGACGCTGGACCTCGACATCCAGCGGGCCGCCGAAGCCGCGGTGCAGCAAGCGTTCAGCAATCCGAACGGCCTTCTAGCGCGAGTGACGACGGTGGACGCCAACGGGCTGCAGCAGCCCCAGGTGGCCCTGGTGGCCATCGACCCGCGCAACGGCCACATCAAAGCCATGATCGGCGGCCGCAACAACGACCAGTTCAACCGCGCCGTGCAAGCCACGCGGCAGCCCGGCTCGGCCATTAAACCGTTCATTTACACAGCTGCCATCGATTCGGGGCTCACGCCGGCGACGGTGCTGGTGGACGAGCCCTTCGAATGGGTCGACCCGGTGACGGGCGAGGTCTGGAAGCCGCAGAACTTCTCCAATCGCTTCTCGGGCCCTATGACGCTGCGGGAGGCCCTGGAACAGTCGACCAACATCATCGCGGTGAAGCTGCTGGCGGAGTACGTCACGCCGCGGCAAGTCATCGAGTACGCCCGGCGCATGGGCATCACGACGCTGGTGACGGAAGGCCGGCGGCACGACGCGGTGCTTGCCCTGGCGCTGGGCGGCATCACCAACGGCGTTCGGCCCATCGAGATGGCGGCGGCGTACGGGGTCCTGGCCAACCAAGGCATTCGCTCCAAGCCGATGGCCATTCTCAAGGTGGTGTCTACCGACGGTACCGTGCTGTATGAATTCAGCCCCGAGCAAGAGGTGGTGCTGTCGGAGACGACCGCCTACATCGTGACCGATATGCTGCGCGGCGTCATCGAACGGGGCACGGGCCGGCGCGCCAACATCGGGCGGCCGGCTGCGGGCAAGACGGGTACCACCGACAACAACCACGACGCGTGGTTCGTCGGCTACACGCCGGAGCTGGTGGCGGCCGTGTGGATCGGCAACGATATGCCTTCGCCCATGGTCGTAAACGGCACGCCCGTCGGCAGCGGCGAAGCGGCGGAAATCTGGGGCAACTTCATGCGGGCCGCGCTGGCCAATGTCCCGCCCAGCGACTTCCGCAAGCCGGCCACGGGCCTGGTCGAGGACGTGCTCATCGATACCAAGACCGGCTTGCTAGCCAGCGCGACGTGCTTGATGATCCCGCGCACGGAGATGCGCCGCGAAATCTTCGCGGCGGGCACGGAACCTACCGAGCTGTCGCCTCGCTGCTACAACCCGTTCTGGACGCCGTCAGACGCCGGCGCGGCACCCCTTACGGACGTGCAGACGCTGCGCTTTCCGTCCAACTTGTAAGCCCGCATTGGCGAGGGTCCGGCGTTACTCCAGCTCCGCAACGGTGACGCCGTGCCCTCCTGCCGCCGGCTCGGCGAAGTAGAACTTCTTCACCCGCGGATGTGCGCGCAGGTAGCCGTGCACCGCCTGGCGCAGCGCGCCTGTGCCCTTGCCGTGCACCACACGGACTTTGTCAAGCCCGGCCAGGAGCGCGTCGTCCAAGTACTTTTCCAGTGCGCCCAGCGCTTCGTCGACGGTCATGCCCCGCAGGTGCACTTCCGGGGAAACGCTCGCGCGCTTGGCCGCCGCGACGTCGAGCCGCACGCTGGGCGGCACCGCGCCTTGAGCAACTGCCGGCGCGGCCTTCTCCTCCGCCAGCGGCACCAGGTCATGCTCCGGCACCACCAAGCGCATGTTGCCCATGATGACCGTCCATTGCCCTTGCGCGTCGGGCCCGCTGTGCAAGCGCCCCGGCTGGCGGATGGACTTGACCAGCACGGTGTCACCCACCCGCAAAGGCCGTACCGCCGGGGCGGTTCCAGGCGGCGCCGCCAGGTCCGGCTCCGCCTCGGCTGCCTCCAAAGCCGCCAGGCAAGCCGTCAGCCGCGCAAGCCCGGCCCGCGCCTCTTTCACCCCGGCCTCGTCTTGCCGGCGGCGCAACTCGGCGATGATGGCTTCGGCTTCTTGCCGGGCCGCGCGCACGATTTCCTTCGCTTCCCGCTGGGCGCTGGCCAGAAGTTCCCGGCGTCTCTCCTGCAGCTCCCGGTGCTTAGCCTCCCACTCCGCCTTGATCCGCTCCGCTTCCGCGCGCAGCCGTTCCGCCTGGCGCCGCTCCTCTTCCGCGGCCCGCGCCGCCTCTTGGAGCGATCGCAGCAGCTCCTCCACGCGAGTATTCTCGTGGCGCAAGAACTGCCCGCGCGCTCGCTCCAGGATGGACTGGGGCAGTCCCAGCCGCGCCGCGATTTCCAGCGCGTTGCTGCGGCCCGGCAGCCCCATCTGCAGCCGGTACGTCGGCGCCAACGTCTCGGGGTCGAACTCCATGCTGGCGTTCTCCATTCCCGGGCGGCTGTGGACGAACGCTTTCAGTTCGCTGTGGTGCGTGGTCGCCACGACGACCGCGCCGACCTGTTGCAGATGCTCCAGCAAGGCCATGGCCAGCGCGGCGCCCTCCTGCGGATCGGTGCCCGCGCCCAGCTCGTCCAGCAGAACGAGACAGCGCCGGTCCACCATCTTCAGCATCTCGACGATGTTGGCCATATGCGCCGAAAACGTGCTCAGGTTTTGCTCGATGCTTTGCTCGTCGCCGATATCCGCGAACACGCCCCGGAACACGCTCAGCTCCGTACCGGGCGCCGCCGGCACAAACAGGCCGGCTTGAGCCATCAGGCAGAACAAGCCGATGGTTTTCAGCGTCACGGTCTTGCCGCCTGTGTTGGGGCCCGTGATCACCAGCACGCGAAAGTCGCGGCCGACCCACACGTCAACCGGCACCACGGGACCCGACAGCAAGGGGTGCCGGCCGGCGCGAATGGAGATCCAGCCGTCTTCGTTCATTTTCGGCCGCTCGGCTCGCATGTGCCTGGCAAGGCGCGCCTTGGCTACGGCCAAATCCAGCTCAGCCAAGGCATTGATGCTCTCCAGCAGCCCATCCGCCGCTTCTCCCACCCGGCGGCTCAGCTCGCCCAGGATGCGCGCCACTTCGCGCTCCTCTTCCGCTTTGGCGGCGCTGATCTCGTTGTTCAGCTCCACCACGGCCATCGGCTCAACGAACACCGTCGCGCCGCTGGCTGACGTGTCGTGCACGATGCCAGGCACGTCGTGGCGGTGCTCCTGCTTCACCGGCACCACGTACCGCCCGTTGCGGACGGTGATGAGCACTTCCTGGAGGTAGTTGCGCGCGGCGGCCGCACGCAGCGCGGCCTCTAGTCGCTCCCGGGCGCGCGCCTGCAACGTGCGGATGCGGGTTCGCAGCTGCGCAAGCTTGGGGCTGGCGCGGTCCAGCACCTGTCCGTCCTCGCCGATGCACGCGGCGACGGCCTCCTCCACGGCAACGAACGAACCCATGCGCAGCGCCAAGCGCGCCAGGCGGGGATTCGCGTCCGGATCCGCCAGCAAGGCGCGGCGGGCCCGCCGGACGGCTCCGGCCGTGGCGGCCACATCGAGCAGCTCCGCCGGCGACAGGACGCCGCCGAGGCCGGCCCGGCGCACCGCCTCCCGCACGTCGCGCGCTCCGGCCAGCAAGTCGCTCCCGCCGCGCTCCAGCAGCGCCAGGGCTTCCGCCGTAGCGTCCAGCGCTTCCTCCACGGCCGCCGCGTCCGTCAGCGGCTGCAGCCGCTCGGCCAGCTCACGGCCGGGTGCGAATGCGGTCATTTGCGCCAGCATCGCAATGATCTTTGGGTACTCCAGCACTCTCAGCGATCGCTCATTCATTGCCCGGACCTCCGCCAGCCGGCGCGGGTCTCATCCCCGGGCTGGTCAAATAGGCGAAAACGGCGGGCGCGATGTCGCAAAGCGAACGGACCGCCGCCGCAAAGAAAGCACTGCCGGGGCCGAAAAACAAACCCGGCACCGGGTTGCGCGTATGGGTCTTCACCGACAGATCCTCCAAGTTGCCGTGATCGGACAGCATGATAACGGTCGTCGCCGTCAAGTCCGCGTGCGCGGCCACCGCCGCCAACAGTTCGTCGAGCAGCGCCAGCAGGCGCTGCGCCTCCCCCCAGTCTTGCGCGTGTCCGGCCAAGTCCGTCAAGAAATGCTCGAACAGCGTAAAGTCGTGCTCTGCGGCCAGCGCCGCCAGGCGCCGTCCCGCCTCGGCCGGCGTGATGACGGGTACATCGTACCCGCGGCTGCGTAAGCTTTCCCCCGTCACGTCGTGAAATACCGCGCGTCCTGCCAGCAAGTCGTCGAGGCGGCGCACCGGCAAACCGGCGCTCAGCACCGCGGTCGTCGTCGCCGAGTGCCGCAGGCGCCCTGTTTCGACCGCGGCGAAGTACTCGTCCGTGAACGCATTGGCAAATGTCGCGCGCAAGCCGACCTCGCGCAGGCGGCGAAACAAGCCGCGCGCCTGAAGCAGATGAACCAGCGTCGGGGTGGGATAGCCCGACAGGTGCCGCCCGAGTGTTCTCGCGGCGTTGATACCCGTCAGCATGGCCGTCTGCCCCGTGGCGCTTTGCGGCAAGCCCGGGACTCCTAGACAGGCGTCCACTGCCACCAAGCGCGCCGATCCGGGCCTTTCGCCGGCAACGTCTTCCGCCGCATCCCGCACGAGCGCTCGGCCGCCCAGCAGGCCGCGCACGAACGGCATTGGCGCCGTCGCCAGCGGGTTGACGTCGGCGCGAGGCTCCCCCAAGCCGATGCCGTCGACGAAGATGAGCAGAACGGACACCCCCGCGCCTCCTCAGACGCACGCCCGCCCACGCTTTAGGGTTCGCCGCAGTTCCGGCAGCGGCAGGCAGTTCAACACGTGGCGCTTCTCCACCCACCCACGCCGGGCGGTGACGACGCCCAGCGCCATCTGCTGTAGACTTTCCACGTCGTGCGCGTCGGTATTGATGGCCAGCCATACGCCGGCATCCTTGGCGGCTCGAGCATAGACGTCGCTCAAATCCAGCCGCTCGGGGCTGGCGTTGATCTCCAGGCACGTACCGGTTTCCGCGGCCGCCACGATGAGCCGCTCCACGTCTACGTCGTACGCCTCGCGCCGCCCGAGGACGCGGCCCGTCGGATGCGCCACGATGTCAACGCAAGGGTGCCGCATCGCCTTGATGATGCGTTCCGTCATCGTCTCCCGGTCTTGGTTCATGGCGCTGTGCACCGACGCGACGACAATATCCAACCGGCGCAGCAGTTCGTCGTCGTAGTCCAGCGTGCCGTCGGGCAAGATGTCGACTTCCGCGCCGGCCAAAATCTGAAAGTTGTCCCACAGCCGGTTGAGGGCGCGGATCTCCTCAATCTGCTGGACCAGCCGCTCGGGCGACAGGCCGCGGGCAACCCCCAGCGACTTGGAATGGTCGGTGATGGCAATATACTCGTATCCTCTTGCCCGGGCCGCTTCCGCCATCTCCCGGATGGAGGCGCGCCCGTCGCTCCAGGTTGAATGGACGTGCAGGTCGCCCCGGATGTCGGACAGCTCCACCAGCCGCGGCAGCACTCCCGCCCGCGCCGCGCTAATTTCCGAGCCGTCCTCCCGCAGCTCCGGCGGGATGAACGGCAAGCCCAGGGCGCTGAAAATGTCCTCTTCCTCCAAAACCGGGATGGCCGCGCCCGTCGCTTCGTCCACGATGCCGTGCTCGCTGATGCGCAGGCCACGGGCACGCGCCAGCTCGCGCAAGGTGACGTTGTGCTCTTTGGAGCCGGTGAAATGGTGCAGCGCCGCGGCGAACTGTTCCTCGGGCACTACCAGCAAGTCGACTTGCAACCCTTGGGCCAGCAGGACGCTGGCCTTCTCTTGTCCGCGGGACAAGATGTGCTCAACGCCCGGCAGCGCCACAAACGCCTCGATCACCTGGTCGGGAGCCGAGCTGGCGACGAGGACGTCGATGTCGCCCACCGTTTCCCGCCCGCGCCGCAAACTACCGGCGTATGCGGCGCGCCGGACCGCAGGCAGCGCGGCCAACTCGGCCACGATGCCTTGGGCCAGCGGCAGCGCCACGCCGATGGGAGTTCGCGCCGCGAAGCGCCGCAGCCGCTCGATGCCGCGCAAGATGTTCTCCTCGGTCTTCGGGCCCAAGCCCTTGATGGTGCGCACCCGGCCCGCGCGGCAGGCTTCCTCCAGGTCCGCCAGGCTTTGCACGCCCAGCGCATCGTACAAGAGCTTCGCCGTCTTGGGCCCCACACCCGGCACGCGCACGACCTCCAGCAGCCCGCGCGGAATGCGCCGCTTCAACTCCTCGTGCGCGTCCATGACGCCCTCCGCCAGCCACTGCTCGATGCCGGCCGCGAGACCCTTGCCGACCCCTTCGATTTCTTGCAGGCGACCTTCCCGCCAGACGGTTTCGATGCTTTCCGGCAGCAGCTCGATGCTGCGCGCTGCCCGGCGGTACGCGCGGATGCGGAACGGATTTTCGCCGAGAATCTCCAGCAGGTCGGCGATTTCGTTCAGCGTGGCGGCCAGCTGCAAGTTTTTCACAGCGCCAGCACCTCCGCGAGCCACTCGGCCAGCGCAGGAAGCGCGCGGCGAAGGGAGCCGACGACGAACGAATCCGCGAAGGGAGGCTGGGACGCGCGACCCGCCCCCTCGGCCAAGAACACGAGGCCGACGGTCGCCACGAGTATTTCCGCGGCGCCCATCAGTCCGGCCGTCGCCTTGTCCCACGCGGCGGCTCGGCGCCGGGGCGGCGAGCTCGCCATCGTCCCGCTCAGCGCTTGCCCCAGCAGCACCGGCACGGCCCAAAGCAACACAAACGCCGATGGCCATGCGACCGCGTACGACCACCCCCGCACGCGCGCCCAGCCGGCCGCCGCGTCCGTGAAACGAACAGCGGCCCACAGACCGAGGGCCGCGCTCAGCAACTCGACCAGGACTCGCGCCGCACCCCGCCGGGAGCGAACAAGCCCCCACAGGACGGCCGTCGCCGCCAACAGGGCGTCCAGCCAGTTCAAACGCTCACTTGACCTCCTCCAGCAGTTTCGTCAGCTCGTCGGTTTCCCGGCGCAGCCGGTGAATCTCGTCGGCCAGGTGCATGGCCGTCAAGATGGCGACGCGATGGCGCGGCACGTTGGGATACGTGGCCTGCAGGCGGGAAAACGTCTCATCGACGATCTTGGCCACCTGCTGAATGTATTCGGGGGGCGCGTCTCCCCGCAGCACGTACTCTTCCCCGCCGATGACGACGCGCACGCGCGTCTTCTCCCGCTTCACGCCCTCTGCGTGGGCCATCCGGCTCCCTCCTGCCGTCGCAGCCTTCGCCCTCGGAACCTTCGCCCTTGTTTTCGAGCCGCCGGAAACGAACTCCTCCCCCGGCGGGGCGGCGTCAGACACGCCGCCGCACGCCCAGTTCGGAGGCTAGTCCTTCCTCGATGCGCGCCATGACCGCGTTGGCTTCCTCGTCGGTCAGCGTCCGGTCCTTGGCGCGCAGCCGCAACGAGTACGCCAGGCTGCGATGATCCGCGGCCACCTGCGGTCCTTCGTAGACGTCGAACAGCCGCACCGACTCGACCAGCTCGCCGCCGTACCTGCGAATAGCATCTTCCACGACAGCCGCCGGCAGCGCCTTCGGCACCAGCAAGGCGATGTCGCGCTGGACGGACGGATACCGAGGCAGGGGCACGAAGCGGACTTGCGCCCGGCTTAACCGCTCCAGCGCTTCGGCGTCCAGCTCCGCCACGTACACGCGCCGCCCTTCCAGCTCAAAGGCCGCCGCGGTCAACGGATGCACTTCGCCCAGCACGCCCAACACCGCCTCGCCCGCCCGGACGGCCGCCTGCCGACCCGGGTGCAAGAACGGCTCATTGGAGGGGACGAACTCCGCGCGTACGCCCAAGCGCTCGAGCAGCTGCTCGACGACGCCTTTCAGCTCGTAGAACGAGACCGACGGGCGCTTGTCCCCCCACCAGCGCTCCGGCGCCGCACCCGTCATCAGCAAGCCGATGCGCCGCGGCTCGTCGGGCAGCTCGGCGACCGGCAGCCCCTTGGGCAGGAAGACTGCGCCGATCTCGAACAGATGGACGTCGGTCACCCGGTGCGCGACGTTGCGCGCTGCCGTCTCCAGCAGCCCGCCGACCAGCGTCGTCCGCAGCACCGACTGGTCTTCGCGCAGCGGATTGCGCAGCGGCACGGCACGCCGCCGCGGGTCGTCGGCCGCCAGCTGCAGCTTGTCAAACGAGGCTGGATCGATAAAGCTGTACGTAATGCACTCGTGCAGGCCGAACGACGTCAAGATGTCCCGCACCTTGTCCAGGAACGGCAGCGGCCGCTGCTGCCGGCCGGGTTCCCGCACGTTGCCGGGCACCGTCGTAGGCACCCGGTCATAGCCGTACAGCCGCGCCACTTCTTCGACCAGATCGGCTTCGCGCTGCACGTCCCGCCGGTACGTGGGCACCGTGACGCGGAAGGCGGTCTCGCCGTCCTGCTGCGCGCGTTCGACGCCGAAGCCGAGGGCCACGAGATAGCCGCGAATTTGCTCGTCGCCGATGTCGGCGCCCAGCAGCCGCCGCACCCGCGCCGGCCGGCACGTGACGCTCCACGGCGCGACGGGCCGCGGGTAGACGTCCACCGCCCCGGCGTATACCTTGGCCCCCGCCAGCTGCTGCATGAGGCTGGCCGCCCGCGCCGCCGCCAAGGCCACCGTGTTCGGGTCCAGCCCTTTTTCGAAGCGGTGCGACGCTTCCGTGCGCATGCCGAGGGCCTTGGCCGTGCGTCGCACCGACACGGGATGGAACGTCGCGGCCTCCAGCAAGATGCGGGTCGTGTTCGCCGTCACTTCGCTGTCGGCGCCGCCCATGACGCCCGCCAGCGCGACGGGGCGTTCCGCGTCGGCGATGACCAGCATGTCCGGGGTCAGGCGGCGCTCGGTGCCGTCCAGCGTCACCAGCGTCTCGCCGGCCTGAGCCCGCCGCACGACGATACGCCCGCCCCGCAGCCGGTCGTAGTCGAAGGCGTGCAGCGGCTGGCCCCATTCCCACATGACGAAGTTGGTCACGTCGACGACGTTGTTGATGGAGCGCATGCCCGCGGCCCGCAGCCGCTGCTGCAGCCACGCTGGCGACGGGCCAACCTGTACATCCCGCAGGACGCGCGCCTGGTAGCGCGGGCAGAGATCCTCCGCTTCCACGTGCACCGACGCCATCGCCTGCGCCCCTTCCGCCAGCTCGGCGATGGGCGCCTGCGGCAGCCGCACCGTGGTCCCCGCCAGCGCCGCCACCTCGCGCGCGATGCCGATGACCGACAGCCAGTCGGGCCGGTTCGGGTACACCTCCAGGTGGAGGATGACGTCGTCCAGCCCCAAGGCGTCGACCAGCCGCTGGCCGTGCCGCACGTCGGGCGGCAGCAACCAGATGCCGCCGGCGTCGTCGCCCGTGCCCAGCTCCGCCTCCGAGCACAGCATACCTTCGGACGCGACGCCCCGCAGCTCGACCCGCTGGATGACGCGGCCTCCGGGCAGCTTCGCACCGGGACGAGCCACCGGGACCAGCGCGCCCGGGGTCACGTTGGCGGCGCCGGTCACGATCTGCAGCTGCTCCGCCCCGACCTGCACCCGCGTGACGTACAGCTGCTCAGCGGCCGGGTGCCGGTCAACCGTGAGCACTTGGCCGACGACGATGTCGTCCAAGCCCACGCCCATCGGCTCCAGCGCTTCCACCAGCACCCCAGCCATCGTCAGCCGATCCGCCAGGTCTTCCACCGACCAAGGAATCTCCACGTAATCTTGCAGCCACTTATAGGACACTCGCATGGCTCGACACCTCAAAACTGGCGCAGGAACCGAAGATCGTTCTCGAAGAACAAGCGGATATCGTCGATGCCGTAACGCAGCATCGCGATGCGCTCGACGCCCATGCCGAAGGCAAATCCCGACCAGCGCTCGGGATCATACCCCACGTTGAGCAGCACTTGCGGGTGCACCATGCCGGCGCCCAGGATTTCCAGCCAGCCCTCGTTGCCGCACACCCCGCAGCCGGCGCCGTGGCACATGATGCACTGAATGTCCATTTCGGCGCTGGGTTCGGTGAAGGGAAAATAGCTCGGGCGGAAACGCACCGGGCGCTCGCCCAGAAGCTCACGCGCCAGGATCGTCAGCGTGCCTTTCAGGTCGGCGAACGTCACGTGTTCGTCGACGTACAAGCCTTCGACTTGGTGGAACATAGGCGAGTGCGTGGCGTTCGCATCGTCCAGGCGGTACACCTTGCCGAGCGCGATGATGCGCACCGGCGGCTGCTGCGCGAGCATGGTGCGGATCTGCACCGGCGACGTGTGCGTCCGCAGCAAGATGTCGTCGGTGATGAAAAACGTGTCCTGCAAATCCCGGGCCGGATGATCGGGCGGGATGTTCAGCGCTTCGAAGTTGTAGTAGTCAGTCTCGACTTCCGGCCCTTCGACCACCGTGAAACCGAGCCCGATCGCCACCCTCTTGATGTCGTCCAGAACGAGCGTAAGAGGATGGCGGCGTCCCAGCGTGGGCCCCCGGCCCGGCAGCGTCACGTCGATAGTTTCCTGCGCCAGGCGCGCCCGGAGCGCCTCTGCTTCCAGCGCTTCTTTCCGCTGTGCGAGGAGCGTCTCGAGCTCCTCACGCAGTTGGTTGACGAGCTTGCCCACCTGCGGCCGCTCTTCGGGCGGCACGCTGCCCATGCCGCGCAGCAGCTCCGTGACCTGGCCCTTGCGGCCGAGGTAACGCACGCGCAGCTGCTCCACTTCCTCGAGACTCGCCGCGGCCTGCAACGCCGCCAGCGCTTCGTCCCGCAAGCGGGCTATGCGTTCTCGCATCGCGCCACAACCCCTCCATACTTGTCCTCGCCGGCGTTCGCGATCTTCGCGGGTGGCCGAACAACCGCCGGCCAACAAAAAAGCCGCCATCCGCCAAGGGACGGAAGGCGACTTCCGCGGTACCACCCTCGTTAATCCGGGCGCGCAAAGGCCCGGATTCACTCTTGGCCCGATAACGGGGGCTCCGGCACGGCCTACTGGAAGACGCCGCCTCGCGGCGTCTCGTTCAGCCTGCGGCTTGAGAGCGAACTTCCGCCGCCTGCATGCCGGGAACGCTCTCAGTCACGGCGCTCCCTCCCTGTAGGCGCCGGGCGGCGTACTCCTCTCTCGCATCGCCGTTAGGGGCGTCGCGCCCTGCACTTTTCCTGCGACCCGGCGGCGCCGGGCGGGCCCGACGCGTATGTGCAGTTAGATGGCGTATGCCAAAAATTGCTTATACAACAAATAGGCGGCGATCGAACCGGTCGATTCAAACAACTTCCAGAAAAACTCGGCGGCGAGCAAGGCGACTCCCACCTTCCCGACGTTCACGGGCTGCCCGCCCCTGCCGACTCCAGGCGTGCCGCCCTCGGCCCGTCCTTGTGCGAATTATAGCACAACGCTCCGGCCCCTTACAAGCTCGGCCGGACCAGCCGCCTACGACGTGCGCTGGCGCAGCGCTTCGAAGAGACACACCGCCCCGGTGACCGCCGCGTTCAGCGACTCGACACCCGGGGCCATGGGAAGGTGAACGACCGTGTCCGCCGCCTCCAAGAACGACGGATCGACGCCGTGCGCTTCGCTGCCCACGACGAGCGCGAACGGCGCGCGCCAGTCCGCTTGATCGTAGCGCACAGGGCCGCGCGCGTCGGCCACCAGCAAGCGATACCCGAAGCGCCGGCACGCCGCGATGACCTCCGCCGGCGACAAGCGCTGGCGAAAGGGCAACAGGAAGATGGTGCCCGCCGACGCCCGCAGCGTCTTGTCGTCGAACAGGTCGACCGCCCCCAGCGTGGTCCACAAGCCGGCGCCGACAGCCGCTGCGGTGCGCGCCATCGTGCCCAGATTGCCGGGATCGCCGATCCGGTCCGCCACCAGCACGGCCGTAACGTCCGCGAAGCGCTGGTCGGATACGACAGGAATGCGAGCCACCGCGACGATACCCTGGGGCGTTTCCGTCGCGCTGAGCGACTGCAGCACCCGCTCGCTGACGTCGTAAACTTTGGCGCCCGCTTGCTCGAGCCGCGCGACGAGGCGAGCGCCGCGCGGGCCGGAACGAGCCGCAGGGGTAACGAACGCTTCGACGACGACGGCGCAGGCGTCCAGCGCCGTCTCAATCAAGCGGAAACCCTCGATCAGGCACAGGCCCGTTTCGCGCCGGCGCCGCGGACGCGACAGCGCCCGTGCCGCCTTGACACGGGCGTTGCTCAGGCTGGTGATCATCGGAGAAGAGTGATTACACGCCCAGCTGCTGCTTGGCGACGTTGACCAGTTCGCTGAACGCTTGGGCGTCGTTCACGGCCAGCTCAGCCAGCATCTTGCGGTTCACTTCGACGCCGGCCTTGTTCAGCCCGTCGATGAGCCGGCTGTAGGACAGGCCGTTCTTGCGAGCCGCCGCGTTAATGCGCGTAATCCACAGCCGCCGGAACTCACGCTTGCGCGCCCGGCGGTCGCGGTACGCGTACTGCAGCGACTTCATGACCTGCTCGTTGGCAATGCGGTAATTCGTGCTCTTGCGGCCGCGATAGCCTTTGGCCATCTTCAGGATACGCTTGCGACGACGCCGGGTAACGACGCCGGATGTAGCCCTCGGCATACCCGCCAATCCCCCTTAACGCCTTCTGTCTGCCTCACGCGTAGGGCAGCATCTTCCGGAAACGCTTCTGCACCGTCTCGGACAACTCTTTGACTGCGCGGAGACGGCGCTTCCGGCGGGACGACTTATGCTCCAGCAGGTGCCGCCGGCCGGAACGGTTCTGCAACAGCTTGCCGCGGCCCGTCACCTTGATCCGCTTGGCCGCGCCTCGATGCGTCTTCAGTTTGGGCACAAACGTTCCCCCTCATGAATTTTGCTGAGCGGCCGAATGCTGCTTCGACTCCTGGTTCGTCGGAGCCAGGATCATGACCATTTGCCGCCCTTCCATCTTCGGCGGCAGCTCCACCGTGCACAGCCCCCTGAGGGCTTCCGCGAGCTCGTCCAGCTTCTGACGGGCCAAATCCGCGTGCACGACCTCACGGCCGCGAAAACGCACGGTAAACTTCACTTTGTCCCCGTCGCGCAAGAACCGCTCGGCGCTGCGCATCTTGACCTGCAAGTCGTGCGTGTCGATCTTCGGCGTCAGGCGCACTTCCTTGACCGTCAGCACTTTCTGCTTCTTGCGCGCTTCACGCTCGCGCTTGCTCTGCTCGTAGCGGAACTTGCCGTAGTCCATGATGCGGCAGACCGGCGGATTCGCTTGCGGCGCGACTTCCACGAGGTCTAGACCACGTTCCTGTGCGAGGGCCAGTGCCTGGTGCGGGGGCATAATGCCCAGCTGCTCGCCGTTCTCGTCGATGACGCGCACTTCACGCCCACGAATCTGCCCGTTGACCCTAAGCTCCTTACTGATGCACGATCACCTCCAACTCGTTTTGCCGACCACCAACAAAAAAGCGGGCGCACGAGGGCACCCGCTTCCAGGATCGATTCCGTCAATATCTTCCGCCGCGCGCGGCGACGGCGATTCAACGGCCTCCTAAGAACCTTGCAACAACCCTCGGCGTCGCAAGGTGAGAAGCGGGTACCGCCTCTACTTGCTTGGAAAAAGCCGAGGTAAGTATACCACGCCCCCGCGCCGGCGTCAACGAACAATCGCTTGCGCATTCCGACTAGTCTTGCGCGTACGTTTCGATTTCGTGCCGCAGGCGCTGCAGCAGTTCGGGCACCGTCATGGGACCCAGGTCGCCGCGCCGGCGGTGCCGCACCGCCACCGTGCCCGACTCGACCTCCTTGCCGCCCACGACCAACATGTACGGCACCTTTTGCACCTGCGCCTCGCGGATCTTGTAGCTGATCTTTTCATTGCGGTCGTCCAGCTCTACCCGGATGCCCGCGGCCGCCAGTTGGTCTTTGACCTGCCGGGCATACGGCACGTGGTCGTCGGCGATGGTGATGACGCGTGCCTGGACCGGCGCCAGCCACAAGGGGAACGCGCCGGCGTAATGCTCGACCAAGATGCCGATGAAGCGTTCCAGGCTACCCATGATGGCCCGGTGGATCATGACGGGCGTCTTGTGCTGGCCGTCGCGATCCACGTACGTCAGGCCGAAGCGCAGCGGCATCTGGAAGTCCAGCTGTACCGTCGCGCACTGCCACTTGCGGCCCAGCGCGTCGGTTACCTCGAAATCCAGCTTCGGCCCGTAGAACGCGCCCTCGCCCGGATTAAGCTTATACGGCCGGCCGGCCGCCTTGAGCGCCCGTTCCAGCGCCGCTTCCGCCCGGTCCCACACCGCCGGGTCGCCCATGAAGTTTTCCGGGCGCGTCGAGAAGTAGATGTCATAGGGCATGCCGAAGGCGCTGTAAACCTCGTCCACCAGCTCCAGCACTTCGGCGATCTGCTCTTCAATTTGGTCTTCCCGGACGAAGATGTGCGCGTCGTCCTGGTGGAAGCCCCGCACCCGCAGCGCGCCGTGCAGGGTGCCCGACGGCTCATAGCGCGCCAGGGGACCGTATTCCGCCAGCTTCAGCGGCAAGTCGCGGTACGATCGCACCTCGCCGGCGTACAGCAGGCAGTGCCCGGGGCAGTTCATCGGCTTGACCGCCATCGCGTCGTCGTCTCGGTCAATGGGGAACATGTTCTGCTGGAAGTGCGCCCAGTGGCCCGACGTCTCCCACAGCTGCTTCCGGTAAATCCACGGCGTGCTCACTTCCTGGTAGCCGCGAGGTTCTTGCAGCTTGCGGGAGAAGTCCACCAGCGTCCGGTAGATGCGATACCCTTTCGGGTGCCAGAAGATGAACCCCGGCGCGACGTCGCGGAAGCTGAACAAGTCCAGCTCGCGCCCGAGCTTGCGGTGGTCGCGCTTTTCCGCCTCCGCCAGCATCGCCAGGTATTCGTCCAGCTGCGACTGCTTGGGGAACGCCGTGCCGTAAATGCGCTGGAGCATGGGCCGGCGGCTGTCGCCGCGCCAGTAGGCCCCGGCCACCGATTGCAGCTTGAAGGCTTTGATGCGGCCCGTCGACGGCACGTGGGGCCCGCGGCACAAGTCGACGAATTCGCCTTGCTGGTAGAAAGTGATCTCTTCGTCTTCGCCCAGTTCGTCGATGATTTCAAGCTTATACGGCTGGTTCTTCTCCCGGTAGTAGGCGATGGCCTCGTCGCGGGTCACCTTGCGCCGGCTGAACGGGTAGTCTTCCTTCACGATCCGGCGCATTTCTTCTTCGATGGCCGCGAGCTTCTCCGGCGTCAGCGGCTCCGGCAGCTCGAAGTCGTAGTAAAACCCGTTCTCGATGGCCGGGCCGATGGCCAGCTTCGCCTCGGGGATAAGACGCAGCACGGCCTGGGCCATGACGTGCGCCGTGCTGTGGCGCAGCACTTCCAGCCCCTCCGGCGTGTCCGCCGTCAGAAGCTCCAGCGACGCGTCCTCCTCCAGCGGCCGGAACAAGTCGAACAGCCGCCCGTTTACTTTGGCCACGATAGCCTCCCTAGCGATGCGCCCGCCCAGGTCTTTCGCCACGTCTCCCGGCGTGATGCCCGCCGGATAACGGCGCACCGAACCGTCAGGAAGCGTGACCGCGATTTCTCGGCTCATGGCTTTCCGTCCTCCTGCCTTCCGTCCTCCCGCCTTCTCGCGCCGGCCGCCCGCGGGCAGCCGGTCCAGCAAAAAAGCCTCTCGTCCCTCGCGGGACGAGAGGCTCCCTCTCGCGGTTCCACCCGACTTGACTCGACGCCGCACCTGCGGCGCCAAGTCCACCTCGACGGCGGATAACGGCGCCACCCGGCCCGTTCTACTGAAAGGCCCGCCGCGGGCCTTCGTTCGACGGGCGGCTTGGAGGGGGTTTTCAGGCGGTCCGTCCGGCCGGCGCTTTCAGCCGCGGCGCCGACTCTCTGTGCGGCGGGTGCCGCCTTACTCGTCCTCCGCATCGCCTTTCGCAATGCGTGTGACACATATTGTAAGGAATGCTCAACGGCTTGTCAACGGGCTTCCCGTCACCCGCGTCCCCCTCAATGGCCGGCGCCCAGCACGGCCATGGCCAACATC
Organism: Bacillota bacterium; assembly: GCA_017577945.1. NCBI lineage: Bacteria > Bacillati > Bacillota > Bacillota bacterium. Next base: position 20,229 of record PKQS01000010.1, read on the forward strand.
TGCAACAGGCCGATGAGAAACCCGAAAACGCCGCCCAGCATGATAACGGCTCGCAGTTCTTTGCCCGCTAACCTGAGGATGAGGTTTTCCAGTTCGTCCAGCGGCAGCTGCATCACCTTGTCGGTGACCAGCCGCTCGACGTCCAGCCGCTCGCCGGCCCGCCGGCCAAATTCTTCGACGACGCCGTCCAGTACCCCGCCGGCTTCGCGCACCACGAGATCTTTCATGTACGCGGCCACAGACGCGCGCCAGCGCCCGGGCAGCCAGCGGGAAAGCCCCTGTTCCACTCTCCGCTCCACGTGGACTCCGACCGTAGCCGCCAGCTGCGCCTTGAGGGCGTCCAGCTCAAGCCGCCCGAGCAGGTCCGGCACCGACACGAGATCGCGCGCGACCGTGCGGCCGATGCTGGCCGCGAGCTCCGCCTGTCGCTTGGGCAGCACACCTTGCAACCTGAACGGCGTCAGGGGGATTCTCACGGGCTGCCGCGGGTAAAAGAGCATGCGGATCGCGATGACGTTGGTAATCCAGCCGATGAACGCCCCAGCGGGCGGCAGCAGCCATAGAGCCGGGTCCACGGCGCGCTGAACACCTCTTTCCGGAAACCTAATATTTCTGCCACCATTTTCAAGAACATGCAAGATTCGTTTGTCCCGTTCCATCTTGGGACTCTCTACAATGCAGGGAAGATGCCCTGCATGTAGAAGCAATTTGCGGGGTCGGCGAATTCACCGGTTCGGGGCAGGCCTGCCCGGTCATTTGCCGACGCCTTGTTCACTACCACATCAAATCAAAAGGAGGAGTTCCTGTGAAGAGGACTGGCTTGTTGGTCGGCGTCCTGATCGTCGCCCTATTGGCCATGTCGGTCAGCGCCGCCGCGCAAAGCGCTGCCATTGTCTTTGACGTGGGCGGCCGCGGCGACCTGAGCTTCAACGACATGGGCGCCCTGGGCGGCGAGCGGGCCGCGCGGGAGCTGGGCGTCCGCATCCGCGAAGTGGAGAGCGCTACCACGGCGGACTTCCTGCCGAACCTGCGGGCGCTGGCGCGGACGCGGTCGTACGACGTCATCATCGGCATCGGCTTCCTGCTCCAGGATGCCATCCAGCAGGTGGCCCAGGAGTTCCCGAACCAGAAGTTTGCCTTGATGGACGGTTTGGCGGACGCGCCCAACGTGCTCAGCATCAACTTCGCTGACCACGAGGGCAGCGCGCTGATGGGCGTCCTCGCGGCCATCACGGCGCTGGAGTACGGCTACGACACGGTCGGCATCGTGCTGGGCATCGAGATTCCGATCCTGCTCCGGTTCGAGATCGGTTATCGCGCCGGCATCAAGTGGGCCGTGGACCGTTACAATGAGATCCATGGCACCAACAAGAGCCTGCGCGTGCTGCATGTCTACACGGGCGCGTTTGACGACCCGGCGCGCGGCAAGACGGCCGCCGAAGCCATGCTCGCCCAGGGCGCCGGCGTGATCTACGGGGTGGCCGGCGCGACGGGTCTGGGTGTGTTCGAGGCCGTCGAGCAATACGCTCGGGCCCGGGGCCTCGAGGTCGGGCCGCCCTTCGCCATCGGCGTCGACTCCGCGCAGGATTACATCGCGCCGGGCTTCATCCCGGTTTCGATGATGAAGCGGGTCGACAACGGCGTGTACACCGCCATCAAGCGGGCCGTGGAAGGCACCTTCGAGGGCGGCGTCCTTGAGATGACGCTGGCTATGGACGGCGTCTCGGCCAGCACGCTCGAGGACAACCTGGCCATGTTCGAAGAGGCCATTGCCGCCGGCAAGAAGACCCCGGCTGAGCGCGATGCGGCTATCGCCGGTATCCAGCGGGCGCGGGCCGCGGTTCCGCAGCTGGCTTGGGATCTGATGGCCGAGCTCGAGCAGCTCATCAAGTCCGGCGAGTTCGTCGTGCCGGTCGCGCTGGACGCGCAGACTGCCGAGTTCTATCGCCAGCAGCTGCAATAAGTCTCCCACAAAACATCGACGGTGCTCGAGGTGTGACGTAAAACGTCCCCGCGGGGCGCCGATCGAAAAGGGGGCACGGGGCAATGCCTGATCGCTCGGCGCCCCTTCGGGGCGCCGCAGAGCAGATGACATCGGTGGCGGACCACGGGTCCGCCGCCGATGTCTACCTCGAAATGCGCGGCATCACCAAGGTGTATCCGGACGGCACGAAGGCGCTCGACAACGTGACCCTGCAGGTCCGCAAAGGTGAAATTCACGGCCTGCTGGGCGAAAACGGCGCCGGCAAGAGCACGCTGATGAAGATTTTGTCCGGCATCTTGCCGATGACGTCGGGCCAAATCTTCCTCGGCGGGCGCGAGGTTAGGCTGCACAGCACCACGGAAGCGCTCGCCCACGGCATCGGCATGGTTCACCAGCACTTCTCCCTCGTTCCCAACTTCACGGCCCTCGAAAACGTGCTGCTTGGGCGCGGCGCCAACCTGGCCCGGCCGAACTACGCGGAAGTGCGGGCCCGCATGGAGCGGCTGATGGAGGAAACGGGCCTGAAAGTGCCGCTGGATACGCCCGTGGAGCTGCTGCCCGTCGGCACGCAGCAGCGCATTGAAATCCTCAAGACCCTCGACCGCGCATCGAACATTCTCATTCTCGACGAGCCGACCGCGGTGTTGACGCCGCAGGAGACCGACCAGCTCTTCGAAGTGCTGAAGAAGCTGGCCGCCGGCGGCATGACCATCATCCTCATCACCCACAAGCTGCGGGAAGTGCTGGCCATCACGCAGCGCGTGACGGTGCTGCGCCAAGGCCGCCTGGTAGGTACCCGCGATACGGCCGGCGTCACGGCGGCGGATCTTGCGCGCATGATGGTGGGCCAGGAGCGGCTGCCGGGCGTCGCGCAGCGCGTGGCAACCGGCGCGGGGAAGCCCGTTTTGCGCGTCGAAAACTTGCGCGTCAAAGGCGACGGCGACCAGCTCGCGGTCAAAGGCGTGACCTTCGAGGTCCGTAGCGGGGAAATCTTCGCGATCGCGGGCGTCACGGGCAACGGCCAATCCGAGCTCATCGAGGCGCTGTCCGGCCTGCGTCCCATCGCGGGCGGCGAGGCCTACCTGCACGATAAGCCCATCAAGGGCAAAGGGCCGCGGGAACTGTATGCCATGGGTTTGGCCCATATCCCGGAGGACCGCCACCGCCTCGGCATGGTGGCCGAGCTGAGCGTGATGGAAAACAGCATTCTCGGCATGCATCGGGAGAAGCGTTTCCGCCGGGCTTTGCCGGGGACGCTGCACTGGGGCAAGGTTCGCCGCCACGCGGAGGAAATCATCAAGACCTTCGACGTCGTTGCGGCTGGCGTGTCGGCGCCGATGCGCAGCCTCAGCGGCGGGAACCAGCAAAAGCTGGTGGCGGGACGCGAGTTGACGAAGAAGCCGTCGCTGGTCATCGCCGGGCAGCCCACGCGCGGCCTGGACGTGGCGGCTACGGCCTTCATCCGCGATTTGCTCGTCGACATTCGCAACCAAGGGCAGGCGGTGTTGTTGGTCTCGGCGGACTTGGATGAAACATTGGCGCTGGCGGACCGCATCGCCGTCATGTACGAAGGCGAGATCTTGGCCGTGCTCTCCCGGGACGAGTTTGACCGGGAGCGCATCGGGCTCCTGATGGGAGGGGTGCGCGATGCGGCGGTCGCCCGCTAGTTCCAACGCCCCGGCACGGTCAAGAACGGAAATGCGGCAAAAGGTGCGGACCGCTCTTGGCTCGCTGCTGCAAGTCGTGCTCGCGGCCGGCGTCGGTTTGGCCATCGGCGCCATCATGATGAACGCCACGGGCTACGACTGGAAGGAAGCGCTGCAGGCCCTGTGGCTGGGGTCGTTCGGCGACCTGTGGGGCTTTGCCGACACGCTGGCCGAAGCGACGCCGCTGATTCTGACCGGCCTGACGTTCGCGCTGAGCTTCCGGGCCGGCTACTTCAACATCGGCGCCCAAGGCCAGATGATTATCGGCGCCCTGGTGGCGGTAGCCATCGGCTCGTCGCTTGCGGCGCCGAAGCCCATCGGCATGATCGTGGTCATTCTGGCGGCTGCCGCCGCCGGCGCCTTGTGGGCGATGCCGGCGTCGCTGCTGCGGGTGACGCGCGGCGTGCACGAGGTTATTACGACCATCATGTTCAACTGGATTGCGACGTACCTGGCTCGCTACCTCGTGTTCAACGTGCTGAACGACCCGCGCAGCGCCGAACGTACCGTGCGCGTTCTGCCGGAAGTGCGCATGGGAACCATCATCGCGGGCGCCGACGCCACGTGGGCGCTGTTTGTGTCCGTGTTTATCGCGCTGTTCTTCTACTGGCTGCTGTGGCATTCGCCGTGGGGCTTTGAGATGCGGATCGCGGGCCTCAACCGCGAAGCGCTGCGCTACGCCGGCGGGAGTCCGACCTGGGGCGTGCACATGACGTTCCTCCTGGCGGGCGTGGCGGCCGGCGTGGCCGGCGCTACCCAGATCATCGGTCGTCCTCCTACCTTCGCCCTCTACGGCGACTTGTCGAACCTCGGCCAGCTGGGCTTTGACGGCATCGCCGTCGCGCTGGTCGGCCGCAACCATCCGATCGGCATCATCTTTGCTGCCATCTTCTTCGGCGCTCTGAGCACCGGCGCGCGGACGATGCAGATCATGGCCGGCGTGCCGCTCGACCTGATCCGGGTCGTGCACGGCGTCGTCATCATGGCCATGGCTGCGCCGGAGACGTGGTCCATCCTGCGCCGGTACATCGCTTCCCGTGTTCCTGCCCGCGCCAGCGCGGCCGCGGCGTCGCGGGCGGAGCGGTGAGGAGGGACGTCCATGATATTTTCATCGCTGCTCATTAACGCCTTGCACGCGATGGTTCCGATTACGGTAACGGCCACGGGCGAGATCCTCAGCGAGCGCGCGGGCCTGGTCAACATCGGCATGGAAGGCATTCTCCTCATCTCCGCCTTTGCCGCCGTCGTGGGCGCGGAAGCGGGAGGCCCGCTGCTCGGGATGCTGGTCGGCATGCTGGCGGGCGCCCTGATCGGCCTGATCCACGGAATTATCACCATTTACTTCCGTGGCGACCAGACCATCAGCGGCGTCGGCATCAACGTGTTGGGCGCCGGGTTGGTGGCGTTCGGCCTCGTGTGGCAGTGGGGGCAGGCCGGCTTCCACCAGGTGCCGCGGGCCGTGCGTTTCCCCCACATCGCCACGCCCTTCGGTTCCTTGAGCCCGATGGTGTTCGTGGCCATCGCGTTGGCGCTGCTGACCTACTACCTGATCAACTACACGAACCTGGGCCTGAAGCTGAAGGCGGTCGGCGAAAACCCGGCGGCGGCCGACGCCGCAGGTGTGTCGGTGGAACGGGTGCGCCTGTTCGGGGCCATCTACGCCGGCGCATTGGCTGGCTTGGCCGGCGCGTACCTGTCCATTGACTGGCTGGCCACGGTGACGCGCAGCCTGCCGGCGGGCCGCGGCTTTATCGCCCTCGCGACCGTGGTGTTCAGCGGCCTCAACCCGCTGCTGGCCATCGTGGGCGGCATGATTTTCGGCTTCTTCGACGGCCTGGCGCTGGTCGTGTCGACCAGCCGGGAAGTCACCCGGGTCATTCCGTACCAGTTCATTCAGATGCTGCCGTACGTGGTGACGCTGCTGGTCGTCGCGGGCGTCATCGGCCGGGCTCGCTTCCCGAGGGCCAGCGGCCAGCCGTACCGGCGCGAGTAAACTGGCTTGCGCCGCGCAGCTGCGGCATCGCCGAAGCTGCATCGCTGGACATCAAAAGCCCGACGCCCCTCAGGCGTCGGGCTTTGATCTTTCTGGTGCTCGTTTTGCTCCTGGCTCCTCGTTTTGCTCTTGCCTCTTCGCCTTGTTCTTGCCGCGAGTTCGGCACCGCAGGAACCTCTGGCGGCGCGCCGGCTCCCCGCGGGCCTATCCGCTCAGCTCGGCCAGCGAGCGCAACGCGAAGGCTGCGTGCAGCGCGGCTCCCACAGGCAAGGCGTCTTCGTTTACCCGGAACTTGGGGTGGTGAACCGGGTACACCGGGCCGCCTTCCGGGTCGGCGACGCCCAGGAACGCGAAGAAGGCCGGCACCTTCCGGGCGTAGAAGGCGAAGTCTTCGCCGCCCATCACGGGGTCCATTTCCAGCACGTTGGCGCTGCCGAGCATCTCACCCGCCACTTGCCGCGCGAATTCCCACAAAGCGGGGTCGTTGACCGTAGGCGGATAGCCTGCCTCCGGAAAGTCCACCCGCACCGCGCAGCGGTTGGCCTCCCCGACGGCGGTGGCCACTTCCACCAGCCGCCGCTTGAGGAACGCGGCGCCCTCATTGGTCAGGGAGCGAATGGTGCCGCGCAGCTCCACCGCCGGCGGGATGACGTTGTCCGCCTCGCCTCCCCGCATGACGGTGACGCTGACGACGCCGGGCTCCAGCGGGTTTAGCTCCCGGGACACCAGCGTCTGTAGCTCGACGACGATTTTCGCCGCCGTTACTACCGGGTCGATGGTCAAATGCGGCATCGCCGCGTGGCCGCCTTTTCCGAACACCACCATGCGCCAAGCCGTGGCGGACGCCAGCAGCGTGCCGGCGCGGCTCGCCAGCTGCCCCACCTTCCCCATGGGCCAGACGTGCAGCCCGAAAATGCGGTCCACCTTCGGGTCATCCAGCGCCCCTTCTTCGCACATGCGCTGCGCTCCCGCGCCGCTTTCTTCGGCCGGCTGGAACAAGAGCTTAACCGTGCCGGGCAGCTCCGCCTCCCGCCGCTTCAGGAGCCTGGCCGCTCCTAGCAGCATGGCCGTGTGTGCGTCGTGACCGCAGGCGTGCATTTTGCCCGGCACCCGGCTGCGGTACGGGACGTCGGCTTCCTCTTCAATGGGCAAGGCGTCCATGTCCGCCCGCAGCGCCACGCAGGGGCCTCGACCCGTGCCGATGAGCGCCACTACGCCCGTTTTCGCTACGGGATAGCGGTACGGAATTCCCAGTTCGTCCAGGCACCGCCGCACGAGAGCGCTCGTTTCCACTTCCTCGTAGGCCAGCTCGGGATGCTGGTGAATTGTGCGGCGAACGGAGACCAGCCAATCCTGGATTTGCCTTGCCTCCGCCAGAAGCTCTTTCACCGCTCTCCGGCCCTCCCCGCCCCGAAGGCCGCCCCAGAGGGCGGCGAGAAACGTCGCAACTTCGTCCGCAGCCGCCCCTGAGAGCGGCCGCCATACACCGCGTCTCAACAGCACGCAGAGCGCCGGCGACAAGTGCGTTGCCGGCGGCGTCAGCCACACGTCGATCCTTGCGTCGCGTTTTGCCGGAGGCGAGTGAACCGCGCAACGAGATCCGCGATGGTGATCCGGTTCAAGAACTCGACGACTCGCTCCTCGGCCTGCTCCAGGATGTCTTTCAGCACCGCGTCCAGCAGCTCGGCCTGCGGGCCGCAGGAGGATTCGCCGCCTTCTTCCCCTGCATCCGCCGAAGCCGCACGGACGACAGCGTACACTTCGCCCAGCGTAATCCGGTCGGCCGGCCGCGCCAAGGCGTAGCCGCCCACGCGCCCCTCTCTCGACGCGACGATGCCCGCTTGTACCAGCGGGCTCATGATGCGCCGCAAGAACGTAGCATGCGCTTGCACTTGCGACGCGATCTCAGAGCTTGGGCACACGCCTTCGCTGGTCGCCAGCCAGACGAGGCTCTGGACGGCGACGACAAACCGCGTCGGAGCGATGCCGCCGACCCGGTACAGAGTGCTCACGTCATGCTTCCCCCTCCCTGCAGTCTACCCGATCCGGCTGCCGTCCAGCAAGTCGTGGTCCCCTCCCCAACGCGGGCTCGGGAGCGCAGGGCGACCTTCTCGCTGCGCCCTGGCTGCGGCCTCCAACAGGCCAAATAGATGCCCGGGTACGGTATCTTGTGGCCGAAGTGCGAACGCGACCGGTTGATGCACTTTGGTTGCGTGAACAGGATGATTCTCGGGCCGTTGGGCTGGCAAGGAAAACAAGACTCCAGGAAACCCGTTTCCGGAGGACATTCCTATTCAGTGGGAACGGAGGGACTCCCGATCCCGGTCCTCACGATGTCAAGGCCGGACAGGCACTTCCGCAACCGCCGCACACGTTGGTCCCCGAAAAAAGGCTTGTGGGCAGTCTTGGACGTGGAAAACAGAAGAACGCCCTCCGGAAAGTGGCTTCCGGAGGGCGTTTTCCGTTTGGTGGGGACGGAGGGACTCGAACCCCCGGCCTTCACGATGTCAACGTGACGATCTAACCAGCTGATCTACGTCCCCGTGAACCTGGAGGCGCAGGGCGGACTCGAACCGCCGAATAGGAGTTTTGCAGACTCCCGCCTTAGCCCCTTGGCTACTGCGCCTAGCGAAACTTATTTTACCACGTTGCGCCTGACCTTGCAAGCGGCAGGCGCAGCGAAACGCGTGTCGATCGCTGCCGATCGACACGAAAAGCCGGAGTCGACGTTGCGCCGACTCCGGCGGTCCTGGAGCGGAAGACGGGACTCGAACCCGCGACCTTCGCCATGGCAAGGCGACGTTCTACCACTGAACTACTTCCGCTCGACTCAATTCGTATTATGCCACGGACCCCTCACCGTGTCAACATCCTGGTCGCGGATCTTACTCGTCCGAACGTTGCGACAAAAGCCGTCCGGACCATCGGCCGACCTGGACAAAGTGACCAAACACAAAGGGGAGCGGACTTGGTGCCCGCTCCCCTGCGCCCGCTCTTCGCGTTCTAGGCGGGTTACTCCTCCACGATGATAATGCGGCCCTCCACCTGCGGGGCCACCACCGGGTTCTCCTCCAAGTAGGCGGCCACCACGTCGCGCAGGAAGTAACCGTCGCCGCGCTCAGAGCCATGGAAGAACGGCGCGCCGACCATCATCGTATAAGAGTCGCCGCCGGCGGCCATGAAGTCATTGGTCGCCACGCGGTACACCTTGTTCGGATCCAGCGGCTCTCCGTTGACCGTGACCGACACGATGCGCTGACCCACCGGCTTGTTCGGGTTGAACGTGAACGTCAGACCCGACACCTGCGGGAAGCCGCCCCACTCGGCAGGCCAGTTGCTCACGCCGTGCTCTAGAGCCGCCAGCAACTGCGCGCCGGTCAGCTCGATGCCGGCCAGCGTGTTGTCGAAAGGCAGCACCGTGTACACGTCGCCCAGCGTGATCGGACCGGCCGGGATGGACGCCCGGATGCCGCCGCCGTTCTGAATGGCGACGTCGGCGTCGATGGTGATGCGCATGATGTCGGCAATCAGGTTGCCCAGGTTCGTCTCACGCGTGCGGACGGCGCTGCGCTCGCCGTTCAGATCCACCAGCGTCTCGCCGATGACCGTGCCCAGCTTCTCGGTAAGCTGCACCTGCCAGCCGGCCAGCACGTCGGCGATCTCCTGGCTGATGGGCATATCGGCCGTCGTCGGGATCAAGCGGCCTTCGTAGTCGATGATCTTGCCGTCCTCGACCACCAGCTTCAGGAAGCCCAAGTACTTCCCATACTCGTTGGCCTGGACGATAATCGTGTCGCCCACGACCACGGGCTCATCCAGCTTGGTGTGCGAGTGGCCGCCCACGATGACGTCGATGCCGGGAACCGCCTTCGCCAGCAACACGTCATCCTCGTAGCCCAGGTGGCTCAGGACGACCACGAGGTCCGCCTGCTCACGCAGCTGCGGCACCAGCTCCGCGGCCACCGCCAGGGCGTCCTCGAAATGCAGCGCCACCACATTCTTCGGGTGCGTCGTAACCGGCGTGCTCATGGGGCTGAAGCCGATGACCGCGATGCGCACGCCGTCGAGCTCGAAGAACGTGTACGGCGGAAGGAACGGTTCGCCCGTGTCCTTGAAGAACACGTTGGCCGCCAGGATGGGGAACTCGGCCTCCTGAGCCCGCAGCAGCAGCACGTCGTGCCCGTAGTTGTAGTCGTGGTTGCCGGGCGCCATGACGTCGAGACCCGCCTTGTTCAGCGCGTCCACGACGGAAGCGCCGTAGAACAAGTTGGCCACCGTCGTGCCGTGCGTCGTGTCGCCGGCGTCAAGCCACAGCACGCGACCCGGGTACAGGCCGCGGATGACGTTCACCATCCCTGCCAGCCGCGCGATGCCGCCCCGCGGCCCTCCTTCGAAGTCGAAGGCTTCCATGCGGGCGTGGAAGTCGTTCGTGTGCACGAAGACGATTTCCGTCGCAGCCGCCGCGCTCACCGACGCCGTGAGCAGCGTCAGGACCAGCAGCAGGACGACAAGAAGACTCCGATGGCGTTGCAAGGGTCTCTCCTCCTTCGACCGAATTGCTCGCGAGCCGCTCGCGCTCGCACGGATCAAGTTCCTCTCGCCTGGGTATTTCTCCTTCCACATCAAATACGTTCCAATTCAGCGCCGAGAGGGCGTTACCGGGCGTCCGGGGCCCGCGCACCGGGGCACGGGCGTTTGCGTCATCACTGGATCGCTTGGCTGTTCCATCGCTTGAGGAAAAAGGCACCGAAAAAAAGAAAAAGGGAAAAGACACAGAAAAAGCAAGGAGGCCCTGCGGATTCCCGAAGGGCCTCCTTGATCTGCCTGGCGGGAGCGACGGGACTCGAACCCGCGATCTCCGGCGTGACAGGCCGGCGTGTTAACCGCTACACCACGCCCCCGGATGCGCCGCCGCAGCGGCGGCGCACCTGTCACCTTAGCACAGAAAGACCGGCCGTGTCAACCGGCGCCGAGCCGTCCCCGCCCCGGTGCGTGCCCAGCAGCAGCCGTAAGCTGTTGAAAACGACCAGCACGGTGCTGCCTTCGTGCCCGACGACGCCCAGCGCGAGCGCCAACCCCCGCGCGAGTACCAGCGCCGCCAGCACCGCAATGACACCAAGCGAGAAGGCCAAGTTCTGAGAAATGACGGCCTTCGTGCGCCGGCTGAGGGCGATGGCATGGCTGAGCTTGCCGAAATCGTTCGCCATCAGCACCACGTCCGCCGTTTCCAGCGCCACATCGGTCCCGGCGGCGCCCATGGCGATGCCTACCGTGGCCGTCGCCAGCGCGGGGGCGTCGTTCACGCCGTCACCCACCATGGCCACGACCTCGCCGTTTTGCCGCCACCGGGCTACCAGCGCGGCTTTCTCGTCCGGCAACAGCTCGGCGTACACTTCGTCCACGCCTGCCTGGCGGCCGATGGCTTCGGCGACGCGCCGGTTGTCGCCGCTGAGCACCACAATCCGGCGCACGCCCTGCCGGCGGAGCTGCGCCACCGCCTCCGCGACGCCGGGCCGCAGTTCATCTCGCGTGGCCAGCACGCCCAACACCCGCGAGCCCCGCCCCACGAACATGATGGTCTTGCCTTCCGCCTCGAGCCGCTCCGCCGCGACGTCCAGCTCCGTGCAGTCGTCGCCGGTCATCTCCGCCACCAGCCGCCGGTTGCCGACCCACGCCTCCGCCGCGTCGTCATCGACGCGAGCGACGACCCCCCGGCCCGGCCAGGCGCGCGTGTCGGACGCTTCCGGCACGACGACGCCCGCCGCCCGCGCCGCGTCCAGCACGGCCGTAGCCAGCGGATGTTCCGAGCGGCTCTCCACCGCCGCGGCCAGCGCCAGCACCTCCCGTTCGTCGATCCCGGGAGCCGCCACCACGTCGGTCAGCCGCGGCCGGCCTTCGGTGAGCGTCCCCGTCTTGTCGAACGCCACCGTGGTCACTTGCGCCAAGTTCTCGATGTGCGCGCCGCCCTTAAACAGCACGCCGCTGCGGGCGCCGTTGGCGATGGCCGCCACGACCGGCGCCGGCACGGACATCGCCACCGCGCAAGGCGACGCGACGACCATGAGCGTAATGGCACGATACACGGCCGCGCCCGGATCGGCTCCCAGCGCGATAGGCACCAGCGCCGCCAGCACCGTCAAGCTCAAGACCGCCAGCACGTAATATTGCTCGATGCGGTCGATGAGGCGCTGGGTGGGCGCCTGCTGCCGGCGCGCTTCCTCCACGAGCCGGATGATTTTGGCCAACACCGTGTCTGCGGCCGGCTTCGTCACCCGCACCTCCAGCGCGCCCAGTTCGTTCAGCGTTCCGGCGTAGACGCGGTCGCCCACCGTCTTGTCCACAGGAACCGACTCGCCGGTGATGGACGCTTCCGTCAAGGACGATGCCCCGCGCACGATGACGCCGTCGATGGGCACCTGCTCGCCGGGCCGGACGACGATGACGTCGCCCGGTTTGAGCTCTTCGAGGGGCACCCGCTCCAGCGTCCCGTCCTCGTTCTTGCGCAGCGCTTCCGCCGGGCGCGCGGCGATCAGGTCAGCGACGGCGCGGTGCGTGCGGTCCAGCGAATAATGCTGCAAGGCGTTGCTCAGGGAAAAGAGGAACAGGAGAACACCGCCTTCAAAGGGCTCGCCGATGAACGCCGCGCTCAGCGCCGCCATCACCATGAGCAAGTCGACGTCGATGCGCCGCTCGCTTACCAGCGAGCGCACCCCCTGCACGAGGCTGAGAGCGCCGCCGGCGACGTAAGCGCCGGCGAACAGCGCCGTAAGGAGCAATCCGGACGCGCCGCGCCAGCCAGCCAGCGCCGCCGCGCCGAGACAGCACGCGTTGCCCAAGACCGCCAGTGCCGGCGCGTGCCGTTCCCACACCTCCCGCCACGCAGGCCGCAGCCTGCGGCGCGCCGCGCCCGGCCTCGCCTGAAAACCGCTTGCCCGTCCGAATGCAGTCCCTTCCTCCATGCACGCCATACCTCCCCGCCGCTCCGGTTGCTTTTTCCTCCGCCGGAGCCCCCTTCCACCGTAGCATGCGGGGAGCGATTTCGTCGATTCCGAAGTTTTCTGTTCGGCTTCCCTACGTCAGCCGGCGCGACGCGCCTCAGGCAATGAAAAAGCCTCTCCGGCGACCAACTCCGGAGAGGCTGCTTTTGGTGCGGGATGACGGACTCGAACCGCCAACTTCGTCCTTGTAAGGGACGCACTCTACCAGTTGAGTTAATCCCGCACGGTCACTTTGTATTTTAGCGCTTCCTTCCGCTGCCGTCAACGTTTCGGCTGGGTCCGCCGTGCGCGCCGGGGTGAGGCGTCAGCCTCAGCCCACGGCTTTGGCGGCCGCCCGGCCCGCCGTCCGGCCCGAAAAGATGCAGCCACCCAAGAACGTGCCCTCCAAGGCCCGGTACCCGTGCATCCCACCGCCCCCGAATCCCGCCGCCTCCCCGGCCGCGTACAAGCCCGGCAGCGGCTGCCCGTCGCCGCGCAGCACCCGGCCTTCGAGATCCGTTTCCAGACCGCCGAGCGTCTTGCGCGTCAGCGTCCAGAGCCGGACCGCGATCAGGGGGCCAGCCGCCGGGTCCAGCAGGCGATGGGGTTTGGCCACCCGCGCCAGCCGGTCGCCCAAGTAGCTGCGCGCGTTGTGGATGGCCATCATCTGCAAGTCTTTCGCGAAGCGGTTCTCCACCTGGAGATCGCGCCAGCGCACCTCGCGCTGGACCTGGGCGTAGTCCAGCAAAGGCTCACCCGACAGCCGGTTCATCTTGTCCACCAGCTCCCGCAGCGTGCCCGCCACGACGAAGTCCGCCCCGCGGCGCTTGAACGCCTCCACCGGCGCGGGCGCACCGGGCAGCAGGCGCTGTTTCAGCACCATACGCCAGCTGCGGCCCGTCAAGTCGGGATTTTGCTCCGATCCGGACAAGGCGAACTCCTTCTCGATGATCTTCTCGGTCAGGATGAACCAGCTATAGTCGAAGCCCGTCTGCCGGAGGTGCGCGAGCGTCGCGAGGGTGTCGAAGCCCGGCAGCAGCGGCGGCGGCAGGCGGCGTCCGAGGGCGTCCAGCCACAGCGGCGACGGCCCCGGCAAGATGCGGATGCCATGGCGACTCCAGATGGGATTCCAGTTTTGAATGCCTTCCGTATAATGCCACATGCGGTCGCGGTTGATCACGCGCGCCCCCGCCCGCTCAGCCACCGCGAGCATGCTTCCGTCCACGTGGTCCGGCACGCCCGAGAGCATCCGCTCGGGCGGCCGGCCCAGCCGCGCGGGCCAGTTGGCCCGCACCAGGTCGAAATTGGCCCCGATGCCGCCCGAGGCGATGATTACCGCCTGAGCCCGCAGCTGGAAGTCGCCGACTGCTCGCCGGGAACTGGGATGCCCCCGCTCCACCCGGCTGTCCTCCAGCACTTCCCCCGCCACGCCTTCGACGGCGCCGTTGCGCACAAGAAGCTCCGTCACCCGATGGCGAAACTTGAGCTGCACGAGCCCCGCGGCTTCTCCTTCCCGCACCCGACGCACGAACGGTTCCAAAACGCCCGGTCCCGTGCCCCACGTAATGTGGAAACGGGGCACCGAGTTGCCGTGCGCGCCGGCCAGCCAGCCGCCTCGTTCGGCCCAACCAACGATGGGGAAAAGGCGAATGCCGCGCCGCCGCAGCCACGCCCGCTTTTCACCAGCCGCAAACGCCACGTACGCCTCCGCCCAGCGGCGCGGCCAGTAGTCCTCCTCCCGGTCGAAACCGGCCGAAGCCAGCCAGTCGCTCCAGGCCAGGTCAAAAGAATCGCGAATTCCAAGGCGCCGCTGCTCCGGCGTGTCGACGAGAAACAACCCGCCCAGCGACCAGAATGCCTGCCCGCCCAGCGACGTTTCGGGTTCTTGGTCGACGATGATGACGCGGCGGCCCGCCTCGATGACTTCGCAAGCCGCCACAAGGCCCGCCAGGCCCGCGCCGACGACGATGACGTCCGCGTCGTAGCCCATGCGGCTCGCGCACCTCCGTCACGTCTGCCAAATATGTTTTTTATATTCGACGAGACGTGCAAAGTTCCCCTTAACTCTGAATCATGCGGAGATACTTTCCGCAACCAACCCTGTGGAATATAATGTATTTTGGCAGAACAACCCAAGAGCCCGGCGCCGCTGCGGGCGGTTTTTTGTGTGGGGGGCCCGTGCTCCCGCATACGCTGCCGGAGCCGAAAGGAGCGTGAACAGCCTTGAGTACGTTGGGCCGGATGGAGGCGGAGGGACACGAACTTGTCGCGTACTTCTACGACAAGCCCACAGGTTTGAAGGCCATCATCGCGGTCCACAGCACCAAGCTGGGACCCGCGCTGGGCGGCTGCCGCGTCTGGCCGTACGAGAGCGAAGAGGCCGCGCTGCAAGATGTTCTGCGCTTGAGCAAAGGCATGACGTACAAGAGCGCGGCCATGGGCCTGCCGCTGGGCGGCGGCAAAGCCGTCGTCATCGCCGACCCGCGCAAGGACAAGACGCCCGAGCTGTTCGAAGCGTTCGGCCGGGCCGTCGAAAGCCTGGGCGGCAAGTACATTACCGCGGAAGACGTAGGCACGTCGCCGGAAGACCTGCTGGCCGTGCGCCGCGCCACCCGGTACGTGGTCGGTTTGCCGGGAGCCAGCGGCGACCCGTCGCCGGTCACCGCGTACGGCGTGTTCAGCGGCATGAAAGCGTGTCTCGAGCACGTCTTCGGCTCCGACGACTTCCGAGGCCGCACCGTGGCGATCCAAGGGCTCGGGGCGGTCGGCATGCACTTGTGCCAGTACTTGCACGAAGCCGGCGCATCCCTGGTCGTCACGGACATCCGCGACGATCGCGTCAAAGAGGCCGTCCGGCGCTTCGGCGCCCGGGCGGTGGCGCCCGACGCGATTTTCGACGTCGAGTGCGACGTGTTCGCTCCGTGCGCTCTAGGCGCCGTCCTGAACGACGATACCATCCCGCGCCTGAAAGCCAAGATCGTGGCGGGCTCGGCCAACAACCAGCTCGCGGAGCTGCGGCACGGGCGAATGCTCAAGGAGCGCAACATCTTGTACGCACCGGACTTCATCATCAACGGAGGCGGCGTCATCAACGTGTACCACGAGCTCATTCCCGAGGGCTACCAGCGGGAGCGGGTCATGGAGCGCGTCGCACGCATCCGCGACCAGGTGGCGGAGGTTATCGCGCTGGCGGCCGAACAGAACACGACCACCGCCGAGGCCGCCCTGCTGCTGGCCGAACGGCGGTTGAACGGATAGAAACCGACGGGGCGGAAACGTCGTCGTTGCGGCAGCGGCACTAGCGTCCGCTGCCGCCGATCATGCAAAGGCCTGGTTGACAATCACCACGTGAACAATCCCTGCCTGCGCTACGGCGGCCTCGGCCCGCATGACCTGGCTGCCGGCGAGCTGCGGTTTCTGCGCGGCTGCGGCGTCCATCTCGGGCCAGAGGTGCCCGGCCGGACCGTCGACCGGCGTCACGCCTCGGGCCGCCGCGGGCGCAGCGCCTCCATGCGCCGGGTCGGCTCCAAGTCGACCTCGTCCGTCTCCCGCCCCCAACCGGCCTCGTCACCCGAAGGCTCGTCCACCGACAGATCCGGCCCGAGATCGACGTCGTAGCCGCCGTCGCCTTCCTTGTCCTCGGCCTCGGAGGCCGCCGCCGCCTCGTCGCTCAGCTCCGCGATGACGCGTGCAAACGCTTGCGCTTCCGCGCGGCCTTTCTCCAGCAGCTCCTTGTACTCGTCCACCAGCGCCGCCAGCCGGCTGCGGAACTCAGCTTCCTGGCGAGCCGCCTGCAGCGCCCGCGCCGCGTACTCGGCCACTTGCCGCCGGGCCCGCCGCAGCATGTCTTCCGCCTCCAGGCGCGCCTTGGCCAAAATGGCCTGCGCCTGCTGTTCCGCCACGGCCTTCGCGTCTTTGGCCACCTGCTTGGCGAACGCCAGCGTGGCGTCGATTTGCGTTTCCGCCTGCGAAACCTTGTCGACGCGCGCCTTCAGGCGCTCCTTTTCTTCCAGTACCTTCTGGTACTCCTGGTACAAGGTCTCGTACGCGTCGACCATCTTCTGGACGAACTCGTCCACGTCTTGCGGGTTGTATCCGCGCCACGCCGTCCGGAATTCCACCTTGGCCAGGTCTCTCGGCTTGAGAATGCTCATGCGTCTCCCTCCGCTCCAGGCTTGCCGCCCGCTTTCCGCAACACAGCCACCGCCAGCCGGCCCTTGCGGGTCGGTCCTCCTACCTCCTGCACGACCGCCTCGCCCCGCCCGGCCAAACCGATGACGTCGCCCGCCTTCACCGTCTGCGCAGGATCCGTGTTCACGCGCCCGTTGAGCGTCACGCGCTCCGCCTTCACTTCCCGGGCCATGCGCGTGCGCGACAACCCGAAGGCCAGGCTTCCCACCGCATCCAGCCGCGGCGACGCCACCGTTCCTTTCACCAGCCGCTCCCGGACCGCCTGATCCATCAGAACCACATCACCACCTGCCGCAGCACTTGGATGACGACGCTGTGCACGATGCGCAAAACGAGAAACGCCAAGACGGGCGAAAAGTCGATCATCCCGAAGGGCGGCAGCAGCCCGCGGAATATGTTCAGGAACGGATCCGTCACGCGGGCGATCCAGCGCACCAGCGGATTGTACGGGTCGACCGGGAACCAGGTCAGCAAAATGCGCGCCACCAGCAGCCACGAGTACACCTCAAACGCCCAGCTGACCAGCCGAATGAGTGCGAAGCCCAAGCCCTCACCCCCTAGCTCGTCCGCCCAAGCTCGCGCGAGCGCGCCGCCGCGGCTTCGACGGCCCGGATGCAGGCTGCCCGGAACGCGTGCTCCTCCAGCGCCTTGACGCCGGCGATGGTCGTCCCCGCCGGCGAGGTTACCATATCCTTCAGCTCTCCCGGATGACGCCCCGTCTCCAACACCATGCGCGCCGCCCCGAGCACCGTCTGGGCGGCCAGCTGCAGCGCTACGTCCCGGGGCAGTCCCGCCAGCACGCCGCCGTCGGCCAGCGCCTCAATAAACATATAGACATACGCCGGGCCCGAGCCGCTCAAGCCCGTCACCGCGTCCAGCAGCGGCTCCGGCACCGTTACCACCAGGCCCACCGCACCGAACAGCCGCCGGGCCTTTTCCATGTGTGCCTCCGCGGCGTGCGTGCCGGCGGCCAGCGCGATGGCTCCTTGGCGCACGAGACAGGGGGTGTTCGGCATGGCGCGGATAGCCGGGGTGCCCGCGGGCAGGCGCGCCTCGATGACGGCCAGCGGCACGCCGGCGGCCACCGAGATCACGCACGCGCCGGGACGCAATCCCGGCGCGATTTGCTGCAGCGCCGCCGGCACGTCGCCGGGCTTCACCGCGATGACTACGACGTCCGCCTGCGCCGCCGCCTCCTGATGGCCGACGACCTGCACGCCGTACCGGGCCGCCGCTTGGCGAGCCCGGGCCTCGTCGACGTCGGCCACAAACACATCGCTCGGGTCCGCGACCCCGGCCTGCACGATGCCGCCCACCAGCGCGCCGCCCATCGCCCCGACGCCGATGCAAGCCACCCGCCCGACCATGTCACCGCCCCACCTCGAAGTCGTCGTAGGCGTAGCCGCCGTCGTCCGCCGGCACCTCGATGCCGATGTTGCTGGGCGTAAACAGGAACAGCTGCTCGCCCAGCCGGTGCATGCGCCCGTCCAGCGCGTAGGCTGCGCCGCTGACGAAGTCGACGAGCCGCCGCGCCACTTCCTTCGGCACCAGCTCTACCGAGAGAATGACGGGCCGGCGATCTTTCAGGCAGTCGACCACCATCTGCACGTCGTCGAAACTCACCGGGCGGTAGACGACCACGCTCATCTGCTCCACGTCGCGGCGCGCCCCGGGCAAGCTGATGAGCCGGCCCCGCCGGGGCTCCGGCGCGGGCTCACGCGGCGGGCTGAACGCGGGAGATGCGTCTTCGGACGTGGCCGCCTCATCGTGCTCGATGCCCAGGAAGTGAAACACTTTGTCGAAAAACCGCTTTCCGTTCGACGTCGACTCGCTCACGCTTTCCTCACTCCGAACAGCGCCGTTCCGACGCGAATGCACGTCGAGCCTTCCTCCACGGCCACCTCGAAGTCGTTTGTCATCCCCATAGACAGGCACTGCATGCGCACCCCCTCGATGCCCGCCTCCTCCACTTGCCGGCTCAGCTCACGCAGGCGCCGGAAGACGGGCCGCACCGTCTCGGGATCGTTCGTCAGCGGAGCAATGGTCATCAGCCCTTCGATGCGCAAGCCCGGCAGCTTCGCCGCTTCACGAATAAAGTCCAGCACCTTTTCCGGCTCGAGGCCGTGCTTGGTCGGCTCCCGGGCCACGTTCACCTGCACCAGCACCGGCACGACCCGCCCCAGGGCGGTGGCTCGGCGCGACAGCTCCGCCGCCAGCTCCGGCCGGTCCAGCGAGTGGATGACATCGAAGAGAGCCAGAGCCTGGCGCACCTTGTTGGTCTGCAGGTGCCCGATCATGTGGCGCCGCACGCCGGGTCCCATCTGCAGCCGCGCAAACTTGTCGCGCGCCTCCTGGACCCGGTTTTCGCCGATGTCGGTAATGCCCAGTTCCAGCGCCGCTTGCACGGTGGCCGCGTCGACGCCCTTCGTCACCGCCACGATGGTAATTTCGGCCGGATCGCGGCCCGCCCGTTCGGCCGCGCGGCGCACCCGTTCCCGCACGCGCGCCAAGTTTTCGCTCAAATTCTCCAACGGCGTCGTCTCCCCTGCCAGTATGACTGTCGGGGCCGCATGAGGCTTTGCTTTTGATTTCGGCTCGGCTGAAGGGCGCTCCTTCCAGCAGAACGCGTCGACGCGGTCGCCGCGGGCGAAGGCCTTGCGGGAGGGAACTAAAGCACGAGAGTGCCTTCGCTGGTGCTCAGCAGCTTCAAGATGCGCTCTTCGTTGCCGGTGAGGGCGTTAATGTAGAGGAGGTACGACTCACCGTCCAGCCGCGCGGGGAATTCCCACGCCAGCACTTCCTCCAGCGTCTCCAGCGGAATGAGGGCGAGGCGGCCGTCTCCCACCTCCAGCGCCGGATTTAGCCGAGCGCGGGCGTCGGCTTCCGTTAAGACCGGCGCAGGCAGTTTCCGCGTGTGGTGGGACATCAAGTAGCCCATGGCCTCGTAGCCGATGATGTCGCCGTTGTCCAGCGCCACCGTCACCTTGATCAGGTCCGGATAGACGACGATGCCGTCCTGTACATAGGCGAAGGGGACGACGAGGCGGTGAGCCGCCGACGACGCCCACGTGGGCGTCATGTCAGCCAAGCCTCGCTGGGCCAGAAACTCCCGGGCCCGCTGGATGGCCTCGTCCACCGTCAGCCGCGTCTGCTCGACGGGGCGGCTGTCCAGCATCCAGACCACGTGGCCGCCCTTCCGGGACACGTCCAGGTCGATAAAACCCTCCCGGCGCGTCACCCGGATGCTGTAGGACGGAATGGGCCCTTCCACCTGGCCCCGAACGAAGACGTCTTCCCGAGTCAGCGAATACGGCAGGAACTCCAGCGCGATGCGCTGCGCCGCTTCGGCATCGATGACCTCGCCGGTCAGTCCCTTCGGTTCCCGCTGCTGGATATGATCGGAAAACGGCCCGTCGTAAATGAGGGTCGGGAACGACACCAGCTGGGTGTCGAGGCGCGCAAAGCCGTCGCGAAACTGATTCGGCACGTCGTCCAAGTTCCCGCGGGTGAGCCGCTGCATCTCGCGCCATGTCATGCTCCCCCGCGCGGCCGCCTCCACCACCTGGTGCAGCTGCTCCACCACCAGCGCCACCTGCCGGCGCAGATCCGCCAGCGTCCTGCGCTCTTCGCCCGAAAGAGGCTGGCCCTGGGCCGCCTTGCGGGCCAGCATGTAGGCGTAGTCGCCCGTTTGGGTGAACAGCTGCGACGTGCGCAAGAGCACCGCGGAACCGACCGGCAGCTGGTTCAAGTTGGCCTGAGCGCCGAACGCTTGGCGCCATACATCGGTCAAGATCAGGGCGCGCTGTTGGTCCGTCCCCGCGGCCAGCGCCTTGGCCAAGAGCAGCTCCGTCTGCTCGGCCTGGGCAATGAGCTCGAACAGGGCCCGCTGGTACTGCGCGGACTGCAGCGCCTCGGCGCGCACCC
Source organism: Bacillota bacterium (assembly GCA_017577945.1). Taxonomy (NCBI): domain Bacteria; kingdom Bacillati; phylum Bacillota; species Bacillota bacterium. Next base: position 41,004 of record PKQS01000010.1, read on the forward strand.
GCTCGCGCCACTGCCAAACGCCCCACGCCACTGACGCCAGCAGCAGCACGACAAGCATGCCGGTTGCCCTTTTCCAGCCACCCTCCACGGGCCCACCTCCCGATACGTGCGGCCGCCGTCAAATGCCGAAGACGTGATTGCCGATCTGCACGATTACCCGGCGAGTCCAGATCCACGGGCTGACGCGCTTGCTGGGATTCCAAAAAAAGAGCGCCCCGTAGGTCGGATCCCAGCCGTTCAGCGCGTCGCGGGCGGCGTTGTACGCTTCCGGGCCGGGCTGCCGCCGCCAGATCAAGCCGTTGCTCACCGACTCGAAGGCCAGCGGCTGGTAGACGACGCCGCTGATGGAGTTGGGGAACTGGGGACTGTTGACGCGATTGAGAATGACCGCCGCGACCGCGACCTGCCCGGCGTAGGGCTCGCCCTGCGCCTCGGCCGCCACGACCCGCGCCAAAAGCTCCAGCTCGTCGGCGCGCACCACGCCCCGGGGAAACCAGATCTGCGACTCCGCGACGAGACTGGCCGGCCCGTGCACGGCGGCGGTCACGAAAGCCATGGCCAGCACAAGTTTCCACGCCAAGCGCCGGCGCCGCATGGGCACCACCCGCTCCTTTCGCCGGAATCAAGCGGCATTGTTCCCCGCCCGCCCGGCATGTATGCGGGAGCGCCCCTAGTTACCCGCGGCGGCGAGCTCAGCGGCCGCTCCGGCTCTTCCAGACGGCGCCCGGCTGCAGCTCGGGGCGCAAGTAGTCGGCGGGATTCGTGGACAACACCCGGTGCACCCGCCACGTCCCGTCCCGGTCCTGCTCCAGCACGAGCTGCACCCGCCCCAAGGACATCTCCACCAGGGACGGCGGCGCGTCGTCTTCGTCGTTGAGCCACTCCGGCGGCGCGATGGTCCACAACACCGTCGGCTTCCCTCCCGCCCGCGTCGCCGTCTCAGCCTAACGGCGAGGGCAAACCGAACGTCACGTCGCGCGGCGCGCGCCACGTCTCCCACGCCGGCGCCCACCCGTCGCCCGGCGGGACCATTTGCGGCGCGCGCGCGGCGATGAGCTGCTTCAGCTTGCCCAGCGCTTCCTTCAGCCCGCCCAGCTGGTCGATGAGGCCGATTTCCACCGCGTCGCGCCCGATGAGCACCGTGCCCACGTCGCGCACGAGCTCGCCCGTGCGAAACATGACCTCGCGCAGCTTGGCCTCACTGATGCGGGAGTGCTGCACGATAAAGCGAATGACGCGATCTTGCATCTTGTCGAGATACTCGTACGTCTGGGGCACGCCGATGACGAGGCCCGTCAGGCGAATGGGGTGGATGGTGATGGTAGCCGTGGGAGCGATGAAGCTGTAGTCGGCGGCCACGGCAATGGGGGCGCCGATCGAATGGCCGCCGCCCAACACCAGGGACACGGTGGGCTTCGAGAGGCTGGCGATCATTTCCGCGATGGCCAGGCCCGCCTCGATGTCGCCGCCCACCGTGTTAAGCACGACGAGCAGGCCTTGAATTTTCGGGTCCTGCTCGATGGCCACGAGCTGCGGAATGACGTGTTCGTACTTGGTCGTCTTGTTCTTGGCGGGAAGCAGCACGTGCCCCTCGATTTGCCCAATGATCGAGAGCACGTGCACGCTGGCGGGCGCCGCCGGCGGCGGCTGGGGCACGCCCAGCTGCCGGATGGCCGCCAATGCCTCCTGGCCGTTTTCGTGCTCGTCCGCCGCGTCGTCGTCTGCGGCGGATCCCGGCCGCGCAGAAATCCATTCGCTCATCAGCCGGCCTCGCCTTCGTGCGGGCACCGTCGTCCGGCGGCATCGCCGCCGCCGGACGGGCCTCTCCGTACTCAGCTAGTATAAGGCTCGGCCTACCCGTTCATGCGCTTTGCCCGCAGGCCGCCGGCGCCGCTACACTTCCATGACGATGGGCAAAATCATCGGGCGCCGCTTGGTACGCTCGTACAAGAACCGGCTCAATACGTCCCGCATGTTGTTCTTGAGCACGTTCCACTGCGTCGTCTGGCGCTCCGACATCTTGGCCAGCGCGTCCTGCAGGCGAGCGCGGGCCTCGTCCAGCAAGTCCTCGGCCTCCCGCACGTAGACGAAACCGCGCGAGACGATGTCCGGTCCCGCCACGACCGCGCCGGTATGCTTGTCGATGGTCACTACCGCAATCAAGATGCCGTCCTGCGACAGCTGCCGCCGGTCGCGCAGCACGATGTTGCCCACGTCGCCCACGCCCAGGCCGTCGACGTACACACCGCCCGCCGGCACGCGCCCGGTCACCGCGGCTGTCCCGTCGGCGCGAAACTCCAGCACGTCGCCGATATCCAAGATAAATACGTTGTTTTCGGCCACGCCCACGGCCGTGGCCAGCCGCGCGTGTTGCCACAGCATGCGGAACTCGCCGTGAATCGGGACGAAGTACTTGGGCCGGCACAGGTTCAGCATCCACTTCAGCTCCTCCTGCGCGGCGTGGCCGGAAACGTGCACGCCGTGGAGTTCGCCGTGGACGACCGTAGCCCCCAGCTTGTACAGCTGGTTGATGGTCCGGCCCACAAGGCGTTCGTTGCCGGGAATGGGATGAGCGGAAATGATGACCGTGTCGCCGGGCATGATCTCGATCTGGCGGTGCTCCGACGCGGCCATGCGCGACAACGCCGCCATCGGCTCGCCCTGGCTGCCCGTGCTCAGCACCACCACTCTCTCCGGCGGGTATTTATCCACGTCGGACGAGTCGATGAACATGGACGGGGGGAAATCAAGATACCCCAGGTCCATGGCGATGCCGACGACGCTGGTCATGCTGCGCCCGACGACGCACACCTTGCGATTGGTCTTGGCCGCAGCCTCGAACACCTGCTGAATGCGGTGGACGTTGGACGCGAACGTCGCCACGACGACGCGGCCTTTGGCGTTGCGGAAAATCTCTTCAAACCCTTCGCCCACGGTCTTCTCCGATTTGGTGTACCCGGGCTTTTCGGCGTTGGTCGAATCCGAAAACAGCGCCAGCACGCCTTTGGCGCCCAGCTGCGCGAAACGCTGGATATCCGTCGTGCGCCCGTCGATGGGCGTATGGTCAAACTTAAAATCCGTCGCAAACACGATGACGCCTGCGGGCGTGTTGATGGCCAGCGCGACGACGTCGGGAATGCTGTGGTTGACGTGAATCAGCTCGATGTTCAAGCGCCCAAAACGAAGTCGATCGCCGGCCTTCACCTCCACCATCCTGGGGGCCTTGACGTCGCTTTCCTGCAAGCGCGCCTGGGCCAAGCCCAGCGTCAGCCGCGTGCCGTACACGGGCACGGGCACGTCGCGCAGCAAGTACGGCAGCGCGCCGATGTGATCCTCATGACCGTGGGTCAGGATGACGGCGCGAACTTTCTCCCGGTTTTCGCGCAAATACGTGATGTCGGGGATGACCAGGTCGACGCCGAGCAAGTCTTCTTCCGGGAACGCCACGCCGGCGTCGATGACGACGATGTCGTCGGCGGTCTCCACGACCCACATGTTTTTTCCTACTTCTCCCAGGCCACCCAGCGGGATGACCGCCACCGAATCTCGTGCCAGGTGCATTCCGGCAAATTCCTCCTAGTTCAACAAGCCGTTTTCGCGCAAGACTTGGCGAATGGCCCGTTCCTCGTCTTCCGACGGCGGCCCCAAGGGCGGCCGCAGGGGCCCGGCGTTCATGCCCAGCATGTTGATGGCCGTCTTGACGGGAATCGGATTGGTGGTTATGAACATGGCGCGGAAAATCGGCCAAAGTTCAAGATGGATCGCCGTCGCGGTGCGGACGTCGCCTTTTTGGAAGGCGTCGATCATCGCCCGCAGCCGGCGGCCGACCAGGTGCGCGGCCACGCTGACGACGCCCACGCCGCCCAGGGCCAAAATCGGCAGCGTCAACGAGTCGTCGCCGCTGTAGATGGCGAAATCGGGCGGCGTGCGCCGGCGGATTTCGGACACCTGGTTCAGATCGCCGCTGGCTTCCTTAATCGCGACGATGTTGTCGATCTCCGCCAGCCGCGCCACCGTCTCGGGCAGCAGGTTGCACCCGGTGCGGGACGGGACGTTGTACAGCATAACGGGCAGCGACGTGCTCTCGGCGATGGCCCGGAAATGCCGGTACAGCCCCTCTTGGGTGGGACGGTTGTAGTACGGGACCACCGCCATGATGGCGTCTACGCCCAGCTTCTCCGCCTCTTTCGTCAACTCGATGCTGTGGCGGGTATCGTTGGTGCCCGTGCCCGCAATCACCGTAGCCCGCCCGCCGATCTCCCGGACCACGGCGCGAAACAGCTCCAGCTTCTCCTCGTCGGTCAGCGTGGCCGACTCGCCGGTGGTGCCGGCCACGACGACGCCTTCGTTCCCGATGTCAACCAGATACCGCGCCAAGCGGGCCGCCTGCTCGGCGTTCAAGCTCAGATCCTCACGAAACGGCGTAATCATCGCGGTCAACAAGCTGCCCAGCTTCATCGACCGTCGCCTCCTGTTCGCTGTTGATGCGCGCCCAGCGAAAACTCGTCGTGCAGCGCCTGGACGACGCGCGCCGCATCTTCCGTGCGGACAAGGCAAGCGATGTTCGCGTGCGAGTCGGTGGTGGCGTACACGGCCGCACCGGCCGCGCACAGCGCCCGAGCGACGCGCGCCATGACGCCCGGGACGCCGTGCATGCCCGCGCCGACCACGGACACTTTGGTCAGGCCGCTCAGCACGCGGTACTCGACGCCCAAGCCGTCCATGAGCCGCTGCGACCGGCCTTGATCCTCCTGCGCCACGACGAAGCCGATTCCTTCCTCCGATACGTCAATCATATCAATGCTGACATGGTTTTTCCCGAGCCCCTCGAACAGTTCCAGCGCCCGCGGCCCCATGCCGCCCGGATCCAGCGCCGGGAGGCGGAAGAGCGTGCGGCCCGGCACTGCGGCAATGCCGGTGACCACTCGATCCAGTTGGACATGAAATTCCGGCGAACGGCGGGACGGGGGACCGGCGATGAGCGTGCCCGGGCTGCGCCCGTCGGCAGGGCGAATGCGAAGCGGGATGCGATGTTCCATCGCGATTTCGACCGCGCGGGGATGAACGACTTTCGCGCCCGAGTGCGCCATCTCCACGATCTCGCGAAATGTGAGCCGCTCCAACACCGCGGCGTCCGGCACGAGACGGGGATCCGCCGTGAAAACGCCGGGCACGTCGGTGAAAATGTCCACGTACTCCGCCCCGAGCGCGGCACCTAGCACCGCGGCCGTTGTGTCGCTGCCGCCGCGCCCCAGGGTCGTCACCTGGCCGTCTTCGGTGACGCCCTGAAACCCGGCCACGACTACGACGCGGCCCTGCTCCAGGTGGCGCACGACGGCGTCCGGCTTCACTCGCCGGACGCGGGCGTTGCCGAAGTTGGCGTCCGTAATAATGCCGGCGTCGCGGCCCGTCAGCGCCACGGCGGGAATGCCTTCCGCGCGCAGCGTGTGCGCCAGCACAACGGCTGCAACGACTTCGCCGCATGCCGCCAGCATGTCGCGTTCCCTGGCGTCGGGGTCGACGCCTTCCGGCAGCAGCGACAGCAGCGTGTCCGTCGCGTACGGGTCGCCGGCGCGACCCATGGCGGACACTACGACTACGACGCGGAACCCTTCCTGCAGCGCCTCACGGACTCGATCCGCCGCCTGCCGGCGCTGCTGGGGCGTCACCACCGAACTGCCGCCAAACTTCTGCACCACGACGCGCACGGGCCCACCTCCTGCCCGCGCCCGGCCGGGGCCGCCGTCACAAGCACCCATCTGCCGTCAACAGTTCGGCGATTTGCAGCGCGTTCAGCGCCGCGCCTTTGCGAATCTGATCTCCAACGACCCACAAGTTCAAACCTCGCTCGATGCTCTTATCCTGGCGAATGCGCCCCACGAACACCGCGTCTTTGCCCGTCGCGTCGATGGGCATCGGATAGCGCATCGCGTCAGGCTCGTCCACGACGACGACGCCCGGCGCCGCGGCCAGCAAGGCGCGCGCTTCGTCCGCGCTCAGCGGCTCGCGCGTCTGCACGTTGATGCTTTCCGAATGGCTGCGCAGCACCGGCACGCGCACCGTCGTCGCGCTGATGCCCACGGTGTCGTCGCCCCATACTTTATGAGTTTCGCGCACCATCTTCCATTCCTCTTTGGTGTAACCGTCTTCCGCGAACGCGTCCACTTGCGGGATGACGTTGAAGAGGATGGGATAGTGGCGGGGCAACGACGGCACCGGCAGCACGCCGGCCGCAGGCTCCCGGCCGGCGGCGAAGTCGCGCACTTGCTGCAGCAGCTCTTCCATCGCTCGCGCGCCCGCCCCCGAGACGGCCTGGTACGTGGACACCACGATGCGCTCGATGCCGACCGCTCGGTAAATCGGCGTCAGCGCCACCAACATGATGATGGTGGAGCAATTCGGGTTGGCGATAATCCCGCGGTGCCGCCGCACCGCCTCAGGGTTCACCTCAGGCACCACCAGCGGAACGTCCGGGTCCATCCGGAACGCGCTAGTGTTGTCGATGACCACCGCGCCCGCCCGCACGGCCGCCGGCGCCCATTCCCGGCTGACCGCGCCGCCGGCGCTGAAAAACGCGATGTCGATGCCGTCGAAGGCGTCTTCCGACAAGGCCTCGACGGTGACGCTGCGACCGGCGAACGAAAGGGTCTTGCCGGCGCTGCGCGGCGAAGCGAGCAGGCGCAGCTCGCCCACAGGAAAGCGGCGCTCTTCCAGCAACGTCAACAGCTCGGTTCCCACGGCGCCCGTGGCGCCTACCACGGCGACGTTCCAGCGTTTCATGCTATGGCCTCCATCGTCTCGACGCGCGCCGAGCCGCTCGCCTCACCGCACCGGCCGGCGGCTCCGTTCGAGCAGCACCGGCTGCAGCTGCCGGCCCTCCAGCGCAGCGACCACCGTGTCGGTAAGCAGGCTGAAATCGGCCACGCACGACGTCGGCTTCTCTTCGGGATTGTCTTGGCCGAACGGGACGAAGTAGACGTGCTTGCGCATCAGCAGCAGCGCCAGGTTAAGCGCGTTGCCGCCCAGGATGTCGTTGCTGGAGATAGCCAGCACCACCGGCCGCAAATTGCGCAGCGTCCCTTTGGCCGCCATCAGCACCGGGCCGTCGGTGATCGCGTTGGCGAACCGGGCCAGCGTATTGCCCGTGCACGGCGCAATCACGAACGCGTCGAACGTCTTTTTTTGTCCCGTCGGCTCCGCGTCCACGATGGTATCAATAGGCTCGAAGCCGGTCAGCTCCATCAGCTTTGCCCGCAGCGCGGCCGCCGTCGTAAAGCGCGTGTCGGTCGTCTTCACCGTCTCCGAGATGACCGGAATGATCGTCGCGCCTTCGGCTTGCATCCGGGCGATTTCGGGCAGCACTTCGTCGTAGCTGCAGTGCGACCCCGAAATGCCGAGCCCAATGGTCTTGCCCGCCAGCCGCATGGATTTCCCTCCCCGTCCGAGCTTCCACTCGCGTACACGGAACGAGGAGTGGTCAGCCCCGCTGCAGCTCCGCTTCGATCAGCCCCGGCAAGTATTCGGCCAGGATGCGCCCCGCCGTCACGGGCGCGACTTTGCCCGGCAGCCCCTGCGCCCAGATGGCTCGCCGTCCCAGCCGCCGCGCCGCTTCGAAATTGGTCCCGCCCGGCGGTGACGCGATGTCGATGATGAGGACGTCCTTGGGCGTCGCCGCCAAGACCGCGTCCGTCAGCACGACGGCGGGCACCGTGTTGAAAATGACGTCCTGGCGCGCCACCGCATCGGTGAGTTGCGACCACGTCCAAGGCGTCAGGCCCATCTCCGCCGCCCGTGCTCGTTCCGCCGCCCGGCGCGCCACCACGCCGACGCGGGCGCCCATGGCGTGCAGCAGGCGCGCCAGCGTCATCCCGCAGCGCCCGAATCCCAGCACCAGCGCCCGCGCCCCGTGAATGGTGATGGGCAGCTTCTCCATCGCCAGCTGCACGGCGCCTTCCGCCGTGGGAATGGAGTTCGCGATCGCGATCTCGTCGACGTTCGCGAGCTCTACCACGCGCACCCCGTACGCCTTGGCCAGCGGCTTATGCGTAGGAGGGAGCATGCCGATAAACAGCGGCGCGCGGGGGCCGATGGCGGCCAGAAGCTTGTGATCGAGGCGGATCTTTTCTTCCGGCACCAGCGCCGGCAGCCAGCCTTGGGCGTCGGCGCCGCTCATGGGCGCGACGACGGCCCGCACGCCTTGCACCGCCGCGACGGCATCGCTCCAGCGCTCAACGCCCGGCGCCTCGTCCAGCGGCAGCCCGACCGCCCGCACCCGCGCGCCCTGGGAGGCCAGCTGTCGCACCAGCTCCGCTTCCCTCCGGTCGCCGCCCAGCACCGCCAGCAGCATTCCCTGGATCAGAGCGGCCACCCCCGTCCCGACGACGCATGAACCGGGCCCGTTGCCCCGTTCCGTGTACGGTGGCAATATATGAGCCCGCGCAGGTAGGGGTGCGGCCGCGGCGAGCCGTCATGCGCCGGGAAACAGCAGTTCCTCCAAGCCGTGCACGCCGCGCAGCGCGCCGACGCGCCGGATGGCCAGCAAGACGCCAGGCACGAAAGCCCGCCGGTCCGTCAAGTCGTGGCGAATGCGCAAGGTTTCGCCGAGGCGGCCGAAAATAACCTCCTGATGGGCCACGTGGCCCGGCAAGCGGACGCTGTGAATGCGCACGCCGCAGTACTCGCCGCCCCGCGCGCCCGGCACCAGCTCCAGCCGGCCCGCGTCGGACGAAGCGGCCGTTTCGCCGCGCGCGGCGCCGATGGCCTCGGCGGTGCGCATGGCCGTCCCTGACGGCGCGTCTACCTTTTTCTCGTGATGCAGCTCAATGATCTCCGCATGCTCGAACCAGCGCGCGGCTTCCCGGGCGAACCGCATCATCAGGACCGCGCCCAAGGCGAAGTTCGCCGCCACGACGACGCCCAGCTCCCGGCGCCGCGCCTGTTCGTCGATCCACTGCAAATCGACAGGCGTCAGGCCCGTCGTGCCGACGACGAGCGGCACGCCTTCCTCCAGGCCGATGCGGACATGCTCCAAGACCGCTTCGGGGACCGTGAAGTCGACGATGACGGTGGGCTGGGCCGCCCGTACCGCGGCCCGCAAGTCGTCGCCGCGCCGTACGCCGCCCACGTAGACCATGTCGTCCGCTTCGGCCAAGCCTTCCACGACGGCGCGGCCCATGCGCCCGGAGTATCCGGCTACCAGCACTCGGTGCAAAGTCATCGAAGGGCGCTCCCGTTCCGTAGAAAACCACATCCGCCGCCGCAGCCGGCGGCAAACAACGGAAGGCGGTCAGCCGCCAGACAGGCCAACCGCCTAGCCTTTGGTTCATTGTCCTACATGGAACGGCAGCGTGTCAAGGGAACGGTGCCGTCAGCCGTGGGTTTCGACTTCGGAGGCGCCGTTCTCTTGCAGAATGCGGGCGGCGTCTTCGGAGCGGTCGTCGTCGTCCGTTTCTACGACGCACAAAATGCGGCCTTGCTTCACGTCCTCTTCATACTCCCGGCCGCGATCCTCGGGAATGCCCAAGTCCAGCAGTCCCCCGCCGATGCCTCCCGCCACCGCGCCCGACAGCGCCGCGGCCAGCGGCCCCGCGGCGACGATGGGCCCGATGCCGGGAATCGTCAGGGCGCCCATGCCGGCCAGAAGCCCGCCCAGAGCGCCAAGACCGCTGCCCCAGGCGACGCCTTCGGCCACGCTGTCCATGCCGCCTCCGCCCTGGCCTCCGCCCGCACCACGCGAATCTTTGGCGACGACCGAGATTTCGTCCTCGGTGAACCCTTCGTCGTGCAGCGCTTCCACGGCGCGCTCCACTTGGTCGTGCGAGTCAAAGACGCCGATGGTCGTAGCCATCCGAGTCCCTCCCCGTCGAGAGTGTGCGGTCCCCCGTAGTTTCCCCGGGCGGTTCCCGCCTATTCATCCGGGGAGGTCCGGCTCGGATGCGTCGATTAGGCTCGCTCCGTACCCGTTGCGGCCGCCGCGGACTTTGTGGCGGATGCTGCCGCGCAGGTCCACCGCGGTGCTCAGGTCGACGATAATCAGGTCAACCCCGATTTTCTTGATGCCGTGCCACGGAATCTCCAACTCCCGCCGGCTGAAAAAGCCGCCCCGACCGGGGATGATGATGGCTACCACTTTTCCGGCCGCGGCGTCGATGACCAAGTCGGTGTCGTTGACGACCCCCAACCGGATGCCCTGGTCGATGTCGATGATTTCTTTCCCCGCCAAATCGCTGTACCGCACCGGCGTCGGCTCCTCTCGGCGGGCCCTGCGCGCGCCCGTCCTCTGACATCGTATGCGCCCAAAGGCGCATTAGAAGAAGACGCGCACTCCCGCCCCGAGCGTTGCCGGCCGACTCCAGCCCACATCCAGCCGGCCGTTGTCGCTTTCGCGCCACTGGATCCACCACTGCCCGAAGCCCGGCACGTCGTACGTCAGCGCAGCGTGGAGCCAGGAGACGGTGCCCCCATCGGAGTAGACCCGCTGCTTGAAGACGACGGCCGCTTCCCAGCCGCCCGGCGACCAGCGAGCTTCCAGGCGCCAGGCGGGCAGCCCATCGTCGGCCGACAGGCGAATTCGCCACGTCTCCTCTTCCCACTGCGCCCGCAGCCGGCGGCGGATTTGCCCGGCGGCGTCCCACAGGAAGGCCAGGTGCTGTTCGAAGCGGCGGTCCGGATTGGTCAACGTCACCGCCCACCCGTAGTCGTCGCGGAACCCGTCGCTCCAGCTCGCCTCCACGTCCAGGCGCCACCCCCACCGGCCCCGGGGCATGGAGGAGAAGCCAAGCTGCACTTCGTCCTCTGTGCCGCCTCCCTGCCGGCTGTGCTGGAAGTAGACGCTCAGCAGCCGGCTCGTCGCGGGGCGCCACTGCCAGCGGCCTTCCACCGCCCATGCGCCGCGGCGAAACGGGTACGACGACGCCGCCAGCGAGCGAAACCCGGCGCTGGTGTCGTGGACGAGGAGCCAGGCGCGGCTGCGGCCGAAAGCCGCCTCCAGCCGCGCAAAGAACGCCTGCTCGTCGACGTTCCGCCGCACCAGCGCGCCGCCCGACTCCGCCAGCTCCACGCCGCTCTGGCGGGCGGCGCCGAACGCTGCGCGAACGCCGCCCAGCTGCGTCGCGCCGTCGACGACGAGGAAATGGTGCCGCAGCCGCGGCGTGCCGTACGCGACTGCACCGATCCGCAGCGGCCAGCCGTCCCGCTCGACGCGCAGCGACAGCAGCGGTCCTGCCAAGCCGCGCAGCGGAATGCGGTCGACGTAAAGGGCGCTGACGCCGAGAACGCTCCGCACGGAGAGCGCCGCGCCAACGGCGTCGTCGGTCCGCACCGAGGCGTGATAAAGGCGGAACGGATCCGGGCTCGTTTCGTGAGGCTCGTGGATGAAGAGACGGCCCGACCAGGAGGCGGCCGCCGCCGTCAGCGACGCGCCCCAGCGCGTCGATCCGTCGGGCTCGAGCGTATGGCGAAGAAACAACATGCCGCCCGGCTGCGCCGGCGCGCTGTCGACGCCGCGCGGTCCCCCGAACCGGGCCAGGGGCAAGTCGAGCGTGTGCTGGAGCTGAAAGGTGCCTTCTTCGGTGTCGATGCGCAGGGACGAGGTGAAGGTTGCCTCCTGCGCGCAGGCGTGAACGGGGAAAACGGACAGCGCCAGGGCCGTGAGCGCCGCCGCCACCCAGCGATGCATACCTGCCACCTCTCGCCCCAGGGGCCGACAGGTGCATCGATCCTAGCAAGGAACCGCGACGCTGTCAATCGTCCCATGTCCAGGCGGCGCTGTCCCTCTCGCCATGTCCCATGGGCTAGCCGCGCAGGCCGGTGGACCCGAAACCTCCTTCGCCGCGCTCGGAGGGCGTGAGCTCCTCCACTTCCCGCCAGCGAACCGCCACCACCGGGACGACCACCAGCTGTGCGATGCGGTCGCCGTCGTGAATAACAAAGGGCTCGGAGCCGGCGTTGAGCAGCGCCACTTTGATCTCTCCGCGATAGTCGCTGTCGATGACGCCGACGCCGTTGGCCAGCTGGATCCCGTGCCGGGCGGCCAAGCCGCTGCGGGCGAACACCAGCCCGACCAGGTGCGGCCCCGGCAAGGCGATGGCGATGCCCGTCGGCACGAGGCAGCGCTCGCCGGGCCGCAGCTCCAGCGGCTCATCCAGCGCCGCCGTCAAGTCCATCCCGGCAGCGCCGGGCGTGGCGTACGCGGGCAACGGCCGCCCTTCCCGGGCCGGCCGCAGGCGCTTGACCTCCACTTCCGCCGCCAACGAGAACAACCGCGCCTCCATCGTCAGGCCATCGCCCCCAACACCTTGCGGCGCCGCTGCACGGCCGGCCCCAGCTTAACCACCGACAGCCGCTGCTCCGCCAGCAGCTCGCCGGCCAGCCGCCGCACGTCGTCCACCGTCACGCGGTCCAGCCGGTCGATGAGTTCCTCCGGCTGCCAGTATGGCTCGTCGAACAGCTCCGCCCCGGCCAGCCGGCCCGCCCGCGTGGCGGTGCTCTCGAGCGCCAGCATCAGGCTGCCCTTGGCCTGTTCCCGGGCGCGATCGACTTCCTCGGGGCGGATGCGCCCCGCAGCTAGCTCCGCCAGCTCGCGGTAGATGACGTCCAGCACTTCGCCGGCCCGCTCCGGGCGCGTGGCGGCGTAGACGCCGAACACGCCGGCGTCGGTGTAGGCCGCGGAGAAGGAGTAGGTGGAATACACGAGGCCTCGCTCTTCCCGCAGCTGCTGAAACAGGCGCGAGCTGCTGCCGCCGCCGACGATGATGTCCAGCAAGTCCAGCGCGAAGCGGCGCGGGTCGGTGCGCACCAGCGCCGGCGCGCCCACGCAAATGTGCACTTGCTCGGTATCCTTGGGCACGACCACTTGCCGCGGGGCATACGGCACCGGACGCCGCACCCGCTCAACCGGGCCGGTTCCGGCCGGCCGGCGGAACAACTTCTCCACCAGCCGCACCAGCTCGTCGTGCTGCACGCTGCCCGCGGCCGCGACCACCATGTTTTCCGGCGTGTAATGCGTTTCGACGAAACGCAGCACGTCGGAACGGCCGAGGCGGAGCAGCCCCTCGCGCGTGCCCAGCACGGTGCGAGCCAGGGGATGATCGCCGAACAAGCAGGCTTCAAATAGATCGTGGATCAGGTCCTCGGGCGTGTCTTCGACCATCCCAATCTCTTCGAGAATGACTTCTTTCTCGCGCGCCAGCTCGTCCTCCGCGAAGACGGAGTGCTGCAACATGTCGGCCAACAGGTCCAGCGCCAGCGGCAAGTGCTGGTCCAGCACCCGCGCGTAGTACGACGTGGCTTCCTTGGTGGTAAACGCGTTGAGCTGGCCGCCCGTCGCGTCGATGGCTTCGGCGATGTCACGGGCCGAACGGTGCGCGGTGCCTTTGAACATCATGTGCTCTACGAGATGGGCCAACCCGTCCTCGCCCGGGCGCTCATCCCGCGATCCGGCGGGAAACCAGCACCCGACGCTGACGGAGCGCACGCCGGGCACGTATTCCGAAACAACCCGCACGCCGTTGGCCAGTACCGTCTTGTTCGGCACGACTTCGCCCCCTTGCACCGTTCACTCCCCCATTATATCCGCCCGCGCGCGGGCGCCGCAATGACGAGGCCGGCGGCAGCCGCTGCCACCGGCGCCGGGCCGTGCCGGGACCGCCGGATATTGGGCAAAGGATACGCAACAGCCGGCTCGAAAGGGGACCATAGCACGCCTATCGCGTACAGCTTTAGGGAGGTCGCCATGACGTCGGAAAGTTTGGTGCTGTTGCTTCTGGCCATTATCGTCGGGCTCGGGTCGCTCCTAGGCGCGCCCGCCGCCCAGCCGGCGCCTGAACTTTCGCCGATCGAGAGCGAAACGTGGTTCCTGGCGACGGTGCAGGCGACGTCGGCGCCCTTGTACGAACCGGACGGCGAGACGGTGGCGGCCACGGTGCCGCAGGGCGACCCGCTCCTCGTCCTGGAAGCGGACGCCGAGCAACTGCGTGTCCGCACCATCTACGGCACCGAAGGGTTCGTACCCCGCTACTTGGTGCGCCTGCACGCAGCCCCGCGGCTCGGCGGCGACTTCCGTGTGCTGGGATATTACATGGACGAAGGGACGGGCGCCGCGCGGGCGTCGCTGGAGCGCGCCGCCGGCACGCTGACCGGCGTCGTGCCCTGGAGTTGGGGCGTCACGGCATCGGGGAGCCTGCGGCCGGTGTACGTACAGGAACAGCGGCTGGGCCAGGTGCTGGCCGCGGCGGGCCGGGAAGGGCTCAAGACGTACGTGCTCATTCACAACTTCAATCCCGATCTAGGTGCGTTCGATCCGGCGCTGGCCGACGCCGTCTTGGGGAACGCGGAGGTGCGGGCGCGCCTGGTGGCCAGCATCATCGACGCGGCCGTGCGCTGGGACGTGGCCGGCGTGCACGTGGACTTCGAAGGCGTGCGGCCCGCGCGGCGCAACGACTTGACCGCGTTCGCCGCGGAGCTGGCGGCCGCGGCGCGGGCCTGGGGGCTGGAGGTCAGCCTGGCGGTTCCGGCCAAGACAGCCGCGACCGCCCACGGTGCCTGGGGCGCCGCCTACGACTACGCAAGCCTCGCCGCGCACGCCGATTTTCTCGTCATCATGGCCTATGACCAGCACTGGCGGGGCGACGTGGCCGGCCCCATCGCCGCGCTGCCGTGGGTGCGGGCCGTGATCGAGTACGCCTTGGACCCCGCCGGCGGCGGCGTGCCGGCCCGCAAGCTCGTCCTGGGCATTCCCGTCTACGGTTACGATTGGCCGGCGTCGGGCTGGGCCGATGCGGTGACTTTCGCGGAAGCCATGGAACGCCTGCAGCAGGCCGGCCGCCTGGGCGGGCCTGCGAAACTGCAGTGGCATGCGGAATACGCCGCGCCTCATTTTGCCTACGGCGGCCGCACCGTGTGGTTCGAAAACGAGCATAGCGCCGCCTTTAAGCTGCTTTTGGCCGCCGAGTACGACCTGGCCGGCGTAGCTTTCTGGCGCCTGGGACAGGAAGACGGGCGCATTTGGGACTTGATCCGCCGCCTAAAGTCGTAAGGAGCCAGCGATTCAAGGCGTAGGGACGGGGCGAGTCAGGGTGCGAACGCGCCGGCCCGTTCCAGCAGCGTCCCGACGGGAACAAAGCGCCAGCCCTCCGCCAGCAGCCGCTCGAGGATGTGCGGCAAGGCGGCCAGCGTCGGCTCCGTGGGATGCATGAGAATGATGGCCCCGGGCTGCACGCGCGGCACGACGCGCCGCACGATGGTTTCCGGCTGCGGCCGCTGCCAGTCGATGGTGTCCAGCGTCCACATAATCGTCCAGTGGCCGGCTTCCGCGGCGATGCGTGCGATGCGGGCATCCACTTCGCCGTAGGGCGGCGCGTAGAGCCGGGTCTCGGCGCCGGTCAGCTCCCGGAGCAGCCGCTGCGTGCGCACGATGTGGTCTCGCAAGGCGGCGTCGTTCAACTGCTTGGGGTGGTCGTGGCGATAGCCGTGGTTGCCCAGCTCGTGGCCGCGGCGGGCGATCTCGCGCACCAGTTCCGGCTCTGCCTCGGCCCAGCGGCCCGTCGGGAAGAACGTGGCCCTGACGCCGCGCGCGTCCAAGACGTCCAGCAGCCCCGGCACGAACTCCGTACCCCAGTCGACGTTGAACGTCAGCGCCACCAGCCGCTCAGCCACGGGCACGGCGTATACCGGTTCGTGCATGCGCAGCGGCCGCGGGCGCGCCGGCGCCGCCACGGGCACCGCTTCCTCCCCGGCATCCAATCGCCACGCCGCGGCCAACAACACGGCCGCCAGCACAAGCGTTAACGCCTTGCCCAGCCGTGCAGCCTGCACGGTACGGAACACGACGCGACCCATCGGACGCATACCCCCGCCGCGAGCATATGACGCCGCGGCGGCCGCCTATACCCGCGGCACGGCCCACAGCCGCCATCCCCTAGCGCGCGGGGGACAGCCACGCTTTCAGCGCCGCGGCCAGCGCCGCGCTGTCCGCCTGCAGCGTGCGGCAAGGAGGCAAGGCGGCCAGGAAGCGCCGGCCGTACGAGCGCTGGTGCACGCGCACGTCGGCGATGACCACCGCCCCTTTGTCCGTCTTCGTGCGAATCAGGCGCCCGAAACCTTGCCGGAACTTCATAACGGCGCGCGGCAGTGAATACTCGGCGAACGGATCGCCCCCGCGCGCGGCCACTGCCTCGGCGCGCGCTTTCTCCACGGGGTCGGTGGGCACCCGGAAAGGAAGGCGGGCGATGACGACCAGCGACAAGGCGTCACCCGGCACGTCCACCCCTTCCCAAAAGCTGTCGGTGCCGAACAGCACCGCCCGGGGCCCGGCGCGGAACCTTTGCAGCAGCAGCGTCCGGCTCTCGTCTCCCTGGCGCAGGAGCAACAAACCGCGGCGTCTCAGCGGCTCCGCCACCTGGTCGTACACGGCCTCCAGCATGCGGTAGGAAGTAAACAAGACGAAGGCGCGCCCTGCGCTGGCCTCCAGCCAGCGCAGCAGCGCGGCGGCGAACGCCGGCTCGAAGCGCGCCTCGTCCGGCGACGGCAAATCGTCCGGCATCCCCAGCAGCACCTGCGCCTGGTAGTCGAAAGGCGACGGAATGCTCGCTTCGACGACGGGCTGGGCCAAGCCGGCGAGGCCCACGCGTTCCTTGAAATAGCCGAAGTCGTCGCCGGCCGAAAGCGTGGCCGACGTGAGGACGGCCGCCTTCACGTGACGGAACAGCGCGTCCTGCAGCAGCTCTCCAGCCTCGACCGGCGCTGCCCGCAGCCCGTACTCGGCGCGCCGCGCCCCCGTCCGCTCCAGCCAGTACACGTACCTCCCGTCGGCTGCGTCCGCGAGCTCCACCAAGTCGCCCGCCGCGTTCACGGCGCGCCGGGACAGCGCCTCGGCCTCTTTCGCCAACAGTTCACCCTCCGCGTCGCCCGACCGCCAAGCGTGGACGGCCTCGGCCAGGCTCTTCAGCGCGCTACCCAGCTGCTCCAGCGCGTCCGCCGCGGGCCGCCACGCGCGGGACTCGATTTGCCCGGGTGACAGCTCCAGCGCCTCCTCGCCTTGGCCTGCTCCTTCGCCGGACGGGTCGGCCTCCCGCGCCAGCGCCGCCAAGTACTCGAACAGCCCCTCCGCGGCGTCGTGCACGGCCGCCGACGCCTCGGGCACCGCGCGCCAGCACAAATCGGCCACTTGCCGCGCCGCCTGGCTCTCGGGACCTGCAGCCAGAGCGTGCTGCACCCGCTTCAGCAGGCCCCGGGTGCCCATGATGCGGCTCAGCAGGCGCTGGATGCGCGTGCGCGTGAAGTGCAGGCCGAAGTGGTCGGTGGCTACGTCCTCCAGGTGGTGCGCCTCGTCGAAGATGATGTGGCCGTAGGACGGCAACACGCCGATGTCGGTGTCCCAGCCCAACTGGCGGCGAATGGCCGCGTCCGCGCAGACCAGATGGTGGTTGGCGATGACGATGTCGGCTTCTTGTGCCCGGCGGCGGGCGCGGAACACAAAACAGTCCTCGAAAAACGGACAAGCGCTGCGGACGCAGGTATCGGGTTCCGCCTGCACGTCCTCCCACACGGTGTCGGCCACGGGAAAGGGCAGCTCGTCGCGGGAGCCGCCGTGCCCCCCTTCCTCGGCCCACCGGCGCAAGAGCCGCAGCTGCTCCCCCTCCCCGCCGAACAGCGTCAGCTGGCCGTCACCGGCGTGTTCGAGCCGCAGCCAACAGACATAGTTCGTCCAGCCCTTGAGCACGGCGGCGCGAAACGGCGCCGCGTCCGCCAGCGCCCGCTGCAGCAGCGGAACGTCTTTGGTAAGCAGCTGTTCCTGCAGGTTGATGGTGTGGGTGGAGACGATGACCCGCTTTCCCGCCGCCCGCGCATAGGCCGCCGCCGGCGCCAGGTACGCCAGCGACTTGCCGGTGCCGGTGCCGGCTTCGATGATGCCGACGCCGCTTTCGGCCAGCACCGTACCTACCAGCCGCGCCATCTCCAGCTGCTGCGGCCTGGCTTCATACCCGGCCAGGAAACGAGCTACGGGACCGCCGGGCGCCAGCCATGCCGCCGCCTGCTCGCCCGGATGAACGATTTCCTGTTGCGTCCGTTCTCCCCGCGCCAATCACGCCGCCTCCGCCATCGTGTTCGGCGCGACCGCGTCCCCTCCTCCTGGCGTCATTCCCGTCCCCATTCGTCCAGTCTCCGCAGCAGCGGCACCCGCTCGATCCAGCCCGTGATGGACTCCGTTTCCGCGACCACGTGCAGCAGCACCAATGCCGCAGCCGCCACAGCCAAGCCCGCCGGCGTCAGCCCGGAGACGGCCGCCACCCCGGCCACGGCGCCGATCCAGTTGGCGCCGCCGTCGCCGAGCATGGCCTTGGCCCGCAAATCGTAGGGCGCATACGCGGCGAGAACGCCCCAAAGCGGCAGCACGTACAGCCAGAGGGGAGCGGGCCACGAGGCGGCCAGCAGCGCGGCGTGCAGGAAGGCGGCTCCTTTCAGCGCCCGGCCCGGCCGCACGTCCAGCAAGTTGACGGCGTTGGCCGCCAGCGCGATGACCACGCCCCCGACGAGCGTTCCGTAAACGCCGCCCGCCGCGGTGCGGGCGGCGGCCAGTCCGACGAGCAAGCCGAACACGGCCTTCACCGCGCCCGTGGACCAGCGGCCTTGCAGGAGCAAGCGCCCGTGCCCTCTCAGTCCTTGCGCGCTCTTGTCGCCCCACACGTCGTCCGCAAAGCCCGCCAGCGCCATGGCGCACACCACGAATGCGAGGTGAAGGATCAGGGAATCCGGCTGCGCGGCGTGCCAGAGGAGCAGGACCGAAACGTAGACGAAGGCGGCGGCCACGCCGGCCGACACGGGCACAGGCTGGCCGCGGAAGTTGGGCTGAGCAAAGCCGGCTCGTACGATGATTTCCAGTGCTTGCGGCAGCAGCGCGCGCGTGACGGCAAAAGCCGCTGCCGCGGCCAGCCCCGCCATCCAGGCGGATCCGATCACGGGGTTCTCGCCGCTCCTTGGCGCCGGCGCGGGATCAGCGCCCGCGCCACGTGCAGCAGCTGCCGGGCGCGGTGCCAGAAGCCACGCACTGTGCGCCCCGTTTTCCGGTGGCGCATCGCGACGGGAACCTCCAGCACCCGGAAGCCCGCCCGCACGGCGTCCACCGTCAGCGCCGCCTCCGCGCCAAATCCGGCGGCGAAGCCGCCCACCGCCTCCAGCACCTGCCGTGTCAGCGCCCGCTGCCCGGATAGGGGGCTGGTCAGCTCCCTGCCCGTCAGGCGCCGCAGCCACCAGCGGGCGGCGCGTTCCGCAAGACCAAACCCCGACGGCCCTTCCTGACGGGGAAAAGCGCCGATGACCAAGTCCGCCTCGCCCCGCAAGACGGGCTCCAGCAGCTTGCGGGCTTCGCCGGCCGTCTCGCCCACATCCGCGTCCAACAAGAGCAGCACGTCGCCGCGCGCGGCCGCCGTGCCCGCCTGCAGCGCCGCCCCTTTCCCGCGGTTTTGCGCGAGGCGGACGACCCGCGCGCCGGCACGGCGGGCCGCCTCGGCGGTGTCGTCCGTCGAACCGTCGTCGACGACGATAACCTCTGAAAGCCTCGGCAGCCCGTGAAGCGCGGCCAGCGTAGTCGGCAGGCGCTCGGCTTCGTTGAAGGCCGGAATGACCACGCTCACGGTGTTCACGAGCCGCTTTCCCCTTCCACGCCCGCCCCGGCCGGCGGCGCCGCCAGCGCCTGCACCACCTGCAACAGGCCGGAGGGCGTGCCGACGCTGACCAGCTCCAGGGCGACGCCCGAGTCTGCGCCGTTTTCCGCCGCGTGGCTGGGCGCGTGCGCCACGACGCCGCCCGGCGGCCAGAGCGCGCCGGCGGGCGGCTTTCCCCACGCATCGGACCAGATGACCACGTACGGCGGCGACAGCTCCTCCGGGGCCGGCGGCGTGGGACGGGCGTACTCGATCACCTCTGCGCCGGCCAGCTGCAGCACCCACGCCACCCGCTGCACCTCCGGCTGCGCCACGTCCGCGCTGTACAGCGCCACCCGGTGGCCGCTCAGGGCTCCCCCCACCACAGCGGCGACCGCCATGGCGGCGAAGCGGCGCTCGCTTTCCACTTGTTCCTGAAGCTGCAGCACGTCTTGGCTCAGCCGGCGGTTTTCCGCGCGAATGCGCTCCAGCCCCTCCTCAATCCGTTCCGCCAGCCGCAGCCGTTCTTCCGCCACGGCGCCTTGCTCCGCCAGCTGCATGCCGATCAGCATGCCGAGCCCCAGCGCCAGGAAGAGGCCGACGATGGTCGCCAGATGATAGCGCAAGTCGACCATGGACAAGCCTCCCGGCCGCGCTCAAAATCCCGCCCAGAGGCGCACTTGCAGCCACAGCAGCTTAAACCACTGCCGCAGCGGCGCGCCCAGCGCTACGACGATCCCCGCGGGCACCAGCGCCGCGGCGGCCACCTGCAAAGGGTGCTCCAGGCGCGGCTTTGCCCGGTACAGCTGGCTGACGCCCCGAGCGTCCACGAGCCGGGAGCCCACTTTCAGGCGCACGAGAAACGTCGACGCCATGCCCGGCCGTCCTTTTTCCAGGAAGTCGATGAAACTGGAATGCGTTCCGACGGCCACGATCAAGTCCGCTCCCGCCTCGTGGGCCAGCAGCAGCGCCAAGTCTTCGCTGGTGCCCGGCGCGTAGACGACGTGCGCCGGCAGGCCCAGCGCCACAGGACGCGCCAGTCCCGGCGCCCTGCCGTCCGTATAGCCGTGCACCACCACGTCGGCGGCCGCCCGCAGCGCTGCGTCGGACACGCTGTCCATGTCCCCTACGACCAGGTCCGGCCGCCAGCCCGCCTCCAAGAGCGCGTCCGCGCCGCCGTCGACGCCGATGAGCACGGGATTCACTTCGTGGATGTACGAGCGCAGCGCCGCCAGGTCGTCCCGGTAGTTGTGGCCGCGCACGACCACCAGCGCGTGCCGGCCGGCCATGCTCGTCCGCAGCGGCGGCAGCGGCAGCGACTCAAGGATGAACCGCTTCTCCCGCTGGGCGTACTGCAGCGTGTTGTCGACGAACCGCTCAACGGCCGCGGGCATCTTTTCCCGGGCCCGGCGCAGCTTTTCCTCCACCACCCCCTCGGTCAGCCACAGGCCCCGGGCCACCAAGACCCCGTTGAGAAACACCCGCCCTTCCTCGTCAACAGCCACTTCGTCGCCGTCCCGCACCACGTGTCTCAGGCGGCGGGGGGCGTCGAGCAAGGGGATGCCGGCGGCCAGCAACAGCGAAGGGCCCAAATTGGGGTACCGCCCCGTAATCGAGGGCGCCGTATTGACGACGGCCCGCACTCTCGCCCGCCGCAAGCTGTCCGCCGCCACTTCGTCCAGGTCCGGATGGGCGATGACCGCGATTTCGCCCGGCTTCAACCGCGGCGCCAGCGCTTTCGTCCGTTGCCCGAACCGCACTTTGCCTCGAATCACGGTTGTAGTATGGCCTGCCCACGAAGGGGGGATGTCCGGCAGAACCCGGCGCCTCTGGCGAGGCTCGCGTGGATTGTGCTGGGCGCGCCTAGCCGACGCGCAGCTGCAAGCGCACCTGGTCAGCCAGGCGGCCGATAAACGAAGAATTGGTAGGCTTGCCTTTCTTGCCGTCCAGCAGGTAGCCGAAGGCGCGGTGAATTTGGTCCAGATTGCCGCGGGTCATGGTCACTTCGATGGCGTTGCGGATTGCGCGCTCGACCCGCTCCGACGATGTGTTGTGCCGGCGGGCCACCGAGGGGTACAGCTCCTTGGTGACGGTGTGCAGCAGGGTGACGTCGTACACCACCAGGCGAATGGCGTCAACCAGGTACTGGTATCCTTTGAAGTGCCTCGGCACGCCCAGCGCATCCAGCCGCTGGACGATGGCGGTGACTACCTGTTCCTGCTCGAATTCGTCGCCCGCGGCCAGCGCCGCGGGACCGGGCCGGGCGAACTGCCGCATGCGCCGCAGCAGCGTGGGGACGTCGAAAGGCCGAATCACGCAATAATCGGCGCCCAGCTCCACGGTGCGCGTCAACAGCGTTTCTTCCGCGGCCGTAGCCATGACGAAAATCGTGCTGGGCACCGCTTCCTTGCGCAGCCGGCGGACCAGCGCCGCGCCGTCCACCGACGGCGACGACAGCTGCACCAGGACCAAATTCGCGCCGCAGCGCCGCACCGTCTCAACGGCACCCTGATCCTCGTGCAGCACCGCCGCCACGTCGATGTCGCCCGTTCGCCGGGCCTCTTCGACGACCTTGGCGGAGAAGTCGCGATCGCTGTCGACGATGACGAGTCGCATCATAGCAGTTTGTTAATTCAGCGAATGAAAGGCGACTCCTCCACGTTTTCCGCCGCCTCTTGCAAGATTCCCGCTTCGTACGCCATCCACTCCGCCAGAATGCCGTAGCCGCGCGTCGGGTCGTTGACGAACACGTGCGTCACCGCGCCGACCAGCTTGCCGTTCTGCAAAATGGGACTGCCGCTCATCCCCTGGATAATGCCCCGCGTCGCTTCCAGCAGCCGCTCGTCCGTCACCTGAATGACCAGGCCGCGCCCATCGTGGCGCCGGTGCGGCAGCACTTGCAGTATCCGCAGGCGGTACGCTTCCACCGCCTGACCGTCGACGACGGTCAACATCACCGCGTCGCCCGGTTTCACTTCGTGCGCCAGCGCGACCGGCACAGGGTAGTCGATGTACCCGTGACGCGGCGGTTCGTGCAAAACGCCGTAAATGCCGTACGGGGTGTTTTTTTCGATGACGCCCATCTCGCCGCGGCTTGCGTCGAAGACGCCGATCTTCTCCCCCGGAAACCCGCGGGCGCCCTGCTGAATGCCTTGAATCGTCGCCTCCACGATGCGGCCGTCGCTCACCTCGACCCGGTTGTTGAAGCCGTCGGTAATCATGTGCCCCAGTCCGGCAAAGCGCAACTGGGTCGGTTCGTAAAAGGTCAACGTGCCGACTCCCGCCGCCGGCCGCTCCAGCCGCAGCCCCAAGCGGTAAACGGTCATAGGAACGCCGCCTTGCTGCACCGTGACGGGAACGGGCTGCACCGTGCGCCGCAGGCGCGCCCCTTCCCGCAGCACCACCACGGGCACCGGCTCGCCCCGCCGCGCCAGCCCGTCGACGATTTCTTGCACCTGCTCGGCTGAACGGACCTGCTGGCCGCCCACTTCCACCAAGATGTCGCCCGCCAGCAAGCCCGCTTCCCTGGCGGGATACCGCACCGTGCCCTCGGCGTCGACGACGGGCGTCGTCTGGGCAATGACGAGGCCTTGGGAACTGAGCAACACGCCGATGGCCTGGCCGCCCGGCACGACGGACAGCTGCGGGACAACGTTGACCTCCACGCTGCGCAAGGGAAACAGGCCGAACAAGCGCAGCTGGATGCGCCCGCTGCCCAGCTGGCGTCCTTTCACCAACAGGCCGCGCTCGCCGCTCGCCTCGATGGAAAGCTGGCCCGCCGAGCCGTCGACGACGGTGAGCCACCGCCCGACGTCTACCCCCCACTCCTGGCCCGGCAGGAGCAGCACGTGGGCCGGCAGATGAAACGCGCTGCGGACTTCGCTGCCGACCAGCAACGCCCAGACGAGAACCGCCGCCCACAGCGCGCGGCGAAAGAACACGCGACCTTGCCTCACGGTACACGCCTCCCGACAACCCGGCAGCCATCGGCCGCTGGTTGCTAGCGTGCCCGCAAGGACAGTCCGGATGACGCGATTTCGCTGGAATGTTCCGTGTCAGCTGGCGCTCTTGGACGCTTCGGCCAAGGCCAGAAGCTCCTTGGCGTGAGCCAGCGTGCTGTCGGTCAACACGCCGGCCAGCATGCGGGCGATCTCCGCCACCCGCGCCTCTCCCGACAGCGGCTGGACGGAGATGGTGGTCTTTTCCTCGGAAGCGGTCTTCTCGATGTGCAGGTGATGGTCGGCCATGGTGGCGATTTGCGCGAGGTGGGTCACGCAAATGACTTGCCGCGAGGCGGCGATGGCGGCGAGCCTCTGGGCCACGGCTTGCGCCGTTCGGCCGCCGATGCCCGCGTCCACTTCGTCGAAGACCAGCGTCGGCACCGCGTCGACCGACGCGAGGACGCGCTTGATGGCCAGCGCGACG
Organism: Bacillota bacterium; assembly: GCA_017577945.1. Lineage (NCBI taxonomy): Bacteria > Bacillati > Bacillota > Bacillota bacterium. Next base: position 65,069 of record PKQS01000010.1, read on the forward strand.
CGCGAAAGCTCGCCGCCCGACGCTACTCTGGCCAGCGGCCGCGGCGGTTCCCCGGGATTGGCCGACAGCAAGTACTCGACGCGATCGATGCCGCTCGGACCGGCGGCCCAGCGCCCGCCTTCCACGAGGAGCCCGTCGTCGGCCGGCTGCCGGTCCAGCTGGACGACGAAGCGCCCCGGACCCAAATGCAGCCCTTCGAGCTCGGCCGCCACGGCTTGCTGCAGCGCGGCCGCCGCCCGGCGCCGCCCGGCCGACAGCGCAGCCGCCAGCGCCGCGGCCTCCTTCTCCAGCGCCGCGACCTCCTGCGCCAATTCCTCCGCGTGAGACTCGCTGTCCAGCAGCGCGGCCAGCTCGCGGCGCAGCTGCTCGGCGAACGCCAGCACGTCGGCCACCGTGGCCCCGTATTTCCGCTTCAGGTCGAAAATGAGCTTCAGGCGCGCCTGCACCTGCTCCAGCGCGGCCGGATCGGTTTCCAGCTGCTCGCCGTAGCGCCGCAGCAGCGCCGCCGCCTCCCGCACTTGCACGTCGGCGCTCTCGAGGAGCCGGGCCGCCTCGTTCAGTGCGGGGTCAAGCTGGGCCAGCGACTGCACGGTGTTCAGCGCGTCCGCCAACAAGTCCGCGGCCGCCGGGGCGCCGTCGCCCCCTTCATACAGCGCCGCGTACACCCGCGCCGTCTCCACCTGCAGCCGTTCCAGGTGCGCCAGCCGCCGCCGTTGCGCCTCCAGCTTCTCCTCCTCGTCGGGCTGCAGCGCCGCCGCGTCGATCTCGTTGACCTGAAAACGCAGCAAGTCGATGCGCCGTGCGCGTTCGCGCTCGCTGGCCGCCAGCTCGGCCAGCTCCCGGCGAGCCGCCTGCAACCGGCGCCACACGCGTTCGAACTCCGCCCGCAGCCGCAGCAGCTCCTCGCCGCCGAAAGCGTCCAGCAGCTGCAGCTGCGTGGCCGGCCGCAGCAGCGACTGGTGATCGTGCTGGCCATGAATATCCACCAGCAGTTCGCCCAGCGCGGCCAGCTGCGCCACGGTGACCGGATGGCCGTTGATGCGGCAGCGGGAACGCCCGTTGCCGTACACGTCGCGCCGGAGCAAGAGCAGCGACGGATCCGCGTCGTCCAAAAGATCCATCTCGGCCAAGAGCCGATACGCAGGTGAATCTTCCGCCAGCTCAAACACCGCCTCGATGCAGGCCGCCTCGCGCCCCGTCCGGACCAGGTCCGCCCGCGCCCGCCCGCCGATGACGGTCTGTAGCGCATCGACCACGATGGATTTGCCGGCGCCCGTCTCGCCCGTCAGCACGTTCAGCCCTGGCGCGAAGCGGATATCGAGGCGGTCGATGAGGGCGAAATCGCGAATGTGCAGCTCCAGCAGCAAGGCGCTCACTCCCGCAGCTCTTGCAGCCGGCGCATGACCGCCGCCGCCTCAGGCGGCGGCTGGGCGTCGTCCATGCGTACCAACACCAGCACCGCGTCGTCGCCCGCGATGGTGCCGAGCACGCCCGGCGGCTGCCATTCGTCCAGTGCGGCGGCCACCGCGTGAGCCCGGCCCGACAGCGTCTTGATGAAAATACCGTGCCCGGCCCAGGCGATGTCCACCACGTAATCCCGAAAGGCGCGCTTCGTCCGCTCCAGCACGTCCGCGGGCTCCGCATCCACCGCCGTCGGCTTCGCGTAGCGCGGGCGGCCTCCGGGCGTGCGCACCTTGACCAGCCCGAGCTGCGCGATGTCGCGCGAGACCGTTGCCTGCGTCACGTCAAAACCTTCGGCCTGCAGCAGCGCCAGCAGCTCCGCCTGCGTCTCGACGGGACGGCTTTCAATCAGCCTCAGGATGGCTGCGTGTCTGGCTTGTCGCATGGCTCCAGATCGCCTTCCTCCGCCATCGTCTGCGCGGTGCCCTGTCCCAGCCTTTCACGCAGTTCGCGGTAAAGGCGCCGCGGCCCGAAGCGCACGAGCCGCACCGGCTGCGGGGCCCGATCGATGCGCAGCACGTCGCCGGACGAAACGCCGAATGCGACCTGGCCGTCGATGGTGACCGTAATATCGGTGTGCGGCGCCGTCACCCGCACGGCCACCTGCTCGTCGGGCGGAACCACCACCGAGCGCGTCGCCAGCGCGTGGGGACAAATCGGCGTCAAGATCAGAGCGTCGACGCTCGGGTCGACGATGGGGCCGCCCGCCGACAGAGAGTAGCCCGTGGAGCCCGTCGGCGTGGCGACGACGATGCCGTCGCCCGCAAAATCAAAAACGAGCTCGTCGGAGACGCGCACTTCAATGCGGATAATGCGGGCGATCGTCCCGCGATTGACGACGACGTCGTTGAGCGCGTCCATCTCCCGCACGAGCCGGCCGTCGCGGTAGAGGCGAGCCCGCAGCATCATGCGCTCCTCGACGGCATAGTGGCCGGCTAAAAGGCGCGACAGCGCCGCCGGCAGCTCTGAATGCTCCACTTCAGTAAGAAAGCCGAGGCGCCCCACCTTGACGGCCAGCAGCGGGGCCGACCGGTCGGCGATGACTCGAGCCGCCCGCAGCAGCGCCCCGTCGCCCCCTACGACGACGACTGCATCCAATGACCTCCACTCCGCGGTCGGGCGAGCCAAATCCTCTCGCCCCAGCCGGGAAGCGGCCTCCGGTTCCACGACAACCTGCACGCCGGCCGCTTCCAAAAGCGCCAGCGCTTGGCGCCCGACCTCCAGCGCCTTGTCTTTTCCGGTATGAGGCATGAGACCGAATCGTTTCACTGAGTCCAGCGTCATCGGCTCCCGTCATCCGCATCGGTACTGTAACATTTGCCTTGCGGCGGCCCGTTTTCCTTCCCCCAGTTATGCGGTTGGAAGATCGGCCGCATGCGCTTGCGCGACGACAGCGGCCACCCGCTCCTCCCAGAGGGTCTGGTCCAGGTCGCCGGCCAGCCCCTCCGCCGTGCGCACGGCGCCCACCAGGTATTCGATGTTCCCTTGCGGCCCCCGCACGGGCGAGTACGTCACCTTCTCGGGCGAAAAGCCGTTGGCCGCCAGCGACCGGAGAACCGACCAGAGGACGTCGCGGTGCACCGCGGGATCGTGCACCACTCCTTTGGGCCCGACCCGCTCGGGACCGGCCTCAAACTGCGGCTTGACGAGGCACACCAGGCGCCCGCCAGGCTTGATGAGGCTCGCCGCCGCCGGGACGATTTTCGTCAGGCTGATGAACGACACGTCGATCACGATCCAGTCCACCGGCTCCGGCAAATCGCCCGGCTGCAAATAGCGCGCGTTGGTGCGCTCCATCACCACGACGCGAGGGTCGTTGCGCAGCTGCCAGTGCAGCTGGCCGTAGCCGACGTCCACCGCATAGACGCGCTTGGCGCCGTGCTGCAGCAGGCAGTCGGTGAAACCGCCCGTCGAGGCGCCGATGTCCAGAGCCACGGCACCTTCCGGAAACCAGCCGAATGCGTGCAGCGCCTTCTCCAGCTTGACACCCCCGCGGCTAACGTACCGGCTCGGCTGCCCCCGCACTTCGACGGACGCCGTCTCCGGCACCATGGTGCCCGCCTTCTCCGCCTTGCGGCCCTCCACGTAGACGAGGCCGGCCATGATGGCGGCCGCCGCTTTTTGCCGGCTCGGGAACAGCCCCCGCTCTACCAGCAGCACGTCCAGTCGCCGGCGCGCCGGGCTCACGCGGAATTCCCCCGCTTCTTCCCGCTGCGGCGCCGGCGGCGGCTGTTGTTGAACTGCAGGCCGGTCACGCGGCTGATGAAGTGTAACACCTTGCCCGCGGCCAGCACGATCTCGGTCCGCCGCTCGAACGCGAACACCTTCCCGTACGCCTTGCCGCCCACCGACAAGGCGGCCGCCAGCGCGACGACCAGCGTCGACAAGAGCGCTTCGTTCCAGCCGGGATGGTTGCTGGCGATCCGGAACACGATGGTGGCGCCGATGGCGCCGCTCAGCGTGCCGACGATGTCGCCCACGATGTCCAGCGTAAAGTTGGCCACTTGGTCCTGATGCCGAACGAGCCACCCGGCTTCACGCGCGCCGGGCACGCGGTGGGCCGCCATGGCGTGGAAAGGCTCTTCCTGCGCCGCCGTGGTCGCCACACCGACCACGTCGAACAGGATGCCGAGGAAAATAATGAGCAGGAACAGGATGAAACCCGTGTACAGATCAAGCCAGGCCAACAGGCCGTTGCTGACCAGGTTGAAGGCGACGGAAACGCCAAACGTGATCAAACCGACGCGCAGGAATCGTCTCAGTTTTGCTGTCCACCGTCCGCGTGCGAAGATAAAAAAAGCGCCGGCAAGTGGCCACGCACCGGGTAGACTTTGTGGCTTAAGGTCCAGCAGGATTTCCCAACGCTCCTCCGCAACGTCGCCGTCACGGCGGTTTCCCCTTTCCGAGCGCTCTGCCGCGTCGCCGCAGGCAGGGCTGGATTACCACTTAGCACACACCGTAATCCCCGATGCGCTTCCCCGAAGGGAACAGCCTAGGAGTTTTCCTCAACGCTCCTGCTCGTCCCCTAGCCTCTTTTGCAGAGCAAGTTTCAAGCGGCATCGCTCCTTGCGCCGTGGCCTTAGGCGTTCAGGGCGGAACCCGCTCTCCCGCTTGCTCCGCTCAAGGCAGGCTACGCTGCACCCAACGCTCGTCGCACAACGTGCGCCTCGCATCGAGATGCAGGTTCGGCTCAAGCCGTAGCGGCGGAGCCTTACGACCCCGCGGCCACGCACTTGAGTCTCCGCGGAAGCAGGGTCCACGCCTGCATGCCATTGCAGGTCGCCCCGCTCCCTTAACCCCCAGCAGCAACCCCCGACTGGGCGTCGAAAGCCACCACCAGGGACTTCATCGATGTGCCCTGTCCGGATTTTTAGGCCCGGCTTCAGAGACGAGAGTCGCGACTAGGATACTGCGCCACTTGCCTGTCGCGCAGAATATTATAACACGATCCGCGACCACCGGCAACGAAGGCCGCTAGCGGTCCCGCTCGACGGCGAAGTCCGCCAGGTATTGCAGCACGTCGCGCGCCGGCGACGGCAGTGCCGCCACGGCCTGGCGAGCGGCTGCGGCGGCCTCGCGCGCCATCCGCCGCGCCGCGTCCACCCCCAGCAGTTTCGGGTACGTTGCCTTGGCCTGCGCCTCGTCCCGTCCGGTTTGCTTGCCGAGACGCTGCGCGTCGCCGACCACGTCCAACAGGTCGTCGGCGATTTGAAACGCCAGCCCGAAGGCGTCGGCATACGCCGTCAAGCTTGCCAGCACGTCCGCCGGCGCGTCGGCCAGCAGCGCGCCGCTGCGCACGCAGGCGCGAAACAAAGCGCCCGTCTTGCGGACGTGAATGCGCCGGAGTTCTTCCACGGTAACGTCGTGACGGCCTTCCGCCTCCAGGTCCGCCACTTGGCCGCCGATGAGCCCCAGCGTCCCCGCGGCGTCCGTCACTTCGCGAATAACCGCCAGCGCCTGCCGGTCCGTCACGCCCGCCAGCTCCGGCAGGCGGCCCAGCACCCAAAAGGCGTGGGTCAGCAACGCGTCGCCGGCCAAGATCGCGATGCCTTCGCCGAACACCTTGTGGTTCGTGGGCTTGCCGCGGCGCATGTCGTCGTTGTCCATGGCCGGCAAGTCGTCGTGGACCAGCGAGTACGCGTGAATCATCTCCAGCGCGGCCGCCAGGGGCAGCGCTTTCCGCTCGTCGCCGCCGCCGGCGCGGCACGCCGCGACGGTCAGCACGGCCCGCAGGCGCTTGCCGCCGCCCAGAGCGCTGTAGCGCATGGAGCGGTGAATGGTAGGCGGGTCCTGGGTTTCCGACGGCAGCAGCTTGTCCAGTTCCGCTTCGACCGCTTCGGCCCAGTATGCAACGTACTCTTTCGGGTCCGTCAACTCTTTCACGGCTCCTCGTCGGCCTCGCCCGGCGCCCAAGCCTCCAGTTCCGGCGCCTCGACCTCGCGCAGCTCGCCGTCCGGGCCTTCCATCAACACGCGAATCCGTCCTTCGGCCTCGTCCAGCTTCTTGCGGCAGTAGCGCGCCAGCTCCACGCCTTCCTCGAACAAGGCCAGCGCTTCCTCAAGGCTCGCGTCGCCGCTGGACAGCTTGAACACGACGTCTTCCAGGCGGGCAAAAGCCTCCTCGAAGGTCAACGGCTGTCCCTCGCTGCCCGGCGCGCCCGCGCCGTGCCTAACCTCCGCCATTGTCTTGTCCTCCCTCGCCCCAGGCGGCAGGCCTATGCCCCGCGCCGTCCGCCCCAGGTGTGACCAGCAGGCGAACCCGCTGCACGACGGTGTCCAGCTCCGCGTCGGCCATCCGCAGCCGAAGCGCGTCGCCGGGCGCAACTTCCGTCCCGCTGCGCACGATGCGGCCCGTGTCGGGCCGAATCGGCACCGCGTAGCCCCGCGCCAGCGTCGCCAGCGGGCTCAGCGCGTCCAACTTCGCCGCCGCGGCCGCCAACAGCCGCGCGTTGTGCTCCAGCACGTCCTTTAGCAGCCGCTGCGCCCGCTCCTCCAGATCGTCCACGCGTTGCCGCCGCTCGCGCAGCAGTTCGTGAGGCCGCGTGAGCTCGGGGCGGCCGGCCAACAGCTCCAGCCGGCTCCGCGCCGCCTCGAGCCGGCGGCGCATCGCCGTGTGCAGCCGCTGGATGAGGCTGTTCAAGTACGCCTGCAGCGCCCGCTTGTCGGGCACCGCCATCTCGGCTGCGGCCGAAGGCGTCGGCGCTCGCTTGTCCGCGACGAAGTCGGCGATGGTGAAGTCCGTTTCGTGGCCGACCGCCGAGATGATGGGAATGCGCGACGCGGCGATGGCCCGCGCCACCCGTTCGTCGTTGAACGTCCACAGATCCTCCAGGCTGCCGCCGCCCCGCCCGACGATGAGCACATCCACGCGCCCGTACGCGTTGATGCGCTCGATGGCCCGCACCACGCTTTCCGGTCCCTCTTCGCCCTGCACGATGGCCGGCGACACCAGGATGAACATGTTGGGAAACCGGCGGCGCGTGACGCTGATAATGTCGCGCAGCGCGGCGCCTTGCAGCGACGTGACGACCCCGATGCCGCGCGGCACCGCCGGCAGCGGGCGCTTGCGCGCTTCGTCGAACAGCCCTTCGGCCGCCAGCTTGGCCTTCAGCTGTTCGAACGCCAGCGCCAGCTCGCCGTAGCCCGCCGGCACCAGCTCGCGAACGTACAGCTGATAGTCGCCCGACGCCTCATAGACGCTGACGTCGCCGCGAGCGATGACCGCTTGTCCATCGGCCGGGCGAAAACGAAGCCGCATGTTTTCACGCCGGAACATCACGCAGCGCAGCCGGCTGCGCTCGTCCTTCAGCGTGAAATACATGTGGCCCGACGTGTGATGCTTGAAATTCGAAATCTCCCCCGCCACCGCCACGTCGGTCAGGCGAGGGTCGGTGACGAGGCGCTCTTTGATAATCGCCGTCACCTCAGTCACCGAATACACGTGGGAGATCGTGTTGCACACCCCCCGGGGCTGAGCCCGGCCACCGCCTCAGCCTCCCGAGCGAGCCCCCTTACGGCGGCGCAGCCAGACATCGGTCCCGAAGCCGGCGGCGACGCCCAACGCCACCCAGAGCGGATAGCCGGGCGCGACGTAGTGCCCCACGGCAAACCCCAGCGCGGCCCCGACGGCCATCTTCCACCACATAGTCATCCGGCACCTCCTCGGCGTACCCGATAACTATGTGGCGAAGCGCCGGACTATGCCGCGGCGCTTCATGGCCGCCGCCAGCGCCACCCCCACCGCGTTGTCGGTGCTGTAGCGAGGCGCCGCGAAACAGCAGGTTACCCCCAACGCCGCCAGCCCCTCGCGGAGCCGCTCCCGCAGCCGGCGGTTGGCCATGACGCCGCCCACGCCGAGAAATACGGGCTCCGCCTCGCCCCGCCCCGCCGCCTGCTGCTCCCGCAAGACGTTGACCGCCCAGCGCGTCAGGCTTTCCGCCAGGCACTCCTGCACCGCCGCCGCCACGTGGGGGGCCGGCACGCCTCGTTCCGTCAGCCGTTGCGCCGCGGCGTCGGGGCCCGAGAAACTGAGCCTCGTCCCCCGCACCGCCACCGGCAGCGGCGCCACCGCCGGGTCGCCTTCCGCCGCCAGCCGCTCCAGATGCGCGCCGGCCGGGAACGGCAACCCGAGCCGCACCCCCGCGCGATCGACAAACTGCCCGGCGTACAGATCGTCCGACGCAGCCAAAAGCTGGACCTGCCAGGTAGGATCCGCCGCGCCAGGGGCCCGCGCCGCCCGGAACAGCTCGGTCGTGCCGCCCGAGGCGTGCAGCACGTAGACGTCGGATACGTCAGCCCACGCCAGGGCCGGCTCCGCCGACCACAGTCCCGCCCAGACGTGCCCGTCCTGGTGCGACACTGGGACGAACGGCACGCCATGCCACGCGGCCAGCGCCCGAGCGGCGCCGTGGCCCACGCGAAAGACGGGCATGTAGGAGTCGGGATGGGAGCGGGGTGCGACGCTGGCCGCCACGGCCGCGGGCGCGGCGCCCGCCAAGGCGGCCGCCTGTTCCAGCAACGCTGGGAGATTGCAGACGTGCTGGAACACCGCTTCCGACTGGCGCAGCCCGCGCTGGCCCGTGGGCACCGACAGCACGGTGCGCAAATCGGCGACGAGCTCGCCGTCCAGCGTCACCACCGCGACCGAGGTGGTGTAGGCGCTGGTGTCGATGCCCAGCACCAGCTCCCCCTGGGCGGGACGAACGGGCGCGCTCATCGCTCGACGCCCGCGCGGCGCCGCACGAGTTCGCCAAGAATGCCGTTGATGAATTTGGGCGACTCTTCTTCCCCGTATTTCTTCGCCAGCTCTACCGCCTCGTTGACGGCCACGCTGTCGGGAATGTCGGGGCGATGCAGGATTTCGTAGATTGCCAGGCGCAAGATGTTGCGGTCGACGGCGGCCATGCGCTCCACGGTCCAGTCGACCGCCAGCTGCTCGATGATTTCGTCGGCCTCCGCCCGATGCCGCAGCGCCCCGGCGGCCAGCTCGCGCGCGAAGGCTTCGTATGGGGGAGGCAAAGGCCATTCAGCCAGCACTTCCGCCAGCACGCGCTCGAGGGGGATCTTGCCCAGATCGACGGCGAACAGCGCCTTCAGCGCCGCCTCCCGCGCCTCACGGCGTTTCACCGCCATCCCTCCTCAGCGGCGGCGGCGAACCCACAGGTCATACACGCGCTCCCAACCTTCTCGGTCCACCAGCGCACCCAACGCAAAGCCGACCCCCACGAACGCACACGCCAGCAAGGCGCGCCAGAAGCCGTAGCGAAGCGTCAGCCACGCCACGATCAGTCCCAGCGCCGCTCCGGTGAGCTTTCCCTTGTGGCGCATGACGAACTGCAGAATCTCCTCCTGATCCACGTTCACGGCCGGCCGCCTCTCTCATTCGATGTGCGCCCGGCGTTCCGCGTCGATGTGTCGAATCTGAACGCCGACGCGCGCCGCTTCGAAGCCAAGAGTCTCCTTGATGCGCTCGGCCACCCGCTGCTGCACTTCCGCACTCAGCTCCGGCACCGGGCGCTCCGCCGTCACCCCCAGCCGCAAATCGACGACGAGCCCCTCGCCCTGGTGGGACAGGCGAGCATCGACGTCCCGCACCCCGCGCACGCCCGCCGCGGCCTGCGTCACCAACGCCTCCATCGCCCGCAGCGAAACCGCCACCTCACCCAGCGGGCCCGCTTGCCGGACCACTTCGGGCTGCGGCTGGCGCTGCCACGCCACCACCAGCAAATACAGCGCCACGGCGACGGCGAGGATGCCGGCGAGAATCGCCTCCACCCTGTACACGCCGCGCGCCGCCGCCATCACGTCGAGCAGCCAAGGAATCCCGTTCCAGCCGGCGACGAGCGCCAGCGTCGTCCCGCCGAGAACCAGCGTCAGCAGCGCCGCCAACGTAATGATCAACCGATCCACGATCCGCATGGCTTTACTTAACCCGGGCCGGTTCCTCGGGCTTTTCCTCCGCTTGCATAAAGTGGACGCCTTGCACGTGGACGTTGACCGCGACCACCTGCAGGCCCGTCATGCTCTCGACAGCCCGCTTGACGCTCTCCTGGATCTTCCAGGCCACTTCCGGGATGCTGACGCCGTACTCGACGACGACGAACAGGTCGATGGCCGCCTGCTCCTCGCCTACTTCGACCCGCACGCCCTTGGACAAATTCTTGTAGCCCAGCAGCTCCGCGATGCCGCCCGCGAGGCCGCCGCTCATGCCTGCGACGCCTTGCACTTCGGTCGCGGCCAGCCCGGCGATAATCGCCACCACCTCGTTGGCGATGCGGAGCTCGCCCAACTCGCTGCGCTCAGCCTTGTCTGCCACGTTCATCGCCTCCATGCTTGATTACGACGCCGACAACAGCTTCCGGCGCTCGATGAAGTCCGTCGACAACTGGCCCCGGCGGAACGCCTCGTCGTCCAGCACGCGGAGGTGGAATTCGATGTTCGTATGGACGCCCTCCACCACCAGGTCGTGCAGCGCGGCCCGCGCCCGGGCGATGGCCTCCTCCCGGTCGCGGCCGTGCACGATGAGCTTGGCGAACATCGAATCGTAGTAGGGCGGGATCATCATGCCGCTGTAGACGCCCGAGTCGAAGCGGACGCCCGGCCCGCCGGGCGCGTGGATGAGCGTAATGCGCCCGGGCGACGGCATAAAGTTGCGGTCCGGGTCTTCCGCGTTAATCCGGAACTCGATGGCGTGCCCCCGCCACTCGATGTCTTCCTGCTTCCACGGCAGCTTCTCGCCGGCCGCGATGAGAATTTGCTGCTTTACCAGATCGACGCCGGTCACCATCTCGGTGACGGGATGTTCCACCTGAATGCGCGTGTTCATCTCAAGGAAGTAAAAGTTCCCGTCGGGATCCAGCAGGAATTCCACCGTGCCTGCGTTTGCGTAGCCGACCGCCTGCGCGGCGCGGATGGCCGCTTCGCCCATGGCTTGCCTCAACTCCGGCGTAACGGCCGGCGACGGCGATTCTTCCACCAGCTTCTGGTGGCGGCGCTGGATGGAGCACTCGCGCTCGCCCAAGTGAATGATGTTCCCGTACTCGTCGGCCAATACCTGAATTTCCACGTGCCGCGCCCGCTCGATGGCTTTCTCGATGTACACGTTGGGATTGCCGAACGCGGCCTGCGCTTCGGAGCGCGCAATCTGGAACGCGCTGGCGAACTGCTGGCGGTCGTAGACGACCCGCATCCCCATGCCTCCGCCTCCGGCCGCCGCCTTGATCAGGACGGGAAAGCCGATCTCCTCGGCGATGGCCAGCGCCTCGCGCTCATCCGACACCGGGCCGTCGCTGCCGGGAATGACCGGTACGCCCGCCGCTCGCACCGTCTGCTTGGCCGCCGCCTTGTCGCCCATGCGCGCGATGCTCTCGGGCGAAGGGCCAATAAACTTGATCCCGTGACTTGCGCAAATCTCGGCAAAGTGCGCTTGTTCCGACAAATAACCGTAGCCGGGATGGATGGCGTCGACGCCCGCGAGCAGCGCGGTGCTCATGATGTTCGGGATGTTCAAGTAGCTTTGCGCGGAGGGGGCAGGCCCGACGCAATAAGCTTCGTCGGCCAGCAAGACGTGCAGCGACTCGCGATCCGCCTCCGAGTAGACGGCGACGGTCCCGATCCCCAGCTCCCGGCAGGCGCGAATGATGCGCACCGCGATCTCGCCTCGGTTGGCGATCAGGATCTTCTCAAACAAGGCTTGTCCCTCCGCCAGGGCTCACAGCTTCTCAATGATAAACAGCGGCTGGCCGTACTCGACCGGCTGCGCGTTTTCCACGAGAATCTCTTTGATCCGGCCCCGCGTCTCGGACTCGATCTCGTTCATGAGCTTCATGGCCTCGATAATGCAAAGCGGCTGGCCGACTTCGACGATGTCGCCCACTTTGACGTACGGCTCCGCATCGGGAGCGGGGGCGCGGTAAAAGGTGCCGACCATGGGCGCCGTGACCTGTACGAGGTTGTCCGCCTGCGGCGCCTGGGCGGGCGCCGGCGCGGCGTTCGGCGCGGGCGCCGCTTGAGCCGGCGCGAGCACCGGCGCAGCCTGCGCGGGAGGAACGGCCTGAGGCACGCCTTGTTTGATCTTGACCTTGAATTCCGGGGTTTCCAGCTCAAACTCAACGACGTCCGTGTCGGACAACATGTCGATGAGTTGCTTTATCTGCTCCAGATTCAACGAGGTTTCCTCCTTGGCAGTCCTCCTAGCTATCTTACCTCCCTGACAAGATCCCGTCAACGATAGTGATTCCCTCCCTGGGAACGCCTGCGACACGGTGCACCAGCTCGCCGATGCGAGCCGCCGCGGTCTGGTCCAGCAGCCCGTCAACCACTACATGGGCGCCGTGGGCACTGAGCACGACGACGCTGGTGACGCCTTGCGCCCTCAGCAGCTGCTCCACTTCCTGCTCCCGCGCCTCCAGCGTCCACAGCGCCAGCAGCTGCTGGTGGGCCTCCATCCTCCGCTCCTCGCTGACGGTCGCGTCTTGCGCGAGGGACTGCAGCAGTTCCGCCTGCCGGCTGCGCTGCCGTTCCCGCTCCAGGCGCAGCTCGTCGAACGGGTGCGACCGCACCGCCGTGACCTGCACCGAGGGCAGCCCCGCCGTCGGCGCGGCCGGCACCGCGGGCGAGGGCGCCAGCGCAGGGAAAGCCGCTGCCGGCCATGCGTCTTGCAGCGTCTCTTCGGGCAGAGGCGCCACTCCGCCGCGTTGCACGCCGCCCTCCCGTTCCAGCGTCAGCGCCAGCCACCCGCCCCCCACGATGAGCAGCCCCAGCAGCACGCCCCGCCACCACCGCCGGGACAGCGTAATGAAAAACACGCGAGCTTCCTTGCCTCGAGGCTTGAGCGCCATCCCGCGCGCCATGCCGCCTGCCGCTTCCCTTTGCATCGTGCACGCCCTCCTCGTTTCGGCATTCGTTTTCCGTGCCCGAGCTATGGCTTCGCCCCCTGCCCACGCGGCGCCGCCCGCCCTCACCAGCGCTCAGGCAGCACGTAGACGCGATGAGCAGGCAAGTTCAACAACGTCATGACCGACCGGGTCAGCTCGTAGCGCATCCGGCTGTCCGCGGCTGCGTCCGTAATCACCAGCACCCCCTGGACGACGGGCGCCCGTTCCAGCAGCACGATGGGCTGTTCCTGGCGATTCTGGTCGCTGCGCACCAGGACAGGCTGCGCCGACGTCCGCTCGTCGGTGGTTGCCGGTGCGCCGCCCGTGCCCTGGCTGATGCGCCGCTCGGCCGTCCGCTGCTCCGCCAGGATCAGCTCCGGGCCCGTCGCCAGCGTGACGCTGACATGAACCGCCCCGATGCCGTGCAATTGCCGCAGCGCCTCCTCCAGCTGGCGCTCCAGCGCCCGGGCGTAGTCCGCCGCCGGACCGGGACCGCCCGCCGCGGTCTCCGCCGCGGGCGCCGGCCGCTGCACCGGCGCTTCCCGGGGCCGGGAGGTGAAGCTCATCAGCACCACGCCGGCCAGCAGCAGCAGCGCCAAGTACTGCAGCGTCTGGAGCTGCGCGTCGCTGAGCCGAAATCGCCGGCCGCCCTCGCCGCCGCGCTCGGCGGGCGGGGCACCTTCGCCCTCCGCTCCCGCCTTCGTCCAAACATTCGACCATCGCTTCAACGTCCCGCGCCTCCTTGCCCCTCCGTCGCCCCCCAGGCCACTGCGACCTGCTCGGGCCGCAAGCCCAGCAATCCCGCGATGACGCGCGCCGCCCGCTCCGCCTCGTCCCTGCCGGCGTGCGGCGCGTCCACGCGGACCCGCTCAATACCTTCCGGTCCCCACATCACCTCCACGGCCGCCGGCGGGCCGCCTAGCGCCAGCTCGGCCACCCCGGCCACGTGGGCTTCCGCACGGGCCCGTCCTTCGTCCAGCACCCGCCGCTGCGCCTCAGCCGCCATGCGTCGCCCGTCAGCGATGAGCGCCGCTGCTTCCTCCCCCGCCGGCGCGAGCCGCGGGGCCCACAGCGCCGGCTCCCACTGCAGCAGTTCCACCGCCGGCGCCAGCAGCGCAGCGATGACCACCAATCCCATCACCAGCCGCGCGTACGGGCGCAGCTCGTTTTCGGGCAGCAGCAAGTACGCGGCGCTGGCGAAAAAGACGACGACGATCAGGTCCTGCACCCAGCGCACCAGCCACGGCACGGCTCCACCCTCCGTCAGCGCACCACGGCCGCCAAGTTGCCGATACCGACCACGACGGTGATGACGATAAAGAACATCAACGCCGCCGTAGCCACGGCCGCCATGACCAGCATCAGCGTCTGGGCCATGGTGCCCAAAGCGTCCACCAGCCTCGCGTCGCTGATGGGCTCCACCAGGACGGTAGCCACACGGTAGATGACCACCAGGGCGAAAATCTTCAAGAGCGGAAAAGCCAAGAGAATCAAGAGCGTTGCCATCCCGAAGACACCGATGGCGTTCTTAATCAAAAGTGATCCGCCCATAACCACCTCCATCGCGTCGGCCATCATGCCGCCGACGACCGGAATGAACGCGCCGGCGAGAAACTTGCCGGCGCGCAAGGCGACGCCGTCGGCCACCGGCGCGATGGCGCCCCGAATCACCATGACGCCGAGAAACAGCGTGAAAAAGAAGCCCAGCGCGGTGACGGCGCCCTGCCGGAACAAGCCGGCGATGCGGGTGAGCGGAAACTCCGTTGCGATGCGCCCGACGACGCCCAGCGCCGCGGCCAGGAACAAGAGGGGAAAGACGACCCGCTCGATCAGATTGACGACCAGCGTGACGCTGGTCACGAGCATGGGATGAAAAAGCGCGGCGCTGGAAACGGCGCCTACGGCGGCCAGCATCGTGGACAGCAGCGGCAAGAGAGACAACATGAAGCCGCTCATCGTCGCCAGCGTGCCGCGGCCGATGTCCGCCGCCAGCGAAAAACTTTGCAGGCCGATAAAGATGACGACCAGGTAGGCGGCCAGAAAGCCGAATTCCGTCGCCGCTTTCGACAGCGACCCGGCCAGGTTGTGCAGCAGCCCGCACAAAACCGCCAGGACGACCAGCTGTCCCAGAAGGCGCGACTGCACCAGCACCTCCTGCAGCAAATAGCGCAGCATCTCGAGGCCCAGCTCCACTGGATTGAGCCGCAGCCCGCCCTGGGGGTCGAGCAGCACGTCGCGCAAGCCCGCCGCCGGCAGCCGCCGCCGGATGTCGTCGTCCAGCCCGGCCAGCAGCTCGTCCAGCGCACGCGTATCCAACAGTCGCAGCTGCTCCTCCACCGCTTCCCGCAGCAGCCGGTCGCTTCCGGCCTGCGGCGACGCAGCCGCCCCGGGGCCGTCCCACGCCCACAAGACCAGCACCCAGACGAGAAGCAAAATCCGGCCGCGGGCCACGCCAATCCGCTCCTTTCCCCGTCGCGCTAAGGCAGCAGCCGCAGCACCGTGTCGAGAATGCCCGTCAGGACCGGCAGCGCCAGCAGCGCGATAATGACCTTGCCGGCCAGCTCGATGGCCGTCGCCAGCGCCTCCTCCTTGGCGTCCTTGCACAGCTGCGCTCCGAAGGAGGCCACGTAGGCGACGCCGATGACGCGCAGCACCGCGTCGACGTACGCCGCGTTCACCTGGGCCCGCGCCCCCAAGTCGGCGAAAACGGCCACGATACGGCCGAGGGAGGGCAAGAGCAGCAGCACGACGCCGGCGACGAACGCCATCATCAGCTGGACGGCGACGGCCGGGTACCGCTCCCGCAGAAACGTCAGGACGATGACCAGCACGACGCCGATGCCGACGATGCGGGCCAGCTCCGTCACGGCTTCACCACCAGCGGAACACCGCTTCCACGTCCCGGAACAGCTGCGCGATGAGCTGGATGAGCCACAGCAGCACGATGATGACGCCGGCAAGGCTCAGCATGTGCGCCTGTTCCTGCCGGCCGGCCTGGGCGAGAAAGATGTTCAGGATGGCGATGATGATGCCGATGCCCGCGATTTGGTAAATCATCGTGATGTCCACCGCGGCCGCTCCTCTCCGTCAGTACAGCAGCAGCACCAACAAGGCCCCGCCGCAGGCGCCAAGGCCGCGCCACAACCGGCTTTGCACGGCCACTTCCGCCGCGGCCTCCTGCTGCTGCCGCGCCAGGCGCTCCAGCGCCAGCCGCAGGTGTCGCTCCTGGTCGTCGGCGAACGTCTGGCCGAGATACGGCGCCAGCTCCAGCAACGCGGCCTCGTCGGCCTCCGTGAGCGCCCAGCGCCGTCGCAGGGCGATGACGCTGCGCCGCCACGCCTCCGCCGCAGAAACGGGCACCGGGCCTGAAAGGCCGCGTGCGGCCTGAGCGAACAGCGGCGCCGCCGCCGGCGGCCCGTGCCGGGCGACGCGCTCCAGGGCCTCCGGCAAAGGCGTCGCGCCGTAACGAATCTCCGTGAGCAACATGGCCAGCCCGCCGTGCAGCGCCCGCAGCAGCGCCGCCCGCTGGCCGTACGATCCCGCCACCACGAATCCCGCGGCCGCCGATGCCCCGAGCACCAGCGCCGCGCCCAGCGCTTGCCACACGTTCGCCACCCCCTGCCCGCCGCCTATTCCAACGCCGCGGTGCGCCGCTTGACCGGTTCCACGACCGCCGTCACCGTTCCCGGCGCACGGGCGCCGCCCAACACCACCACCACGTCGAACCCGCACGGATCAAACAGCGCCCGCAAGGCCGGGCGAGCCGCGACTTCCTCCAGCGAACTGCCGTGCGCCGAGGCGACGACCGCCACCCCGGCGTTCATGGCCTCCAGCAGCGCCGCTGCGTCTTCGGGACGGCCGATTTCGTCGGTGATGATCACTTGCGGCGCCATGCCCCGCAGTACTTGCATGACGCCCGCGGCTTTCGGGCAGCGATCCAGCACGTCGGTGCAAGGGCCGACGTCGAGCTGCGGCACGCCGTGCCAGCAGGCGGCGATTTCGGAGCGCTCGTCGATGACGGCGACCTGCCAGCGGGCGGCCAGCTGCCGCGCCAGGTCCCGCAGCAGCGTCGTCTTGCCCCCGCCCGGGGGTGAAATCACCAGCGTGTGCCGCGGAGAAGCGCCGCCGGGCGCAACCTTCGGCAAGACCGCATCGGCGGCTCCGGGAACTTCCCGCGCGACGCGGACGGTAAACGAGCCGACGTGGCGTAGCGTGCGCGGCCGCCCGTCCGCCACGGCCACCTCGCCGCACAGGCCCACCCGGTGGCCGCCCGGCAGCGTAACGAATCCTTGCCGGAATTCCTCTTCCAAGGCGTAGACGGAAGAGCGGCTGATGATCTGCAAGAATTCCGCCGCGTCTTCCTGCCGGAACGTCGCGGCATCGAGGGGATCCGCCGCGGGGCCGTGCGGGCCGACGAACCAGCCGCGCCCGCGCCGATCCGTCACCACCACGGGCCGGCCGACCCGCAGGCGGATTTCTTTCAAGTCGGAAACAAGCGCCGCGGGTAGACGCTCGATGAGGGAAGCAATGCGTGGGGGAAGGAAAAACAAGACGTGCAGTTTTGCGCCCGTGGGCCTGCCCGCCGCGTGCACCCCGTCCACCCTCCTCGGTGCACTGTATGCACGCACTGGACAGGCTATGACGAATAACGCCGCGGCTTGCCGTGGGAACCGGCAAACCGCGGCGTCAAGGCCGCAACGGGCGTTCTAGAGTCTCGAGTGCGAAAGCGGGAACGACGCGGGCTTACCCGCGCGCGTCCTGCTCGTCCTCCTCGTTGTCCTCGTCTTCTTCGTCGTCCCCGGCCCCCGAGGTATAAATAATCTCGCCGCATTCGGGGCAGGCCACCTCGTGACCGTCGTCGAAGAGGAAATCCTCCTCGAAGTAGACGGTCTCGCCGCACCGCGGGCACTGCATCTCGACGAAGTGCGCGTCGTCCTCGTCTTCGTCGTCCTCTTCGTCGTAGTCTTGCTCGTGGCCGTGGACTTCCTCTTCCAGGTCGCCCAAGTCCGCATCGAGAGCCTCCACGTACTCCTCCAGCTCTTCCTGGCCTATCTCCAGCTCCTCGATGCGTTCGGCCACAGCGTCGAAGATCTCCAGCATCTTCTCCCAGACGACGCGCGGGTTCACCTCATTGCCCGCCAGCTCGCTGCCCTCCAGCAGGCCCCGCAGGTATGCGATTTTCTCTCTGATGGCCGCCACCGACGACCACTCCTCTCCTGGCCTTGCGGCAGTTAGTGTTCCCGGCCGGCGCCGACGAGTCCCTCAAGCGCGCGACAAGTATTCGCCCGTGCGCGTGTCCACCT
Organism: Bacillota bacterium; assembly: GCA_017577945.1. Taxonomy (NCBI): domain Bacteria; kingdom Bacillati; phylum Bacillota; species Bacillota bacterium. The sequence goes on from PKQS01000010.1 coordinate 83,207, forward strand.
TGACGATGTCGCCGGTGTCGACAAACAAAGGCACCTGGATGACGAGCCCGGTCTCCAGCGTCGCGGGCTTCGTCGCGCCCTGAGCGGTGTCGCCGCGCACGCCGGGCTCGGTATGCACCACCTGGAGCTCCACCGTGTTGGGCAGCTCCACGCCGATGGCTTGGCCCTGGTAGAACTGAATGTACAGGGTCATGTTTTCCTTCATGTACTTGGGCGCGTCGCCCAGCTGATCCGCCCTGAGCGTGTACTGCTCGTACGACTCCGTATCCATGAAGACGTATTCTTCACCGGTCGTGTACAGGTACTGCACCTCGCGGGTTTCAATGTGCGCCCGCTCCACGCGCTCGCCGGCCCGGAACGTGCGCTCCACCACGTTGCCGGTGCGCACGTTTTTCAGGGTGGTTCGCACGAACGCCGCGCCCTTGCCCGGCTTGACGTGCAAGAACTCGACGACGACGTATACGCCGTCCTCCAAGCTGATGGTCATGCCTTTGCGCAAGTCGTTGACCGATATCACGCACAAACCTCCTTGTGGCGCCTGCGGCCTACGACGGCAAACAGAGCAGATCTTTTGTAGATTTCGTGAGCACGCGGCACCCGTCCTCCGTGACGACGACCAGATCTTCGATCCGGATGCCGCCCCGGCCCGGCAGGTACACGCCCGGCTCCACGCTGGTAACCATGCCCGGCTCCAGCACGACGGTGCCGCGGGTGCTCAGGCGCGGAATTTCTTCGTGGATGTCGAGACCCACGCCGTGGCCCAGCCCATGTCCAAAGTATTCCCCGTAGCCGGCCGCCTCGATGATGCTGCGCGCCGCTGCGTCTACGTCCTTGCCCACAACGCCCGGCTTTACCGCCGCCACGCCCGCCAGCTGCGCCTTCAGCACCAAGTCGTACAGCGCCCGCTGCTCGGCGGTGGGCTGGCCGATGAAGACGGTGCGGGTCATGTCCGAGCAGTAGCCCTGGTAGACGCAGCCAAAGTCCAGCGTCACGAATTCGCCCGCCGCCAGCGGCTTGTCGGTCGGCCGCGCGTGCGGCATGGCGCCGTTGGGCCCGGACGCCACAATAGGCGAGAAGGACAGGCCGTCGGCTCCTTGCTCCCGCATGAACACTTCCAGCTTCCAGGCGATCTCTTTCTCCGTCACGCCCGGGCGCAGGTGGTCCAGGATGTACGTGAACGCCGCGTCGGTGATGTCGACCGCCTTCTGAATGAGCGCCAGCTCTTCCTCGCTCTTGCGGCCGCGCAGCTGCTCCACCAGTCCCTTGACCGGCACCCACTCGACCGGCGGCGCGTCGCCTCCGGCCTTCTTGATGTTCTCCAGCTCATGGACCGTCACGTGGTGGCTTTCAAAGCCGATGCGCTGGCCCTTGTAGCGCTGCAGGCGCTCGTTGAGGATCGCGTACGGGTCGTCGTAGCGAACGACCTCGTAGTCCGGCGCCTGCTGGGCGGCCTGCTCGATGTAGCGGAAGTCGGTGAGCAACAACGCTTCATCCCGCGTGATGAGCGCCATCCCCGCGCTGCCGGTAAAGCCGGTCATGTAGCGCCGGTTCGTCGCGCCGGTGACCAGCAGGCCATCGATGCCGGCGCCGGCAAACAGAGCCCGCAACTGTTCGATGCGCGTTTTCATGACTGCTGCTCCCCGTTCCCTTGAGTAGAATTCTTGCGCCGCCGCGCCAAATTCACGGCGGCGATGAGACCAAGCAAGTAGCTGTCGGGGCCGAAGCCCGCGATTTGCCCGGCGCAGACGGGCGCCACCACCGAGCGCCGCCGGAACGGCTCGCGCGCGTGGATGTTGGACAGGTGCACCTCGACGGTGGGCAGCCCGACGGCCGCAATGGCGTCGCGCAGCGCGTAGCTGTAGTGGGTGAGCGCGCCGGGATTAATGACGACGGCGTCAAATCGCCCGCGGGCGCCGTGAAGCGCGTCGATGAGCTGGCCTTCGTGGTTCGACTGGAAAAACTCCACTTCGGCGCCCAGCTCGGCGGCCGATGCGGCCAACATGTCCTCGATGTCCGCGAGCGTCGCGTGCCCGTATACGTCCGGCTCGCGCGTGCCGAGCAAGTTCAGGTTCGGACCGTGCAGCACCAGGACCTTCAGTTTTTCGCCGTCGCCGCCCATATGCTCCGCTGCTCCCTGAGCACGTCCAGCACCAGTTCGTCGGGCACATCATCCCGCACGACCCAGCGGCCCGTCCGCTCCAGCAAGACAAACCGCAGCCGGTCGGCCAGCACCTTCTTGTCCCGCCGCATGATGGTCAGCAGCTGGTCCGGGTCTACGGCGGGCGGCGCCAGCGGCAAGCCGGCGCGCTGCAGCAAGGCCGCCAGCCGTTCCACTTCCGACGCCGCCAAGCCGGTCAGCCGGGCCGACAGCATGGCGGCGGCCAACATGCCGATGGCCACCGCTTCACCGTGCAACAGCGTGGAATAGCTCAGCGCGGCCTCCAGCGCGTGGCCGATGGTATGGCCGAAGTTGAGCCCCTCGCGCACGCCCAGCGTTTCCCGTTCGTCCTGCGCCACGACGGACGCCTTGATCTCGCACGAGCGGGCCACGACGCGCATGAGCGCCGCGCGATCCCGCGCCAGCAGCTGTTCCATGCGGTCCTCCAAGAAATCCAGCAGGTGCGGGTCGGCCGTCATGCCGTACTTGACGACCTCGGCCAGGCCCGCCGCCAGCGCGCGCGTGGGCAGCGACTGCAGCGTGTCCACGTCGGCAATGACGATCCGCGGCTGGTGAAACGCCCCGACCAGGTTCTTCCCTTCGTCGAGGTTGACCCCGACTTTGCCTCCCACCGCGGCGTCGACCTGCGCCAGCAGCGTCGTCGGGACCTGGACGAAGTCCACACCCCGCAAAAAGGTGGCCGCGGCGAACCCGGCCAGGTCGCCGGTCATGCCGCCGCCCAGCGCCAGAAAAAACGAGCGCCGGTCCAGGCGATACGAGACGGCCGCCCGGTAAATGCGGACGACCGTGTCCAGCGTCTTGTACTGTTCCCCGTCAGGAACGTCCACCCGCGGCACCCGCAAACCCGCGAGTGACAAGGACCGCTGCAGCGCGCCGCCGTACAGCCCGCCGACGGTGGCGTTCGTCACCAGCAACCCTTTCCCGCTGACGCCGGCGCCGACGCAGAGCCGCCCCGCATCGGCCAGCAGGCCTTGTCCGACGAAAATGTCGTAGCTGCGGCCCGGGAGCGGCACGTTGACCACGACGGCCTGCGGGCGGTTCGATCCCCTAAGCACCGCCTCAATTTCCGCGGCCACCTGATCCGGCGTCTTGTCGTCCACGTCGACGATGTGGTCGGCCAGGGCGTACACCCGCTCGCGCTCGGCGTACAGCCGCTCCAGCTCCGCCCGCGGCTTGGCCAGCAGCGGACGATGCCCGTTGGACTCGGACTGGGCGCGAGCCAGCACCGTATCCAGCCGCCCCCGCAGCCACACGAGAACGCCGGTGGCCCGCAGCCGCGCCAAGTTTCGCCGCTGCATGACGGTCCCACCCCCTGCGGCGATGACTTGGCCGCACTCGGCGCTGACCCGGGCCACGGCGTCGGCTTCACGGCGGCGAAACCCCTCCTCGCCCTCGGCGGCGAAAATCTCCGGGATCGACATGCCCGCCGTTTCCTCGATGACCGCGTCCAGGTCGACGAAAGGGCGGGACATGCGCTCCGCCAGCCGCCGGCCGACGGTGGACTTGCCCGCTCCCATAAAACCAATCAAAACGACGTTGACTTCCATACGGACCAGGGGTTCAACACGCGAAGGCGGATTCCTGCGAAAATACTACACTTGCTCACCGGCTCGGCGCCGCGCGACGGCCTCGCCGTGGGCCAGCCGCCCTTCGCGGACGAGCCTGCGCAGCACCCGGCGCTCCAGGCGCCGCATCAGGCGCGTCGTGCCCAGCTCCGCCGTGCTCAGGGGGTTGACGAGCACGGTGTACAGGTTCATGAGCTTGCCGCCGAGGACGTCGGTAAACAGCTGATCGCCGATGACCGCCGTTTCCTCCGGCTTCGTCTCCAGCAGGCGCAGCGCCCGCCGAAACGCCCGCCGCGCCGGCTTGATCGCGATGGCGACGCCGGGCATGTCCAGCATCTGGGCAAAATAGCGGACACGGCCGGAAAGAGCGTTGGACGTCAGGCAAAGCCTGAAGCCCATGGCGCGGGCTTCGGCTACCCAGCGCCGCGCCTGCTCGGTGACTTGGCCGTGCCCAAAGGCGATGAGCGTGTTGTCCAGATCGATGATGAGCCCCCGGATGCCCCGGGCTTTCAGGTCTTCCAGATCAACCTCGAACAGCGATTCGTAAACGGCGTCGGGCGTCAGCCAGCGCAGCATCGGTCTCCTCCGTGTGTCCAACGCTGCGCGCCATTATACCACATCACCCGTCGGCCAGCATCTGCTCCTGGAGCTTGTTGATGGCGCGCTTTTCGATGCGGGAGACGTAAGAGCGAGAGATGCCCAGCACTTTGGAGATTTCCCGCTGGGTTTGCCGCACGCCGTCCACTAGTCCGTAGCGCAGCTCCAGGATCAGCTTCTCGCGCCGGGTCAGCCGCTTGAGGCGATCCCGCAGCCGCTCGCTGTTCATCCGCTGCTCCACCCGGTCGGCCACCAGGTCCGCGTCCGTGCCCAAAATGTCCAGCAGCGTAATCTCGTTGCCTTCCTTGTCGGAGCCGATCGGGTCGTACAGCAGCACTTCGGCGCGGGTTTTCTTGGTGGACCGCAGGTGCATGAGGATTTCGTTCTCGATGCAGCGCGCGGCATAAGTCGCCAAGCGGGTCTTCTTGTCCGGGTCGAACGTGTTGACGGCCTTGATGAGGCCGATGGTGCCGATGGAGATGAGATCGTCGGCGTCTTCCCCGGTGTTGTCGAACTTTTTCACTATGTGGGCCACGAGACGCAGGTTGTGCTCGACCAAGCGGTTGCGGGCTTCGACATCGCCGCGCGCCATGCGCTCCAGCAGCGCCGCTTCTTCCTCGGCCGACAGCGGCTGCGGAAAGACGCTGTTGCTGATGTAGGCCGCAAGGCAAAGGAAACCATCCAACAACGAAGCTGCGGCCGCGGCGAGAGCTGCCAGCAAGCGGATGCACCTCCTGAAATGTAAGGCCGGCACCGGCCGGCCCCGGCGGCGTCGGCGCCGCCCTCAGGAAGTGTATGAAGCCGGGCGGTGATGCGTGCCACCCGGCTGTGCGTCATCGTCCCACTTGCTGGCGCGCTTGCACGTGCTCTCTGAACGTGCGGGAGAAAATGTGGGTGCCGTCGCCCCGGGCCACAAAAAAGAGCCATTCGGTCTCCGCAGGCTCCATGACGGCCTGAATGGCCGAGGCGCCCGGGCTCGCGATGGGCGTAGGCGGCAACCCCCGGTAACGGTACGTGTTGTAGGGTGAATCGATCTGCAAGTCGGCGTAGGAAATCCTCGGCTTGTGCTCGTCGAACAAATAGGCGATGGTCGGATCCGCCTGCAGCGGCATGTCGATGGACAGCCGGTTGATGAACACCGATGCGATGATGGGCTCCTCGTGGCGGTAGAGCGCTTCCTTCTCCACGATGGACGCCAAGGTGACCACTTCGTGCAGGCTCATCCCCAGCGGCGCCGGCCGGCCGTCCACCAACGGCATGACCACTTCAAGGAAGCGGTTCACCATGGTACGTATGATCTGCTCTTCGGTCATAGCCGGCGACAGCAGGTAGGTGTCCGGGAACAGGTAGCCCTCCAGCGACGGGTGGGGCTTGGCGATGGGAGGCTCGTCCCCGTAAACGAGCGACTCGTCGCTGGCCAGGCGCAGGAACCGCTCCCGGTCCACCAGGCCGTTCCTTGCCAGCAAGTCGGCGATCTGCCGCAGGTGATATCCTTCGGGAATCGTCACGCGCACCACGTGCACGCGGCCGTCCCGCAGGGCTTGCAGCACGGCCAGCAAGTTCATGTCGGAGCTCAGCAAGTAGTGGCCGGCCTGCAGCCGAGCGTCGACGCGGTATAATCGGCTGAGCCATTGGAGGAAGCGCGCCTTGCGGATAATTCCCTTCTCTTCCAGCAACTGCGCGATCTCGGCCGTCGTCATGCCTTCCGGGATGGAGACGATCAGCGCCTGGGCATTGCGCGGCGTCGACGCAGGCAGCGTCATGTAGCGAAAGGCGGCCAGCCCCGTCAGCGCGCCGAGGCCCAGCAGCAACAGGACCCACGCCGCCAGGCGCTTCCCCAAGGGCACCTGGGAGCGGGCCGGCGCCGCCGGGCCGGTCTCGACGCTGGACAGGGCGCTATTTGCCGACAGTCCTTCCAATTTTCCCACCTCGGCCACAATTATAGCCGGACGGGAGGCGGGTGGCAAATTCAGCTATCTTCCTCGTCTTCCTCAAACGGATCGAAGTCTTCGTCCTCGTATTCCTCGTCGTCGGCGTACGCTTCGTCGCGCTCTTGCAGCGCGGCCTCGACCCGTTCGAACTCCTCGTCGTCTTCCACCGGGACCAGCGTCTGGTCGCCGTTTTCATCCTCGTCGACCCGGAAGAGGTAGGCGGCGTTCTCCTCGCCTTCCTCCGGATCCACCGGCGCGAGCAGGACGTATTGGGTGTAGTCGACCTCGATGGAGTCGACCACCTCGAAGTCCACCTCGTTGCCGTCCTCGTCCTGCAGCGTGATGATCTCCGTGTCTTCGGTCACCGGGACCACTCCTATCCTTGTTTGAATTTAGCTTTCTCGGCGCCGACTGTCCAAATACCCCTGCAAGATAATACCGGCGGCCACCCGATCTACCACCCGGCGCCGCCGCGACCGCCGCAGCCCGGCCTCGATCAGCATGCGCTCGGCTTCGGCGGTGCTGAACCGCTCATCCCAATATTCGACGGGGACGCCGACGGCATCCGCCAGCCGGCGCCCGAGCGTGAGAACATATTGCGCTTCGGGTCCCAGTGAACCGTCCGTCCGCCGCGGCAAACCGACCACGATGCGCTCCGGATCGTATTGTTCCACCAGCGCCCGGAGAGCCGCGAATACGTCCTCCTCGCCCGTGTTTTCCAGCACGGTGGCCGCCTGCGCCGTCAATCCCAGTTCATCGCTGACCGCGACGCCGATGCGCCGGCGGCCGACGTCCAGCGCCAGGATGCGGCGCTTCACCGGTTCTCCGCCAAGTACGCCTTGACCAGCTCCTCCAGCAGTTCCGCCCGTTCCACGCTGCGCACGAGGCTGCGGGCTTGCCTGTGACTCGTTATATATGTCGGATCGCCGGACAGCAGGTAGCCGACGATCTGACTGACCGGATCATACCCCTTTTCCTCCAGCGCTGCAAATACTTCGCGCAAAATTCTTCCGGCGCGGGAGACCTGTTCCGGCTCCATCCGGAACAGCATGGTACGGTCGAGCTCTTCGCCCATGACAGGCTCCAACCTCCTTGCCGGCCCGTCCGCCGGAGGCACCCCGCCGCGCCCTCACCGGCTGGCCCGGGCCGCCGCCACCTGCTCGCGAGCCACGGCCTTGGCGCGAGCCAGCGCGTCCGCGAGCTTGGCGGGATTCTTGCCGCCGGCGCGCGCCATGTGCGGTTGCCCGCCGCCGCCGCCCTCCGCCACGGTGGCCGCCTCCCGCACGATGTGCCCCGCGTGCACGCCCAGCTGGACGAGCCCGGGCGTCACCATGGCCACGAACAGCGCCTTGCCGCCCGACGCGGTACCCAGCACGACGACACCTTCGCCCAGGCGATCCCGCAACGTGTCGCCCATGGCCAACAGCTCGTCGCCGTCGACGCCGTCGACGGCCGCGGTCAAGATCGCGACGCCGTCCACCCGCTCCGCCTGCGCCAGCAGCCTTTCCGCCTGCAGCGCCGCCAACTGCCGGCGCAGCTCGTCGCGCTCGCGCTCGGTCTGCCGCAGCTGCAGCAGGACCGACTCCAGCTTTTCCTCCACCTGCGCGGGCGCCACCTGAAGCCGCCTGGCTACGGCGCGCACCAGCTCGTCCCGTTCAGCGATATAGCGCCACGCGGGCTCGCCGGCCAGCGCTTCGATCCGGCGCACGCCCGCCGCCACGCTGCCTTCCGAGACAATCTTGAACGGGCCGATTTCGCCGCTGTTATTCATATGCGTGCCGCCGCACAGTTCGAGACTGTAGTCGCCGATGCGGACGACCCGCACGATTTCCCCGTACTTTTCGCCGAACAGCGCCTTCGCGCCAAGCCGCCGCGCCTGCTCCAGCGGCATTTCCTCCCAGGTGACGGGCAGGGCGGCCATGATTTTCTCGTTGACGATCCGCTCGATGGTCGCCAGCTGCTCCGGCGTCAGCGGCTCAAAGTGCGTAAAGTCGAAGCGAAGCCGGTCGGGCGCCACGAGCGACCCGGCCTGCAGCGCGTGCTCGCCCAGCACTTCCTGCAGCGCGGCGTGCAGCAAGTGCGTAGCGGTATGGTGCCGCATCGTCGCCACGCGCGTCTTTTCGTCCACCGTCGCCAGCACGACGTCGCCCACGCGGATGCGGCCGCTGGTGATCTTGGCGAAGTGCACGTAAACGCCGCTGTCGTTTTTCTGGACGTCTTTGACCAAAAGCTGCCCGCCCGGAGCGGTGATGGTGCCGGTGTCGCCCACCTGGCCGCCGGCTTCGGCGTAAAAGGGTGTGGCGTCGAGGATGACCAAGGCGTCCTGCCCTTGCCGGGCTTCGCCTACCATCTCGCCGCCCACGAGCAGCGCCTGCACGCGCGCCTCCCACGACAGCGTCGTGTAGCCGACGAACCGCGTCGGCGGCACCTCCACCTGCGCCCACACTTCCGGCTCGACGCCGAGGTACGAGCCGCCGCCCCGCGCGGCCCGCGCCCGCTCCCGCTGCTCGGCCAAGGCCGCTTCGAACCCTTCGAGGTCCACCGTAAAGCCGCGCTCGGCCGCGATTTCCTGGACCAGCTCTTTCGGAATCCCGTACGTGTCGTAGAGGCGGAACACGTCGCGGCCCTTGAGGACCGTCTCGCCCCTCGCGGCCAGCTCGCCGAACAGCTCGTCCAGCACGTTCATGCCTTGGTCGAGGGTCTCGCGGAAGCGCCGCTCCTCCAGCGCGATCATGTTGTGCACGTACTCGCGCCGCTCCGGCAGCTCGGGGTACCCTACCGACATCTGCCGGATGACCACGTCGCTGATGTCGGCCAAGATGGGCTCTTCGATGCCGAGCTGCCGCGCGTGACGAGACGCCCGCCGGAGCAGGCGGCGCAGGACGTAGCCCCGGCCCTCGTTGCCCGGTACGACGCCGTCAAACACGAGGAACGTCACGGCCCGCATGTGGTCGGTGATGACCCGCAGCGACACGTCCTTCTTCGGATCTTCGCCGTACTTGACCCCCGCCCGCTCGGCCACCGCCTCCACGATGGGCCGCACCAGGTCGATGTCGAAGTTGCTCTCGACGCCCTGCAGCACCGCGGCGGCGCGCTCCAGCCCCATACCCGTATCGATGCCGGGCTTCTCGAGCCGGGTGTACGAACCGTCTTCTTCCTTGTGGAACTCGATGAAAACCAGGTTCCAGATTTCCAGGTACCGCTGGCAGTTGTCGCAGCCCGGTTTGCAGTTCGGATCGGCGCAGCCATACTGGGGCCCGCGATCGACGTAAATTTCCGAGCACGGCCCGCACGGGCCGACGCCGATTTCCCAGAAGTTTTCCGACTTGCCCAGGCGCACGATGCGCTCCTCGGGCATGCCGGCGATTTCCTGCCACAGGCGCGCCGCCTCGTCGTCCTGCTCGTAGACGCTGACCCAGAGGACGTCCTTCGGAATTTGCATCCGCTCCGTGACGAACTCCCAAGCCCAGCTGATGGCTTCGCGCTTGAAATAGTCGCCGAACGAGAAGTTGCCCAGCATCTCGAAAAACGTATTGTGCCGGTGCGTATAGCCGACCCGGTCGATGTCGGGCGTGCGCACGCAGCGCTGGCACGTGGTCACCCGAGTATACTCGGGCTTGCGCAGTCCGAGAAAATACGGCTTGAAAGGCACCATCCCCGCCGCCGTCAGCAGCAGCGTCGGATCCCCGTAAGGAATGAGCGACGCGCTAGGCAGGCGCTTGTGGCCCTTTTCCTCGAAAAAACGCAAAAACTGGCTGCGGAGCTCGTCCGCGCTCCAACGCTGCATCGGAGGACGTCCTCCCTCGACAAGGCTTGCGAAAGCGATGGCAATATGTGCTTTTTCGTCGTTAGTTGATCGTACAACTCGCCGCAGGAGGTGTCAAGCAAAGGAAAAACGGCGCAAGTTGCCCTGCGCCGTCGTTCACCGGGGGTTCAGCGACTGGAGCGCCTCGCCTACGCGCCGGGCTTGGCGCATCCACTTGCGGCGGGTGCGGCGGTCGGCGCGGAACATCACGTACGCGCCCAAAGCAAAGCCGACCACGCCCCACGTCAGCTTGCTCATCATCGATCGGTCAGCTCCCTCTGCGCTTCATTGCTGCACGCCGGACGCGATGCTAGTATGCCCAGCTGCCCGCAAACTTTCCGCCTCCTCCGCGCTCAGCTGCCGGTCGATGATGCCGCCGCCCAGCAGGTACTCGCCGTCGTACCATACGACCGCTTGACCCGGGCTGATGGCCCGCTGCGGCTCGATAAGGCGCGTCACCACTTGCCCGCCGGGCCCGGGGAAAATTTCCGCGTCGACTTCCGGAGCGTTGTACCGGATCTTGGCCCGCACCCGGCGCGGCCGGTCGATGCCCGGGATGCTCACCCAGTTCACGTCGCGCACCGCCAGCGCCGTGCCCAGCACGTCCTCCTCCGTCCCCACGATGAGGGCGTTGTTCTCCTTGTCGATGGCGATGACGTACAAGCGCTCGCCGCTGCTGATGCGCAAGCCCTTGCGCTGGCCGACGGTGTAAAACGCGATGCCGTCGTGCGTGCCGATGCGCCGGCCGTGCTTGTCGAGGATGGGGCCGGGGTTGTAAGCCTCGGGCCGGTACTCGCGCAAGAAGCGCCGGTAATCGTTGTCGGGAATGAAGCAGATTTCCTGGGAATCCGGCTTGGACGCCACGCCCAGGTTCCACTCCCGCGCCAGCGCGCGGATTTCCTCTTTTGTGTAGTCTCCGCACGGCGTCAGCGTGTGCGCCAGCTGCTCCTGGGTCTGGCCGTAAAACGTGTACGTCTGGTCTTTCAGCGGATCCCGCGACTTGCGCACTACGTAGCGGCCCCGCTCGGGGTCGTAGCCGATGCGGGCGTAATGCCCCGTGGCCACGTAGTCGGCCCCCAATTCCATGGCTTTCTGCAGCAGCAGGCCGAACTTGACCCTTTGGTTGCAGATGAGACACGGGTTGGGCGTCTCGCCGCGCAGGTATTCCTCGACGAACGCGTCGATGACCGCCTCCCGGAACGGTTCCTGAAAGTTGACGACGTAGTAGGGGATGCCAAGCTTGTACGCTACCCGGCGCGCATCTTCCACCGCCGTCAGGCTGCAGCAGCCGCTCTCGGAAAATTGGCCATACGGCAGATCCGACGGCCACAGCTGCATCGTAATGCCGATGACGTCGTAGCCTTCCTTTTTGAGCAGCGCCGCCGCCACGGAGCTGTCCACCCCGCCGCTCATGGCGACCACGACGCGAATTTTATGCTTCGGCGGCGCACCGGGCGGCAGCGGCCACCCCGGCGCCGTGCCGTTCGTTCTCTCCATGGCTCTCACTCATTTCTCCGCCAAATCCGGACGGCCGCCGGCGCCCGCCCCCGCAGCCTCGCGACGATTTCCGCGACGGCGTCGACGACGGCCGCGACGTCTTCCATAGTCGTGTACTTGCCTACCGTCAGCCGCAAGGCGCCCAGCGTCAGTTCCTTGGGCAAGCCGATGGCCCGCAGCACGTGGGACGGCTCCAGCGAGCCCGAGGTGCAAGCCGAACCCGCCGAGGCCGCGATGCCCGCCAAGTCCAGGTTGAGCAGCAGCGACTCGCCATCCACGCCCGGAAAGCTGAAGTGGGCGTTGTTGGGCAGCCGCTGCGTCGGGTGCCCGTTCAGCACCGCGTCCGGCACGCGGCGCCGGATGCCCTCGATCAGCGCGTCCCGCAGCCGCGCGGCGTGCTCGGCCGCTTCTATTCTTCTCGCCGCGGCGAGGCGCAGCGCGGCGCTAAGGCCGACGATGCCGGCCACGTGTTCCGTTCCCGCGCGCAAACCTCTTTCCTGGCCGCCCCCATGCAGCAGCGGCTCGACACGCAGGCCGCGCCGCACATAGAGCGCCCCCACGCCTTTGGGGCCGTACACCTTATGCCCCGACACCGCCAGCAAGTCGCAGCCGATGGCGTTGACGTCCACGTCCAGCAAGCCCACGGTCTGGACGGCGTCGACCAGGAACGGCACGCCCCGCTCGCGGGCGATGCGGCCGATTTCGCGAACAGGCTGGATTGTACCGATCTCGTTGTTGGCGTGCATGACCGCGACCAGCACGGTGCCGGGCTGCAGCGCTTCGGCCACCGCCTCGGGGCAGACCAAGCCGTACTGGTCTACGGGCAAGCGCGTGACGCGGAAGCCGTGCCGCTCCAGGAAGGCGGCCGCCTCCAGCACCGCCTTGTGCTCCACCGCCGACACGACGACGTGGTCGCCGCGGCCTTGCTCGCGCATGGCCCAGGCGACGCCCTTGACGGCCATGTTGACGGCCTCCGTGCCGCCGGAAGTGAAGTAGATCTCCGACGGTGCGGCGCCCAGCACGGCTGCCACTTGTTCCCGCGCCTCGTCGATGGCCGCGCGCGCTCGCCGGGCCAGCGCGTAGAGCGACGAGGGGTTGCCGTACTCGCGCCGCAACCACGGGGCCATGGCCTCGAACACTTCTTCGTCCAACGGCGTGGTGGCCGCATAGTCCATGTAAATCACGTTGGCCACCTCCAGCGTGCACGTCAAATGTAGTACACATATTCCCGCTGGGCGGCCTGATCTTGTTCGCCCCACGCCAGCAGCTCCGCCAGCGTCAGCGAATCCACCAGCTGCACGATGCGCGCGTTCAGTTCGCGCCACAGCCGGCGAGTGGCGAACATGGGCAGGTAGTGCGGTTCCGCCCCGAGAGGCTCCCGTTCGTCCCACTCAAGTTCGATGGAGCCTTCGAGCACCCGCAGCACGTCGCCGACGTAGATTTCCTCGGGAGGCCGGGCCAGCGCGTAGCCGCCTTGGGCGCCGCGCACGCTGGCCACCAAGCCGGCTTTGCGCAGCGCGCTCATCAGCTGCTCCAGGTAGTGCTCCGACACTTTCTGGCGTCCCGCGATCTGTTTTAGCGGAATCGGGCCGTTGCCGTACAGCCGGGCCAGCTCCAGCATCGCGCGCAGCCCGTACTCGCCCCGCGTGGAAACCCGCATCACATGCCTCCTCCGCGTTGCAATTCCGACTGTTTCGCTTGACTTTACTGACTTGACTTATACTAGCATGTGACACCGCGGGCGTCAACGCCGGAGGCGAGTGCACGGCTCCCGGCGCAAAATGCGCAAGACGACATTTCTGCGCCCGGGTCGGCGCCGAAACCGGGCCGAACTGCAATCAATCGAGAAACATTATAGGGCAAACCGCTCCGCCCAACGAGCACAACGCGCCGGGTGGACTTACTCGCCCGCCGGCCGCGGCTCGCCGCCCTCGCCGAGCCGGCGCAGCTCTTCCAGCCGCCGCCGGATGACGACCTCGAACCCCTGGTCGCTGGGCTCGTAAAACCGTTCGCCTTTCACGTTGTCCGGCAAGTACTGCTGCGGCACGTAATGGCCGGGATAATCGTGCGGGTACTTGTACCCCGCGCCGTGCCCAAAGCGGCGGGCGCCAGGGTACGAGGCGTCGCGCAGGTGGATGGGCACCGGTTCCCAGCGCCGCTCGCGCACGGCCTGCAGCGCCTTGTCGATGGCCACGCAGGCCGCGTTGCTCTTGGGCGCCACGGCGATATAGATGGCGGCCTGCGCCAGCGGGATGCGCGCTTCGGGCAAGCCGACGTGCTCGACGGCGGCCGCGGCGGCCGTAGCCACCAGCAGCGCCTGCGGATCCGCGTTGCCGACGTCTTCCGCCGCATGGATAATGAGCCGGCGGGCGATGGCCCGCGGATCTTCGCCGCCTTCCAGCATGCGCGCCAGCCAGTAGACCGCCGCGTCGGGATCGGAGCCCCGCATGCTCTTGATGAAAGCCGACATGGTGTCGTAGTGCGCGTCCCCGTCGGGATCGTAGAGGATGCTGCGGGTCTGCACGGCGGTCCGCACGACCTCGGGCGTCACCACCAGCGGCGCGTCCGGCGGCGCTCCGGCGCGCCGCGCCTCGGCCTGCGCCAGCTCCACCGCCGCTTCCAGGCTGTTCAACACCGCGCGGGCATCGCCGTTGGCCGCCCGCAGCAGTTCCGCGAGGGCCGCGTCTTGCAATTGCACGTTGAGCCGGCCCAAGCCCCGCTCCGCGTCGGCCAGGGCGCGCCGCACGAGCTCCGCCAGCTGCTCGTCGCTCAACGCGTGCAAGCGCAAGATGCGCGTACGAGACAAGAGCGGGGCGTTGACGGAAAAATAAGGATTCTCCGTGGTGGCACCGATGAGGATGATGGTGCCGTCTTCCACCGCCGGCAGCAACGCGTCTTGCTGCGCTTTGTTGAAGCGGTGGATTTCGTCAATGAACAGCACCGTGCGGCGCCCGTGGAACTTCAAGGCATCTTTGGCCTGCTCAATGACTTGACGCACGTCGGCGACGCCGCTGCCGACGGCGTTCAACTTCACAAAGTGGGCTTTCGTCGTCCGGGCGATGACTTCCGCGAGCGTCGTCTTGCCGGAGCCGGGCGGACCGTACAAAATCAGCGACGGCAGCCGGTCCGTCTCGATGGCCACCCGCAGCGGGCGTCCCGGTCCGATCAGATGCTCTTGGCCCAGCACTTCGTCCAGCGTGCGGGGCCGCATGCGCGTCGCCAGCGGCGCTGCCGCCCGGCGCGTTCGTTCCTCCGCCGCCGTGAACAAGTCACCCATGTTTCCCACCTCGCCGCCGCTGCCGCTCCCGGCCGCCCACACGGCCTCATCCGCTCGTCCCCATTATGGCATAAAAAAACGGGAGTCGCCGCTCCCGAAAAGTGTCCCGCCATGCCGCTGACCCGGCCTTGGTGAACCCGCGCTCGGCAGGTGGGTGTCCTCCTGGACGCTTGTGGGCTTCCCTGCGTTCCAGGGCTTGCACGCCACGCCCAGAGCCCGGACTCCCTACGTGGTAGGTGTTCGGTCACGTTAAGGCCTCGGCATCTGGCGAACACAGCAGGACATCTATCTGCTTTCATCATACCATAGCCGCCGCCGGGCGGCAACCCGCGCGGCGGCTTGATCGTCGCTAGCTCCGGGCCGGCGGCGGCGCCGCGACCCGGATGTGAAGTTCCTTGAGCTGCTCCTCGTCCACAGGCGCAGGCGCTTGCGTCAAAAGGCACGTCGCGCTTTGGGTCTTCGGGAAAGCGATGACGTCGCGGATGTTGTCGGTGCCGACCAGCAACATAATCAGCCGGTCGAAACCGAACGCCAGGCCCCCGTGCGGCGGCGTGCCGTGCTCGAAGGCATCCAGCAGAAAGCCGAACTTGTCGCGCGCCTGCTCGTCGGACAGGCCCAGCACGCGGAATACCTTCTCCTGCACGTCGCGCCGGTGAATCCGGATGCTGCCGCCGCCCAGCTCGTACCCGTTGATGACCAGGTCGTAGGCTTTCGCCCGCACCGCGGCCGGATTCGTGTCCAGCAGCTCGATGTCTTCATCGACCGGCGAGGTGAACGGGTGGTGAGCCGACTCCAACTTGCCAGTTTCCGGATCCCGGTGGAACAGCGGCCAGTCGACGATCCACACCGGCGCGAACGTCATCGGATCCGGCTTATAGATCTGCCGGCCCAAGCGCAGGCGCAGCCGTCCTAGGATCTCCGCCGCCACCTCCCTCTGATCTGCGGCGAAGAGCAGCAAGTCGCCCGGCTCGGCTTGCGCCGCCTTCAGGACGGCCTGCAGCACCTCTTCGGACAAGAACTTGGCGATGGGCGAGCGAACGCCGCCGGCCTCCACGGCCATCCAAGCCAGCCCCTTGGCGCCCCACTGCTTGGCCAACTCCGTCAGCTCGTCCAGCTCGCGCCGGCTCATGTCGCCCTTGCCCTTGACGTTGAGCACTTTGACGCGACCGCCCTGCCGCAGGGCCGACGTGAACACGCGGAACTCGCTGCCGCGGACGATCTCGGAAACGTCCACCAGCTCCATGGGAAAGCGCAAGTCCGGCTTGTCGCTGCCGAAACGGTCGATGGCGTCGTCGTAGCGCAGGCGCGGGAACGGCGTCGGCAGCTCGATGCCGGCGGCTTCGCGGAAGACGTAAACGATGAGGCGCTCCATAATCGACATGACGTCTTCCGCCTCGACGAAAGACATTTCAACGTCGAGCTGGGTAAACTCGGGCTGGCGGTCCGCCCGCAAGTCTTCGTCGCGGAAGCAGCGCACGATCTGGAAATACCGGTCAAAGCCGGCCACCATCAGCAGCTGCTTGAACAGCTGCGGCGACTGCGGAAGAGCGTAAAAGTGGCCGGGGTGAAGGCGGCTCGGCACCAAGTAGTCCCGCGCGCCTTCGGGCGTGCTGCGGGTAAGCATGGGCGTCTCGATCTCAAGGAAGCCCTCGGCGTCCAGGAAATCCCGCACCGCCTTGGCCGCCTTGTGCCGCACGATGAAGACCCGCTGCATCGACGGGCGGCGCAAGTCGAGAAAGCGGTAGCGCAGCCGGACTGCCTCGTCGACGTCGATCCGGTCGGAAATGCTGAACGGGAGCGTGCCGGCGCGGTTGAGGACCTGCACGTGCGTCGCGTCGACTTCGATGTCGCCCGTGGGCAGCTCGGGATTCTCCGCTCCCGGAATGCGCCGCCGCACCTTCCCGCGCACCGACACGACGTACTCGTTGCGCAGCGTCTCCGCGACCGCAAAGGCCTCAGCGTCCGTCTGCGGGCTGAACACCAGCTGGACAATCCCGCTGCGGTCGCGCAAGTCGACGAAAATGAGTCCCCCGTGGTCCCGCCGGCGGTGCACCCAGCCGTTCAGGATCACTTCTTGGCCTACGTGCTCGAGCCGAAGCTCGCCGCATCCATGCGTACGCTGCCACCTAGTCGACGGCGCCATCTCTATACCACGCTCCTCGCTGCAGCCATTGCGTCCAGGATTTCCTCGGCGCG
Source organism: Bacillota bacterium (assembly GCA_017577945.1). Classification (NCBI taxonomy): domain Bacteria; kingdom Bacillati; phylum Bacillota; species Bacillota bacterium. The sequence continues at coordinate 100,254 of PKQS01000010.1, forward strand.
CACGACCCGCTCTTCGCCCGTGCGCATGTCGCGCAACCGAATCGTGCCCGCAGCGGCTTCTTCGTCGCCGACGATGAGCGTCACCGGCACGCCCAGCCGGTTGGCCTGGCGCATTTGCCCTTTCAGGCTGCGCCCCATGTAGTCCAAATCCACCCGCAACCCGGCCCGGCGCAGTTTTTCCGCCAGCGCCACGCCGACCCGGCGCCCCGCCTGGCCCAGCGTGGCGACGTACACGTCGAATGCCGGGGCAGCCTCCTGTTCCCCGGGCGACAGGGCCAGCAACAGGCGCTCCATGCCGGCCGCGAAGCCGACGGCCGGCGTCGGCGGGCCGCCCAGCGTCTCCACCAGCCCGTCGTAGCGGCCGCCGCCGCCAATGGCGTCCTGCGCGCCGAGCCGCGGCGACACGAACTCGAATACCGTCCGCGTGTAGTAGTCGAGCCCCCGCACCAGCCGGGGCGTGAGGACGTACGCCATGCCCAAATCGTCCAGGTAGGCGCGCACTTGGCGGAAGTGCTCTGCGCACTCGCCGCACAACGCGTCGAGAATGGAAGGCACGTCCCGGGTAAGCGCCCGGCACTCGTCCCGCTTGCAGTCCAGCACCCGCAGCGGGTTCCGTTCCAGCCGCTCCTGGCAGCTGGCGCAGAGCCGGTCTTTGACGGGCGCCAGCGCTTCCTGCAGCCGCTGCACGTAGGCGGGCCGGCAGGCCGGGCAGCCGATGCTGTTCAGGTGAATGGTGTATTCGTTCAACCCGATGCGCCGCAGCAAGGCGGCGAAGAGGGAAATGACCTCCACGTCCACGGCCGGATCGGCGCTGCCGATGCACTCGACGCCCAGGTGGTGGAACTGCCGGGCGCGTCCGGCCTGCGGCCGCTCGTAACGAAACATGGGCCCGGTGTAAAACAACTTGACAGGTTGCGCTTCCGCTCCGAGATTCCGCTCCAGATAAGCGCGCACGACGCCTGCCGTGCCCTCGGGCCGCAGCGTCAAGCTGCGCCCGCCCCGGTCCTCGAAGGTGTACATCTCTTTCGACACGACGTCCGTGTACGTGCCGATGCCGCGGGCAAACACTTCCGTGTGCTCGAAGATGGGTGTGCGGATTTCCCCGTAGCCGTACAAGGCGCACACTTCGCGGAACGCGGCCTCCAGCGCCGCCCACCGGCGCGCCTCCGAGGGCAGGATGTCCGTAGTCCCTCGCGGCGCCGTCAAATACGCCACCGTCAATCACCCCAGCCATTGGATAGAACTAGGCGGAATCCACCCGGATTCCGCCTAAGCCGTCAAGGTCCCCTCATGCGCGTCAGGGTCAGGACGCCGAGCCGGCGCCCTCCCGCCGCGCTTACTCGTTCGAATTGTCCTGTTCGCTCTGCGGCGCCGGCGGCTCCGCTTGCGCCTCCGCGGCCGGCGCCTCGGCCGCGGCGCCCTCGCCTTCCGCGCCGGCGGGCTCTGCCGTGGCCGCGGGCTGCAGCGCCTGCAGCCGTTCCATGGCCGCTTGGGCGTCCTCGGTCAGGCCCATGTTCATGAACAGCTGCGCCAACGTGAACTGCAGTGCGGCGTTCGCAGCGAACTGCTCGCCCGTCTCCCTCAGCACGGCGGCCGCGTCTTCGTCGCGGCCCGCGTCCAAGTACGCCAGCGCCAGCGTAATGCGCAGATCGGCGTCCTGGTCGTTCAGATCCACCGCTTGCTCGTATTCGGCCACGGCTTCATCGATACGCCCCAGCTCCTGGTATACGGAACCGAGCGCCAGGTGCAGGTAGGCGTCGAACGGATTCTCGGCGATGGCTTGCTCGTAGGCGGCGATGGCCTCCTCCAGGCGGCCCTGCCGCACCAGGTCGTGGGCCCGCAGCCGCGTATCGTGGATGACGATCTCGGCCTGCGCCCACAGCTCGTCGAGCCACTTGCGCAGCTCCTCCGACTGCGCCGCCTGGCGCAGCGCCTCGATGGACTCTTCGTCCAGCTCAGCCAGCTCTTCTTCCGTCAGGTTGAGCTGCGCCCGGGCCATGACCTGCTCCTGCAGCTTCTGCAGCCGCAAGTCCTCGCGAATCATCTCCCGCAGTTCGCGCTCCGTCAGGCCGCTTCGAATGAGAGCCTGGCGGTAGGCGGACTCGTCGGAGAACGACGCCTTGAGGTCGTTCAGCACCGCCGTAATCTCGTCGTTGCTGACCGGCAGCGCCGCCTTCTCCGCCGCTTCATACATTAGTTGCGTCTCAATGAGGCTGCGCAGCGACAGGTACATGAGCTCGTCGGCCACCGAGCCTTGCACCGCGCCGAACAGCGTGCGGTACACCTGGGCGTTGCTGGCATACGCCCGCTGGAACTGGGCGTACGTGATGTTGCGTCCGTTGACGGTCGCGATGGGCGGCGAGTCCGTCTGGGTAACTTGCCCGGCGCCCACGTAGAAGACGGTCGTCACGACGAATGCCAGGACGATGACGAGAATAATCCAGCGCACTTGTTTGCGCAGCTTTTCGAAAAACATGGGCGCATCCGCCCTCCTCCGGCCTTAGTACGGCTGCCCGAAGCCATTGCCCAACAATTCTACTGCAAATCATGAAAAGGTGTCAAACAACAGCGTCACCGGTCCGTCGTTGACGAGCCGCACGTGCATGTGAGCGCCGAAACGCCCGCTCTGTACCGAATAGCCGCGCCGCCGCAGCTCCTCGATGACCCGCTCGTACAGCCGCCGCGCCTGTTCGGGAGGCGCCGCGTCCGTAAAACTCGGGCGGCGTCCCTTGCGGATATCGCCGTACAGCGTGAACTGGGAAACGACAAGAAACTCGCCGCCGACGTCCGCGATGGATAAATTCATCTTCCCCGCTTCGTCTTCGAAAATTCGCAGGTGGGCCAGCTTGTCCGCCATCGCGACGGCGTGTTTCTCGTCGTCGGCGTGCGTGACTCCCAGCAGCACCAGCAGTCCCCGCCCGATGGACGCGATTTCCTCGCCGTCCACCTCCACCGACGCCGCCGCGACGCGCTGGATGACCGCGCGCAAGCCTCTTTTCCCCCAATCGCTCAGCTCGGACGGGCCCGTTCGACGTGCAGGACCCCTTCCACTTGCTTGATGCGGTTGATGACGTTCTTCATGTGCTCCACATCGTGAATGTCGACGATGATGTTGATCGTGGCGATTCTCTGCCGGTCCGTGCGGGCGTTGACGGCACCGACGCTCGTGATGCCGTCGTTGATGGACTCGATGATGTTGGCCAGCAAGTTGGCGCGATCGACGGCTTCCACCAAAATCTCCACGGGGTACGTCCCCGACGGATCCCGTTCCCATCGGACCTCGATGCGCCGTCCTTCGTCGTTCAGCGCCAAAAGATTCGGGCAGTCGCGGCGATGCACCGACACGCCGCGGCCGCGGGTGATGTAGCCCACGATTTCGTCGCCCGGCACCGGGTTGCAGCAGCGGGAGAAACGCACGAGCACGTTCTCGACGCCTTCGACGATGACGCCGCGGTGGTGCACCTCCGGCCGCCCGCCGGGGTGGGCGCCGTTCTTGCGCTGCCGCTCCCGCACCTGGCGCCGGCGCGCCTCCAGCTCCTGGCGCCCGATGAGCCGCGACAGCACCTGCGCCACCGTTACCTTGCCGAAGCCGACGCCGGCGTACAAGTCGTCCGCGTCCGCCAAGCCGTACCGCTTGGCCACCTCGTCGAGCCGATCCACCTTGAACACTTCGGCGGGCTCCAGGCCGAGGCGCTTCGCCTCGCGCTCGAGCATCTCCTTGCCGCGGGCCTTGCTTTCCTCGCGGTGGAGCTCCTTGAAATAGCTGCGAATCTTGCTGCGGGCCTTCGACGTCTTGACGATGGACAGCCAGTCCTGCGACGGCCGAGCGTTTTTCGAAGTCAAAATCTCGACGAATTCGCCGTTTTGCAGGCGATAGTCGAGCGGCACCATCTTGCCGTTGACCCGCGCGCCGACGCAGTGCATGCCGATGTCGGTGTGCACCGCGAAGGCGAAGTCGATGGGCGTCGAGCCGGCCGGCAAGCTCTTGACGTCGCCCTTGGGCGTGAAAACGAACACTTCGTCTTCGAACAAGTCGATCTTGAGCGTCTCCATGAATTCCTGCGGGTCTTTCATCTCCCGCAGCCATTCCATCACTTGCCGGAGCCAGGCCACCTTTTCCTCGAATTCGCTGCTGCTGCGCCCTTCCTTGTACAGCCAGTGGGCGGCGATACCCATCTCCGCCACGCGGTGCATTTCGTGGGTGCGAATCTGGATCTCCAGCGGCTCGCCGCTCGGGCCCACCACCGTCGTGTGCAGCGATTGGTACATGTTGGACTTGGGCATGGCGATGTAGTCTTTGAAGCGGCCGGGAATCGGCTTCCACATCGTGTGAACCAAGCCGAGGACCCCGTAGCAGTCCTTCACGGTGTCGACGATGACGCGCACCGCCATCAGGTCGTAAATCTTGCTCAAGTCGGTCCCTTGCCGCTTCAGCTTTTGCCAGATGCTGTACAGGTGCTTCGGGCGCCCTTGCAGCGTCGCCTGGATGCCCACTTCCTTCAGCCGGGCCTGCAGCTGCTCGATGACGCTCTGGATTTCCTTCTCCCGCTGCTCGCGCCGCTTGGCGATTTGCCGCACCAGCTCCGCGTACTCATCGGGGTACAAGGTGCGAAACGCCAAATCTTCCATTTCCCATTTAATGGACCACATGCCGAGCCGGTGCGCCAGCGGCGCGTAAATCTCCAGCGTCTCCGTGGCGATGCGGCGTTGCCGCTCCGCCGACAAATGCCGCAGCGTCCGCATGTTGTGCAGGCGGTCGGCCAGCTTGATGACGATGACCCGCAAGTCCTCGGCCATCGCGAGGAACATCTTGCGCAGCGAGCGCGCCTGCTGCTCTTCCCGGGTCATGAAGGAGATCTTGGCCAGCTTGGTGACGCCTTCAACCAGCCGCGCCACCGGCTCGCCGAACTGCTCGGCCAAGACCTCCCGCGTGACGGACGTATCCTCGAGGACGTCGTGCAGCAAGCCCGCGACGATGGTGTCGACGTCCATCTGCAAATCGGCCAGAATGAGCGCGACTTCGTACGGGTGCTGGAAATACTCCTCGCCCGAGTCCCGATACTGCCCCGCGTGGGCCTGGCGCGCGAATTCCATGGCCCGCTGCACGCGGCTGATGTCCGCGTCGGGGTAGTATGATAGAATCTTTTGCGTCAGCGCGTCATTCGGCATCGCCGTCGACACCGCCGGATCTGGCCGGCTACTTGTCGTACTGCACCAGCGAGAACACGTCGTAGCCTTTCAGCCGCTCCCGTCCGCCGAGATAGGTCAACTCAATCAGAAAGCCGAACCCGACGATCCGCCCCTGCAGCTGCTCGACCAGCTGGGCCGTGGCGGACATGGTGCCGCCGGTGGCCAGCAAGTCGTCGACGATGGCCACGGGCATCCCGGGCTCAATGGAATCGACGTGCATCTCGAGCCGGTCCCGCCCGTATTCGAGTTCGTACTCCACGCTGATCTTCTCCGCCGGCAGCTTGCCCGCTTTCCGCACGAGCACGAAACCGACGCCGAGTTCGTACGCCAGCGGCGCGCCGAGCAGAAAGCCGCGCGATTCTACGCCCACGATGCGCTGCGGCTTTTTCGGGCCGAAATGCTCGGCCATGCGCTTGACGATATACCGCAGCGCCTCGCCGTTGGTCATGACCGTCGTAACATCTTTAAAATTTACGCCCGGCTTAGGAAAGTCCGGCACTTCCCGAATGAGCGCCCGCAAATCCATCCAACGAACTCCTCTCGGCAGCCATCGCGATTAGACGAGCCGGATGCGCCTCGAGGGCGATCCGGCTAAACGCGCCAAACAATTGTTTCACTTTGACACCGTCATTATATCGCACCGACCTACCGACGTCCACTTGGCGAAACGCGCCCATGCGCAGCCGGCCGGCTTCGTCCCGTTCGACGAGCCGCAACTCTTCGAATACGTCCAACGCGAACGCCACCCCCTCCGGATCCACCAGCCCGGGCCACTCGGCGGCGATGCTCCGGACCAGCGGCTCCGCGGGCGGCAGGATCCCGCCTGCGCCGGCGCGGGCCCGCAGCGCCCGGTACACCCAACGTAGCGCTTCGAGGCCCGGATAGCGCCGCTCGAGGCGTTGCCGCGCCGCTTCCACGGCGGCTTGGCCGTACGCCAGGTGGATAACCCAGCCCGGCGAGGCGGCCGCTTGCAGCAGCGCGGACCAAAAGAGGTCTTCGGCCGCCGGCAGGCCGAAGACGATCAGGTGACCGCGGCCCGGCCACGGCTCACGCGGCGCGGGCGGGACGTGCAGCGGGGCGCCCGGCTCGGAATCGCCGGACAGCACGATCCAGCGCTGTTCCAGCCGCTCCGGCAGGCTCTCGAGCTCGGTGCCGCTGCCGTGCAGCGACATGGAGGCGGCTTGAACCAGCGCACCGGCCGGCTCGCCCGCGCCCAGCGCGGCTACCAGGCGAGCGCCGCCGGCCGCCAGCGTAGCCATGTACGCGACGCGCGCCAGGGGATGCTCCGGCGCGTCGTCGCGCCGGTCGACGACCGGCACCGCCGCCGGCCGCCGGCCGGGAAGGACGGCCGGCACCGCGTGCGGCCTCCGCTCCAGGGCTAGGCGCATTTCCGCGGCGGCCAGCGGAGACTGCAGCGCCTTGAGCTCCACCTCCACGCGCCGCCGTCCTTGCCATTCGGACAGCCGCGGCACGAAAGCCACTTGCACTTCCGTGCCCGGCACCGCCGACTCCAGCAGCGCACCCGCACCGAAGCCGATGGCTTCGTAAACGGCTTCCGTTTCCGGGCAGCGCAGCGTCAGCTTCAAGTGCTCGCCGTCGCGCCCCACCGTCCGGGCGCCGAGGATCAGAGCCCGCGGCGCCGCCAACAGGGGCGTCGGATTGCCCGCCCCGAACGGCGCCAGCCGCTCCAGCTCCAGCACCAGCTGTTCGTTGACGTCGCCGAGCCGGACCTCCAAATCGATCCGGGTTTCCGGCACCAAATCGGCCGGGCCCAGCACGGCCGCCGCCAGCTCATTGAGGCGGCGGCGCAGCGCCGGCACGTTGGCGCGCGCCACCGTCAGGCCGGCTGCCATCGCGTGGCCGCCGAACTGCTCCAGCAAGTCGGCGCAACGGCTCAGATGGTACACCAAGTCAAAGGGCCGGATGCTGCGCCCGGACCCTTTTCCTTTTTCTCCATCCAACCCGATGACGATGGCCGGCCGGGCAAACCGCTCCACCAGGCGAGACGCCACGATGCCGATGACGCCCGGGTGCCAGCGCTCGCCGTCCACTACCAGCACCCAGTCCGACAGCATATCCTCTTCTTCGACGCGCCGCAAGGCTTCTTCAAGGATGCCGGCCTCCACACGGCGCCGCTCCTCGTTTTCCCTCTCCAGCTCCTCGGCCAGCGGCAAAGCCGCCGCCACGTCGTCGCTGAGCAGCAGCCGCACGCCCGTGGCCGCGTGGCTGACCCGGCCCGCCGCGTTAAGCCGCGGCCCGAGGATGTAAGCCACATCGCCGGCCGTAATGTTCCCCGGCTGCAGCCGAGCCGCCTGGATGAGCGCCTCCAGCCCCGGCAACGGCCGGCTGTTGATGCGTTCCAGCCCGAGGCGGACGAAAATGCGGTTTTCCCCGACCAGCGGGCAAACGTCGGCGACGGTCCCCAGCGCCACCAGCTGCAGCGCCCAGCCGGGCAGTGGTCCAGCCCCGAATTTGGCCCACACCGCCTGCAGCAGCTTGTATGCGACGCCGACGCCGGCCAGCTCCCGGAAGGGGTAGGCGCTGTCCGCCCGCTTCGGGTTCACCACGGCCAAGGCGGGCGGCAAGTCTTCGCCCGGCTCGTGGTGGTCCGTGATGACGACGTCCATGCCGGCCGCCCGGGCCCGCGCCACCTCGGCGTGGCCGCGAATCCCGCAGTCCACCGAAATCAGAAGGCGCGTTCCGGCCGCCGCCAGCTCGTCGATGGCGCGCGCGTTGAGGCCGTACCCTTCGGCCACCCGCTCGGGAATGTACCACACGGGCCGCAAGCCCAGGGCAGACAGCCCGCGCACCAAAAGCGCCGTACCGGTCTGGCCGTCGACGTCGTAGTCGCCGTAGACGGCCACCGCCTCGCCGCGACGGACCGCTGCCGCCACCCGCTCGGCGGCCGCCTCCATGTCCGGCAGCAGCCGCGGGTCATGCAGTCCCCGCTCGTCGGCCGACAGGAACGCTCGGACCTCCTCCGGGTCGGTATAGCCGCGCGCGACCAAAAGGCGCGCCGTCAGCGGCGACACGCCGGCGCAGGCCGCGACGCGGCGTACCAGCGCCTCGTCCGGAGGCGGGGTGACGATCCAACGGGTATGAACCTTCATCGTGTTCCTCCACGGGAGCTTGAAGCGGGACGAAGGCGGACGCTAACGGGGCAACGGCTCGCCGGGCGATGGGTCTCTGTGCAGCCGCTGCACGCCCACGTCTCCCAAACGCCCCGCAAGGCCTCCAGTCCCGCCGGCGTACATCTTCTGCAAGCCGGCTGCCATCCCTGCCCTGCGGCCGGCCCACCGCCCGTTACCACGGCCCCGAGCGGATGACCACCAGGGCCAGCCACAAGCCCGTCCCGAAGGCCGCTGCGAAGACGATGAGGGCCAACACGGGCACGCCATACAGGGTGGGCCCGGGCGCGATGTTCAAGAGGACGATGGAACCCAGGAAGAGCGCCGCAAACACGACGGCCATCGCGATGCGGTTGTAGCCCCGTTCCAGCCGCTTGACGGCTCGTTCCAGCCCCTCGACGGCCACACGCACCCGCACGTCCCCGCGGTTGACGCGCTGGATGGCCCGTTCCAGCTGGCCCGGCAAGCCCCGCAGCGTTTTGGCCAGCTCCACCGCGTCCCGGGTGCCCCGCCGCGCCAGCGCCGCCGGGTGCACCCGGCGCCGCAGCAGCTCAGCGGCAAACGGCCGCGCGACTTCCAGCGCGTTGAAGTCGGGATCGAGCTGTTTGCCCAAGCCTTCGATGGTGACCAGCGCCTTGCCCAGAACCAACAGGTCGGCGGGCAGGCGGAGCTGGTGGTCGTGGACCAGCTGGATCACTTCGTTGACGATGAGTCCTACGGCCAGCTCTTTCAGCGTCTTGCCGTGGTAGCGATCCAGCATGTCGGACAAGTCCCGCGCCAGCGCGCCCAAACCGGCGTCTTCGCCCACGGCGTCAAGTCGCAGCAGCCCGTCGATGATGCGCGCCACGTCACGCTGGGTGGCGCCGATGAACAGGTCGGCCACCGCGTCCAGCGTCTCTTCGTCCAAGCGCCCCACGATGCCGAAATCGATGACGCCCAGCCGTCCGCCGGGCAGCACGAACAAGTTGCCCGGGTGCGGATCGCCGTGAAACAGGCCGTGCAGGAAGACCATCTTCAGGAACGTCTCGGCCCCGAGCTTGGCCACCGCCGCCGGGTCGACTCCCAGGCGCGCGAGCCCGTCCCGGTCGGTGATCTTCACGCCCCCGACGTGCTCCATGACCAGGACGCGGCTGGTCGTCAGCTGCTCGTAAACCTGCGGGATGACGACGCGTGGATCATCGGCCAGCAGGCGGCGAAAGCGCTGGGTGTAGGCCGCCTCCAGGCGGTAGTCCATCTCGCGCCGCAGCGTCCGGGCGAACTCGTTGACGACCTCAACAAACGAGACGCGGGCCGCCGGCCAACGCTCGTCGGCCCGCTGCGCCAGCGCGGCCAGGATGTCCAAGTCAACCTCGACGATGTCCTCAATGCCCGGCCGCCGTACTTTGACCACGACTTCCGCGCCGTCGGCCAGCACAGCGCGGTGCACTTGGCCGATAGACGCCGCGCCGATGGGCTCGGGGTCCACCGAGCGGAACAGCGCAGACAAAGGCTTGCCCAGCTCCCGCTCGATTTCCCCCGCGATCTTTTCGAACGGCACCGGGGGTACTCTGTCCTGCAGCCGCGCCAGCTCGGCCACCACGTCGGCCGGAAGAAGGTCGGGGCGCGCGCTGAGCATCTGCCCCAGCTTGATAAACGTCGGGCCCAGCTCCTCCAGCGCCGCCCGCAGCCGAGCCCCGCGCGGCCGGTGTTCCGGCTCCTCCCCTTGGATGCGGCGCCGCAGCGGCACGAGGTGCTGCAGCTCCATGCTCTCGACGATGTAGCCGAAACCGTGGCGCAGCAGCACTTCCGCAATGCGCCGGTACCGCCGCAGATGCCGATAGCGCCGTTGCAGGCCGATGGGCAAGGCCGTCACCACCCGCCGCGGAAGCCGCCGGCGGCCCTCAGGCCGCAGCGGCCCGCGGTTTCTTCTCGCCGCGCAGGCGCCACCAGAGCCACAAGGGGCTAGCCACAAACAGCGAAGCGTAGGAGCCTACCACGATCCCTACGAAGAGCACGAGCATGAAGCCGCGAATGGTGTCGCCGCCGAAGGCCAGCAGGCTCACGACGACCAGCAGCGTCGTCAGGCTGGTGTTGATGGTGCGCGCCAGCGTCTCGTTCAGGCTGCGGTTGACGACGTCCGCGGACGGCTTTTCCTCGCGCACCTGCACGTGCTCGCGGATGCGGTCGAAAATGACGATCGTGTCGTTGACGGAATAACCCAGCACCGTCAGGACCGCGGCGATAAATGAACTGTTGACCTCCAACTCCAGCAGCGACACGAACCCGAGCACAATGATGACGTTGTGGAGCAGCGTCGCGATGGCGACGACGCTGAACCGCATCTCGAACCGGAGCCACAAATAGGCCAGCATGCCCACGGCGGACAGGGCCAAAGCCAAGAGCGCGTTGCGCACCAGCTCCGCGCCGATGACGGGGCCGATGAACTCGGTCCGGCGCTCTTCCGCCTGCCCGAACGCGGCCGCCAGCGCGGCGTCGACGCGCGCCACCGCGTCGGCCGACTCCGCCGCAAAGCGAATGAGGACGCTGCTCGCCTCGGGCACGGGCTGCACTACCGCGCTTCCAAGCTGCAAGTCGGCCAGCGCCGGCGCCAGCAGCACCTCCCGCACCTCGCCCGCGGTGACCGGCCGGCCGAGGCCGCGCTCCAGCAGTACGCCGCCGGTGAAGTCGATGCCCCAGCGGAATCCTTTAACCGCGATGGTGACCAGGCTCAGCAGGACCATGGCCGCTGCCAGCGCGACGGTGAAGCGGCTGTAGCGCAAGAAATCGAACCGCGTCGCCGTCATCGCGCCACCGCCTCCTTCACGCCGAACCAGGCCGCAGCCCGGCCGGGCCGCGCGTCCAGCGCGCACTCAAGCAGCCAGCGCGTCACGACGATGGCCGTAAACATGCTGGCCAAAATGCCCAAGCCCAAGGTGACCGCGAAGCCGCGCACGGGCCCGGTGCCGAAGTAGTACAGCGCCGCCGCCGTCAGCAGCGTCGTCAGGTTGGAGTCGAGGATGGCCGCCAGCGCCCGCTGAAAACCAGCGCGCACCGCAGCCCTCACCCGCTTGCCCGCCCGGAGCTCTTCCTTGATCCGCTCAAAGATGAGCACGTTGGCGTCTACGGCCATGCCGATGGACAAGATGAAGCCGGCGATGCCGGGCAGCGTCAGCGTCGCGCCCAAGCGCCCCAGCAGCGCCACCACGATGACGACGTACACGCCCAGCGCCAAGTCGGCTAGAAAGCCGGGCAGGCGGTAGTAGGCCAGCATGTAGAGCACGACCAGCACGAGACCTACGACGCCGGCCCGCAGGCTCCGCTCCACCGACTCCTGACCCAAACTGGGGCCTACGGTGGAGAGACTCTCCACCTGGAGCGCCACCGGCAGCGCGCCGTGCTTCAGCTGAATCGCCAGGCTTCGCGCTTCCTCGTAGGTAAAGTTGCCCGTAATGAGCCCGACGCCGCCCGTCACCGGCTCGTTGACGACCGGAGCCACCAGCAGCTCTCCGTCCAGCAGGTGCGGAATCACGTCGCCCACGTACCTGGACGTCAGCCGCGCGAACTTTTCCGCGCCCTCCGGCGTAAACTCGATTTCCACCGCCGGCCGTCCCAAGTGGTCCCGGCCGACGCGAGCGTCGCGCAAGTCGGCGCCGGTCAGCACCGTGCGTCCCAACGGGTCTTGGATTTCCAGCACCGCCGTCTTGCCGATGGTGGCGACGGCCGTTTCCCGGTCCGTCACGCCGGGAAGCTCCACCACGATGCGCCGGTCGCCTTGCCGCTGGATGACGGGCTCGGCCACGCCTAAGGCGTTGACGCGCCGCTCGATGACGGCTACCGCGCCTTCCATCGCCTCATCGGTCACGGCACCGTCGCGAGCCTCCAGGACGATGTGGATGCCCCCCCGCAAGTCGAGGCCCAGCTGAATCGGAAACCGGTACAAAGAAGCGCCGGCGACGGCGACGATCGCAAGAAGACCCAGCACTCGCACCCAGTTGCCGCGAGACAAACTCGTATCCTCCTCCGCCGGACCTAGACGCGCCGGCGCGGCGCGAACGCGGCGGCTTGCCGGCGTCCGCGCCGCGTCTTACAACAACGTCGCTCCGTTGATGACCAGGTGAAAACGCGCGTCCAGCGCTTCAGCCGCGCGCCGCGACATGACCATGCGGTCGAGGAAGATCTCGAAATACTCCATGACCGACGTCACGTCGCGCTCAATCGTCAGGTCCAGCGTAATGCTGCGCGATGCGCCGTCGACGTTGAGAAACGAGCGCACGACGGCGTAGTTCACGCGATCGTGGATATCGAACGTAGCCACGTCCTGGTTCCGCACTCGCGTGCGGTGGACGTCGCTCTTGTCGGCCAAAATCAGCGCCGCGGCCACCTCGTTTACCGGGTGGCCGTGCTTTTCCTCATGGTTGCCGATCGCGCCGATGACGATGGCCACTTCGTCCGGTGGCATCCCCAAGTCGAGCAGGATGGGCGCCATGAGCGCCGCCCCGATTTGGGCATGTCCCTCCCGGGCCACGACGTTGCCCACGTCATGGGTCCAGCCGGCGATGGCCGCCAGCTCGGCCTGCCGCTCGTCGTACCCCAACCGCTTCAGGACGTTGTACGCGATGCGCGACACCAGCCCGCAGTGGCGCTCGCCGTGTTCCGTGAAACCTTGAGCCGCCAGGTGGCGATCGGCCCCGGCGATATACGCCGCCACGCGCGGCTCCGCTTTCACCGTCTCCACCGTCACGCGCCGCGAAGCCGCCATGGCCGCCTCAGTCTCTCCCTTTCACGCGGGCGACGCTTTCGCGGCTCATGCGCAACTCGACTTTGTCGGCCACGCGCAGCCGCAGCTCATCGTCGTACAGCGCGGTGATCTCGCCGTGAATGCCGCCGATGGTGATCACCTTGTCGCCCACCTTCAGCGACGCCAGCATCTGCTGCCGCTTCTTCTGCTGCTGCACCTGCGGGCGGATCAGCAGGAAGTAAAACACCATCAACATCACAAGAAGCGGCAAGTACGCCAGCAAACCTGACGCGGCGGCCGCGCCGCTTGCCGTCAGCCAAACCAAGCCCGTCACGCTCCTTTGACCACTTCTCTCTTACACAACCTAACTCTCACGGCTTTCGACGGCGCCAGCGGCGTTCCTTCCCCCCGGCGCGCACTGGGCCGTTTCCTCCGCCGCTGCCTCAGTCGTCTCCGCCGCTCTCTCGGGCGCGTACTGCTCCCAAAACCGCCGCCGAAACTCCGCGAACCGATCCGCCTTGATCGCGGCGCGTATCTCTTCCATCAGATTGGCCATAAAGGCGAGGTTGTGCCACGTCGTCAGCCGGATGCCCAGCACTTCCCCCGCCCGCAGCAAGTGCCGCACGTACGCGCGCGTGTAGTTGCGGCACGCGTAGCAGTCACACTCGGGGTCCAGCGGCGAGAAATCCCGGGCGTACTGGGCGTTGCGCAGCGTCACGGGACCGCGGCGGGTGAAGATGGTGCCGTGGCGCGCGATGCGCGTGGGCATCACGCAGTCGAACATGTCCACCCCGCGGGCCACGCCCTCCACCAAATCCGTCGGCTCGCCGACACCCATCAGATAGCGCGGCTTGTCCTCCGGCAGCGCCGCCGTGGCGGTCTCCAGCATCCGGAACATGACCGGCTTAGGCTCGCCCACGCTGAGGCCGCCGATACCGAAACCGGGAAAGCCCATCTCCACCAGCCGCCGGGCGGTCGCATCCCACAACTCTGGGTACGTCCCGCCCTGCACGATGCCGAACAGCGCCTGATCCGAGCGGGTCTTGGCCGCCAGGCACCGGGCGGCCCAGCGCAGCGTCCGCTCGGTCGACCGCTTGGCGTACTCGTAGTCGGATGGATATGGGATGCACTCGTCGAACGCCATGATGATGTCGGCGCCCAGCGCCTCCTGGATGGCGATGGACTTCTCCGGGCTGAGGAACAGCGGCCGGCCGTCAATGTGCGACTGAAAGCGCACGCCGTCTTCTTCGATCTTGCGCAGCGGCGCGAGGCTGAACACCTGAAAGCCCCCGCTGTCGGTGAGGATGGCGTGCGGCCAGTTCATGAAGCGGTGCAAGCCGCCCGCCTCGCGGACGATGTCTTCGCCCGGGCGCAAGTGCAAGTGGTATGTGTTGGACAAGATGATGCGAAACCCCAGGCCGGCCACCTCTTCGGGCGTCATCGTCTTGACGGTGGCCTGCGTGCCGACGGGCATGAAGACGGGCGTTTCGATTTCGGCGTGCGGCGTGCGCAAGATCCCCGCGCGCGCCGCCGTCTCCGAGCTTCTGTGCAGCACCTGGAACGAGATGGCCATTCCCGCAACCCTCTCACAGAATCAGCATCGCGTCGCCGAAGCTGAAGAATCGATACCGCTGGGCGACCGCTTCGCGGTACGCCGCCAGCGTCCGCTCCCGGCCCAGCAGCGCGCTGACCAGCATGAGAAGGCTGGAGCGCGGCAGGTGGAAATTGGTCAGCAGCCCGTCAACGAGGCGCCATTGATAGCCGGGATAAATGAATAGATCGGTCCAGCCTTTCGCCTGCCTGGTCGACGCGTAGGCCTCCAGCGTGCGCGCACTGGTGGTGCCGACGGCAATGATACGGCGCCCCTCGCGGCGCGCCGCGTCCAGAGCCGCCGCAGTCTCCTCGGGTACTTCGTAGTATTCCGCGTGCATGCGATGGTCTTCGACGTATTCGGTCTTGACGGGGCGGAACGTGCCCGGGCCCACGTGCAGCGTCACATCGCACAGCACCACGCCCATGGCGGCCAGCCTGTCCAGCAGCTCCGGCGTAAAGTGGAGGCCCGCCGTCGGCGCCGCGGCCGACCCGGCTTTCGTAGCGTACACGGTCTGGTACCGCTCGGGATCGTCGAGCTTCTCGTGGATGTAAGGCGGCAGGGGGATTTCGCCGACCTCCTGCAGCACCTTGTCGAGGGGGCCCACCGACCGGAAGCGCACGATGCGGTTGCCCTCGGACGTCCGCTCCAGCACCTGCGCGGTCAGGGATCCGTCGCCGAAAACGAGCACCGCGCCCGGCTGCACGCGGCGGCCGGGCTTGACCATGACTTCCCACGTGTCGAACGATTCGCGCCGCAGCAAGAGCAGCTCCACGCTGCCGCCCGTAGGCATCTTGCGGCCGCGCAGCCGGGCCGGGAGCACGCGCGTGTTGTTGCGGACCAGCACGTCGCCCGGCCGCAGGAATTCCGGCAAGTCCCGGAAGATCCGGTGCTGCCACTGCCCCGTGCGCTTGTCGATGACCATCAGCCGGCTGGCGTCGCGCGGCTCAACGGGCTTCTGGGCGATGAGTTCTTCGGGCAGCTCGTAGTCGAAGTCGTCCGTGCGCAGGCGCTCGCTCATCGGAAGCCCAGCTCCTGCAGCGACCCGGCGCGGTCCCGCCAGCCCGGTTTCGCCTTCACCCACAAGTCGAGGTGGACCTGGCTGCCCAGCAACCGTTCGATCTCCATGCGGGCTGCTTGGCCGATGCGCTTGAGCATGGAGCCCTGCTTGCCGATGATGATGCCCTTCTGGCTCTCCCGGTCGACGACGATGGTGGCCCGGATGTCGATCAAATCCCGGTCCGGCCGCCGCTTCATCTCCTCGACGACGACGGCCACCGAGTGCGGCACTTCATCTTCGGTGTTGTGCAGCACCTGCTCGCGGATGAGCTCGGCCACCATGAACTGCTCGGGGGCGTCGGTGATCCAGTCGTCGGGGTAATACTTGGGACCCTCCGGGAGGCGCGCGATGAGCGCCTCCACCAGCGCGTCGAGGCCCTCGCCCGTCACGGCCGATACCGGCGCCACATGCTCGAACGACCCCAAGCTGAGGAACGGCGCCACGCACCGGGCCGTGCGCTCGTCGCCGAAGCGGGCCGTCAGCTCCTGAAGCTCCTCCGGACTCGGTTCCGGCCGCTCGGGGGCGCCTTCCTCGTCCTCCGCGGGCGGCACGGTACCGAACGCGTCCAGCTTGTTCACCACGAGGATGATGGGCTTGTCGACGCGGGCCAGCCGCTCGGCGATCCAGCGATCCCGCGCGCGCGGCCCTTCGGCACCGTCCACGACGAACAGGACGATGTCGACGTCCGGAATAGCCCCCTGCGCGGCCTTGGCCATGTACTCGCCCAGCAGGTGCCGCGGCTTGTGCAGCCCTGGCGTGTCGACGAACACGATTTGCGCGTCGGGCCGCGTCAGCACGCCCCGGATGCGGTGGCGGGTCGTCTGCGGCTTGTCGGAGACGATGGCCACCTTTTCTCCGACCAGCGCGTTGACGAGAGTGGACTTGCCGACGTTGGGCCGGCCGATGAGCGCGACATACCCGGAACGAAACGGTTTCTCGCTCATGCCCTCACCCTTTCGTCCCATCCAGCTGGAACATGCCGGGCAAGAGCTCGCGTACCGTCATGACACGGCGCTGTCCGGCTACGTTGGCCATGATGACCGGCATGTCCGGCGCAAACTCGGCCAGCACCTGCCGGCAAATGCCGCACGGCGGCACCGGCTCGGGATAGTCCGCGACGACGGCCAGCGCCACCCACTCCCGCTCGCCCGCCGCGATGGCCGCCGCCGCGGCCGACCGCTCCGCGCAAATCGTTGCGCCCAGCGACGCGTTTTCGAAGTTGCAGCCCGTGAAGATGCGCCCGCTCGCGGTGAGCAGCGCCGCGCCGACCTTGAAGCCCGAATGCGGCACGTACGCCCGCTCCCGCACCGCTAGCGCCTCCGCCAGCAGTTTTTCCTCGTTCAGCTTCACCACGTCCGCCATCCTCCTTGTCGGCAGCCGCCGCTGCGCCAGCCTGGGCGCGGCCGCGAGCCCCGCGGCCGCGCCGGCGGCCCCCAGCGGCGTCAAGTAGTCGCGGAACACGAAGAATCCGACGGCCACCGCCGCGCCGGCGGTGGTCAACACGGCGGCCGCCGCGACGTTTTTCGCCGCGGCCGCCAGGGGATGCCTGCCGGGCGACCACATGTCCACGGCCCGCTCCAGAGCCGTGTTGAACAGCTCCGCGCCGATGACGAGAGCCACGGTCAGCACCAGCAGCGCCATGCGTTCCGGCCCCACGCCCGCCAGCCAGCCGAGGAGCAGCGCCGCCGCGGCGGCGGCCACATGAATGCGCAAATTGCGCTCGCTGCGCAGCGCGTCCCGCCAGCCTTGCAGTGCAAAGCGAAAGCTTTCGCCGAGCGTGCGCGCCTTCAACGCGGCCACCCGGTGGCCTCCAGCACCGCTTCCTCTTTGGCCCGCATCTCGGCCCGCGACGCCTCGTCCTCGTGATCGTAGCCCAGCAAGTGCAGGATGCCGTGCACGAGCAAATAAGCGAGCTCCCGCCCGAAAGAGTGGCCGTATTCCTCAGCCTGCCGCCGCGCCGTCTCCAGCGAAATTACTACGTCCCCCAACAGCAGCGGCCGCTCGGGATACTTCTCCGGGTAAGCCCGCACTTCGGCCAGCTGATCCCGCGTCCAGAGCGGAAACGACAAGACGTCGGTCGGCGCCGCGATCGAGCGGTACTGCTCGTTGAGAGCGGCGATGGCTTCATCGTCTACCAGCGTCAGCCCGATCTCCACCTGGTCGGGATCAAACTCGGGCTTGACAGCCTCCGCCGCCACCTCCACCAGTGCCTGCAGCTGCTTTTCGTCCAGCTCCGTCGACGACTCGTTGACGATAATCAGCGCCATCGCCTATGCCCGCCTCGCTTCCGGGTCCATCGACTTGCGCAGGTCTTGCTCCTTAATGTCGGGGTACTCGATGCGCTGGTGGAAAATGCCCGTGAGCACCCGCACGAACGCGTCGGCGATTTTGTCCAGGTCTCGCAGCGTCAGGTCGCTCTCGTCCAGCTGGCCCGACTCGAGGCGTTCCCTGATCAAGCGCCGGACCAGGCCTTCGATGCGTCCCGGCGTCGGACGGGCCAACGACCGGACGGCCGCCTCGACGGCGTCGGCCAGCATGACCAGGGCGGTCTCCTTGGACTGCGGCTTCGGCCCCGGATACCGGAAGTCGCGCTCGTCCACCGGTTCACCCTGGGCGTTCTCCAGCGCCTTCTGGTAAAAGTACTTCACCAGATCAGTTCCGTGATGTTCGCGAATGAAATCGATGATGACCGGCGGCAACTGGTACTCTTTCGCCAGCTCCACGCCGTCTTTCACGTGCGAAATGATGATCAGCGTGCTGAGCGTGGGCGAAATCTTGTCGTGCGGATTTTCGCCGCCGAACTGGTTTTCCACGAAAAAGTACGGCCGCTTCGTCTTGCCGATGTCGTGGTACTGCGCGCCTACCCGCACCAGCAGCGGGTCCGCACCGATGGCTTCCGCCGCCGCCTCCGCCAGGTTGCCCACCAGAATGCTGTGGTGGTACGACCCCGGCGCCTCCATCAGCAGCTTGCGCAGCAGCGGGTGGTTCGGGTTCGACAGTTCCAGCAGCCGCAGCGACGACGTAATCCGGAACAGCGTTTCAAGATACGGCAGCAGGCCGATGGTGCCCACCGCAGAGACGACGCCGTTCAGCAGGCCGAGGAACGAATACTGCAGCAGGAACGTGTCGCTGCGCAGAAGGCCCAGCGTCACCATGGTCAGAAAAGCGACGCCGCCGACGATAAAGCCCGCGCGCGTCAGGTCAGACCGCTGGCTCACTTTCGAAACGCTGTAGACGGCGGCCAGGCCCCCGGCCAGCGCGACGAGGAAGACGCGCCCATCGAGGCCGAACAAGGCGGCCACCACCGCCGACGTCATGATGGTGACGACGATGGCCACCTGCGAATCGACCAGCAGCGTCACCAGCAGTCCCGCCAGCCCAACGGGAACGAGAAAGCCTGTCCCCTCCCAGGCGACAAACGTGCCCACTTTCGCCAGGCCCGTGACCAGGATCACGACCAGCCCCAGCAGCGCCAGCTGCGCATCGCTTTCGAAAATCTTGCGCCGGTGCTGGCGCAAGTACACGGCCACCATGGCGAACAGCAGCGCCAAAAACACCAACATGCCCGCCATGAAGGCGTAGTTGGGCCGGCCGTCCAGCAAACCCAAGTCTTGGAGGAGCATGATATGCTCCTGCTCCACTTGGTCGCCGCGGCGAATGATGATCTGACCTTCCCGAATGCGCACGTCGGCGACGGACCGCACCGCCTCTTGACGCGCGCGCTCGATCTTTTCCGGGCTCGGAATGAGGTTGGGCCGGATGACGGCTTGCACGACGGCCGCCAGCAGCTCCCGCCGCCCGGGCGCCGCGTCGCGGATGCCCGGATGCAGCGCCACGGCCTCCCGCTCGCGCTCCAAGTCCGCCTCCGCGATGCGGCGGCGCTGCATGATGTCGACGGCCACGCTGCGGGCGGCAGCCTCCAGCTCGTCCAGCTGGCGCGCGTTCATGCCCGCCAGCATCGCCAGCGCGTCGGGCGACAGCGTCAACCCCAGCTCCGCCGCCGTATCCGCCAGCCGCCCGACCAGCTCGTCCACGTCGAGGGCCGGCGCCTCCGCACCTTCGCCGCCGGCCGCCGGGTCCCCGCCCGCCGAGACGGCGGATTCCTGGGACAACGCGTCCCGGAACGCCGCGAAGATGGCTGCCACCCGCTCCTCGGACCGCAGCGCCTCGGCGGGGTTAATCTCCCAGTTGGCGGGGTCCAGCTCCGCCTCGCGCAGCGCCTGCCGCGCCGCCTCTTCCCTGAGGAGCTCCGTGCGGTAGCGATTGACGACGTCCCGCGGGGCGACCACGTCCCGCGTCGCCACGTCGCCCACTTGCCAGTCGATCGCGTCGGGCACCGTGTTGGCCACGGCCAGTGTGAACATAATGAGGAACAGTCCGACAACGAGCAGCGCGCGCCGCGCCGAGCTCGGGCGCCGGATCAGCTGCTCGAGGGGGTCCCAGACGCGGGTGCGCCAATAAGTCCACCACTGGCGGATACCTTTGGCTCGTGCCGACCCTTGCGCGCCTCGCTCCTCTTTCGTGGTCATATTGCTCATCCTTTACCCGGCGGCCGCTTCACTCCGCTTCAGCCGCCAGCGGGAAAAAACGACCGAGGTTCTGCAGCACGGTGACCATCACCGCGGCCCGCACCACCCTCGGTTCCGTCGTCCCGTCTTCGATAACGGCTACGTCTTCGTCTAAGACCACCGCGTCGGCGGGAATGGCCGCCAGCGCCTCCGCGCGCGCCGCCGCGACCGCTTGCCGTACTAGCTCGTCCCGGCCCACGACGCCGCCGGCGTCGTCCGCGTCGCCCGCCCGCGCTTCCCCGTAGCCGCGATACCACGTGCGGCCCCACACCGCCCCTGCCGCCCGGACGACCGGCGCCACCCCCGCTTGCACGCGTTCCTCGTACGCCGGAGTTCCCGGCTGCAGCACGCCGCTGATCAAGGTCATGCCCGCGCGCACCGTGTCGCCGGGCGACACCAAGGGCTGTCCCGCCACCACCGCCACGCTCTCAACAACGCCGTCCCGCACCGCAACGACATGACCCGCCGCCGGGACGACGTCCTCGGGCGCCGTGCGCTCCGCCACCCGAATGGTGGCTGACACGCCCCGCAGTTCCACGGCGGCCCACGCGAGCCGCGGTACGTGCGCGTACAGCGCCTGCTCCACCGCGGGCCGCACCACCTCGCGCCGCGGCACGCCCGGCCGCAGCCCCGCCTCGGCCGCCGCGCGCAAGATTTCCCCGGCGGGCACCGCCTCGGCGCCCGTCACGTCCACGAACCACACGAACTGTCCCAGGCCGTAGAGCAGCGCCGCAAACAGCGCGCCGCCCAACAAAAACAGCGGCCGGCGCCGCGCTTTCCTAAGCCAGAAAGGCAACCCGACCTTCTGCAGCACGTCCACCTGCACGCCTAAGCGCCTGCCGCAGCGAGCCAGGCGGCCAAAGTCCGCCGCTCCTGCCCTCGCCACCAGCAGCGTCGGCGAGGCGCGCTCGATGCGCCACAGAGCAACGCCTTCGCGGACGGCTGCGTTGATCCAAGCCTCCAGCCGCCGACCGTTCGCTCTGATTATAACATACCCTTGCACCAGCGACCACAGCGACGGGACGAGCACGGCGGGACCCCCTCAGCGGCGCAGCTCCACCTGCACGATGTGCCCTTCCACCACCAGCTCCTTCGGCAGGATGCTGGCGATGCGCAGGCCTGCGCCCGCAATGACCAGCTCGCCCTTGGCGGTGCGGATGCGGATCAGGCGGGGGTCGTAGGCCAGCAAGCCCCGGTGGTTCTCCACCAGGGCCTGGAAGTTGCCGATGAGGGTCATTTTCGGCAAATCGAGGACCCCTTCGAGGGGCAAGTCCAGCGCCCGGACCAGGCGCTCCGCCATCGTGGCGCGCGTCAAAGGGCACCCCTCCCCCTGCAACGTATGCAGGGGAAGGAACGCAGCAGAACGCCGCGCCGGAATCCGGCGCGCGAAACGGCCCGGCGCGGGCATCAGCCGCGCGGCCAAACGCGGTAAGGCGCCAGCGCCCGCGGCGGCCCCAGCACTTCCGCCAGCACCACGGCCGCCTGCCACGGCTCGGCGTGCTCCAGGTAGTACCGGATGGCGGCGGGCAGCGGCCGCGGTTTCGGCGCCGGTGTCGCGGACCGCAGGCGACGGGCGCGACGCCGGGGGATTTCCTCCTGGGCCGCCACCGCGTCCCAGTCCAGGTCGCTCATGTCGACGCCCCAGTCGTCGTCCGGCGTCTTCGGACGGCTAAGCTGCACGGCGCCGCGCAGCGTGCTGCCCACAGGCGCCAGCGACCGGCGCACCGTCGGTGCGGCGGGCTTCGCGGTCGGCGCGGCCAGCGGACGGGCTGAGGGCGCCGCCGACGGGGCCACCGTCGGTGCGGCGGGCAGGACGGTAGGCGCGGCGGGACGCGATTCCGGCGCCTCCGTTGAGGCCATCGGTGCCGGAGCGGGCGCGGGGCGCGGCGCCGGCGCAGGAGCCGGCGCAGGGCGCGGCGCCTCGGCGGCCGGCTGTGCCGCGGGCTTCACGGTTTCCTGGCGAGCGCGCCTTTCCCGCAGCCGCCGCTCCAGTTCGTCCATGTCCAGCACTTCCGGCTGGCCGGGCCCGCGGCCTTCCGACCCCCGGCCCCGCAACAGGCCGCCGACGATGGACGACAAGACGTATAGCAAGATCAGCAAGCCAAACAGATCGTCAAAACTCATCCCTCGTCACCCCCGGAGCGGAGGTGCGCCGCGGTCTGCGCCGGGCCGGCCCGGCGGCAGGCCCTAGCCGCGCTGGCCGGCCTCGCCTTCCTCTTCGGGCTTGGCACCGGCTCCGCCGATGGCGCGCCGCATCTCGGTGTCGGCGATCAAGTTGCGCATCAGGTAATAATCGAGCACGCCCAGCCGGCCCTCGCGCAGCGCCTGCGCCAACGCCCTGGGCACTTCGGCTTCGGCCTCCACGACCCGGGCCCGCATCTCTTCCACCATCGCGCGCATCTCCTGCTCGCGAGCCAGCGCCGCGAACCGCCGCTCGGCCGCCTTCGCCTGGGCGATGTTCTTGTCGGCTTCCGCCTGGTCCATCTGCAGCTGAGCGCCGATGTTGCGGCCTACGTCAACGTCGGCAATGTCGATGGACAAGATCTCGTACGCCGTGCCGGCGTCCAAGCCTTTCTCCAGTACCGTCTTGGAAATCCGGTCCGGGTTCTCCAGCACTTCCTCGTGGCTCTCCGACGAACCGACGGTGGTGACGATGCCTTCCCCAACGCGCGCGACGATGGTCTCTTCGCCGGCGCCGCCCACCAGCCGCTGGATGTTGGCCCGCACCGTCACGCGCGCCTTCACCTTCAGCTCGATGCCGTTCTTGGCCACGGCCGAAATGACGGGCGTTTCAATGACGCGCGGGTTGACGCTGACCTGTACCGCCTCCAGCACGTTGCGGCCCGCCAGGTCGATGGCCGCCGCCCGCTCGAAGGAGAGGTCGATTTCCGCGCGGTGGGCAGCGATGAGCGCGTCCACGACCCGGTCCACGTTGCCGCCCGCCAGGTAGTGGGCTTCGAGCTTGTCGATGGACACGTCCAGGCCCGCTTTCTCGGCCTTAATGAGCGGCAGCACGATGCGGTGAGGCGGCACGCGCCGCAGCCGCATGCCGATCAGCGTCAAGATCGGCACCCGGACGCCCGCCGCCCAAGCCGAAATCCACAACCCGACCGGGATGAACGTGAAGAACAGAAAGGCAAACAGAATAACCAGCACGAGAATGAACAAACCGGTAAAGCTCGCCAGATCCACCTGCGGTCCCTCCTTCTCGGCCGAAGGCCTGCTCCGAGCGCGCCGGCGGTTTTATTGTTCTTCCGACGGCGCCTCCCTCACGACGATACGGTTGCCCATGACGCGAACGACTTCCACGGTGGCGCCGGCCGGGATGAACGATCCCTCCGACACCGCGTCCAGGCGGAGCTGGCCTACCTGGACGGTGCCGGCCGGCCGCAGCGGCGACAAAGCCTTGCCCTTGGCGCCCACCTGCACCGCCGGTTTTTCCGCATCGTCCCCGCCCACGCCGGACTCCTCCAGGCGCGTCTGCAGCGACAGCTTGCGCCACAGCCCCGACTCGGGCACGCGCCGCAAGAGGAAGACAGCGCCGGCCAGCGTCAGGACGGAGGCGATGCCGATGGACGTCAGCGCCGACGACACGTTGGGGAACGACAAGAACAAGCTGACCAGCACGGCGGCCACGCCCAGCACGCCGGCGACGCCGAAGCCGGGGATGACCAGCAGCTCCAGCAGCAGCAAGCCGATCCCTAGCAGGAACAGGAGCGCGACTTCCAGGCCCGCCAGACCGGTGATATAGCGGGCGCTGAAGAAGAGCGCCAAGGCGAGGAGACCCGCCGTGCCAGGCACGCCCCAGCCCGGCGACGTCACTTCCGCCAGCAAGCCGAGAAAGCCCAGCGTCAGCAAGATCGAGCTCACGGTGGGCTCCGTCAGAAAGCGCGCCACCCGCTCAGCCCAGTTCGGTTCCGTGTCGCGGATCTCCGCACCGGCGAAGCCGGCGAGCGCCAGCGCCTCGGCGCCGGACGACGCCAGCCCGTCGATAAAGCCCAGTTCCCACGCCCGCTGGGCCGACAGCGTCAGGATTTGCCCTTCCGGCGACACGCCTTCCACGGCCACCCGCCGGTCCACCATCGCCGCCGCGATGTGGGGGTCCCGCCCGCGCGCTTCCGCCATCGCCTCGAACTCGGCCCGCAACGCCGAGATGGTCTTTTCTTCCGCGGGCTGCGGTTCGGCCGCGCCGAGGCTGGAGCCTGGCGCCATTACCAAATAATCGGCCGCCAGAGCAATGAGAGCCCCCGCCGACCAGGCCCGCTCGGGCACGTACGCGACGACCGGGAGGGACGTGCGCATCAGCGCGTCGCGAATTTCGGTGGCCGCGTCGACCCGGCCGCCAAACGTGTTGATGACCACCAGCAAGGCGTCGGCCCCTTCCTGCTCCGCGGTCTGCACCACGCGGCGCACGTAGACGGCCAGCCCCTGCTCAATCGTACCCTCGATGTTGATACGGTAAACGAGCGGTTTGCTCGGTGCTTGCCCCGACACTCCCGCGGCCGTTGCGAGCAGGATGGCCGCCGCCAGCAGCGCGGCCAGGGCCAGCCGGTTCCGCCGCATTCCCATTGTCAACCCCCTCAGCCAGGAACATGCCGCGGCGCCGGCGCCGCGCCGGCTGCCAGGCAGTTTCATATCACGAAGAAATTCGCAAGAGCCCGAAACCGTTCCTCCCCGGCGCCTTTCGGGACGGACTGGGGACGAGTGCGGGCGAAAGAAACGGGGAGGCGTTGCGCCGCCTCCCCACCGTGGTCTGCGCTACCGCTTCTTCCGCCGGGCAGCCTGCGCTTTCTTCTTGCGCCGCTCGCTGGGCTTGTCGTAGTGCTCGCGCTTGCGCAGCTCTGCCATAATGCCTTCGCGCCGGCGCAGCTCCTGAAAGCGCTTCAACGCCCGGTCCAAACTTTCGTTTTTCCCGACCCGCACTTCGGCCATCGCCTGGGCTACCCCCTCTCCCCGCCAGAATCCGCCACCGACCTCACGCGAACGGTCCCAGGGGTTTGCCGCCCAGCAAATGGAAGTGCAGGTGGTAAACCACCTGTCCGCTGTCCTTTCCGCAGTTGGTTACCACGCGGTAGCCTGACTGCTTGAGGCCGAACTTGTCCGCCAGCGCATTGGCCGCTTGCAGGATGCGGCCGAGCAGCTCGGTGTCGTCGGCCGACGCGTCGGCCAGCGCCGGAATGTGACGGCGCGGAACGATCAGGAGATGAACGGGCGCCTGAGGATTGATGTCGCGGAACGCCACGACGTGCTCGTCTTCGTAGACGATGTCGCCGGGCACCTCACGCGCGATGATGCCACAGAAAATGCACTGGTCGGCCACCCGCGTTCCACCTCCTTCCCGCCGGCTCCGTCACGCTCGCGCGTCTTCGACGTGCGCGGCGCCGTTCCCTTCCGCCGTTTTCGGCGGCGCGGGGCGCGTCAGTCGGCCGCCGCCAGCCCCAGGCGGCGGGCGATGATTTCCTTTTGGATTTCCGAAGTGCCCCCGCCGATGGGATACAGCCGCGCGTCACGGAAATAGCGTTCCACCGGATAGTCGGCGACGTACCCGTAGCCGCCGTGGATCTGCACCGCCATGGAGGTGACTTTGGTGACCATCTCCGCCGCCGCCAGCTTGGCCATGGACGCCGCCAGCGGGCCGCCGGCGCCGCCGTAGCGCGCACAGGCCTGCAAGAACAACAGCCGCGCCTGCTCCAGCAGCACGTACATGTCGACCAAGGCGTGGCGGATTGCCTGAAACTCAGCGATAGCCCGGCCGAACTGCCGCCGGCTGCACGCGTAGTCCCGCGCCGCTGCGAATGCGGCCTCCGCGATGCCGACGCACTGGGCGGCCAGAAAGATGCGCTCTAGGTTGAAGTCTTCCATTACGTAATAAAAACCGCGGTTTTCCTCGCCCACCAGCTGCGAGCGAGGCACGCGGCAGTCGACGAACGCCAGCTCCGCCGTCTCCGAGGTGTGCCAGCCCATCTTGTCCAGTTTGCGGGCCACCTGGAAGCCCGGCGTCTCTTTGTCGACCACGAGCAGCGAAATGCCGCGCCGGCCCAGCTCCGGCGCGGTCTTCACCGCCAGCGTCACGAAATCGGCCACGGGACCGTTGGTGATAAACGTCTTGCGCCCGTTGACCACGTAATGCTCGCCGTCGAGCACCGCCCGGGTGCGGATGGCGGCGAAATCGGAGCCGGCGTCCGGCTCCGTCATGCCGATGGCGCCGATAATCTCGCCCCGGATGCCCCGCGGCAGATACTTGCGCTTTAGCTCCTCGGAGCCCACTTTCCAGATCGGGTACAGCGCCAGCACCTGCACCAGCAGCGTGGCCCCGATGCCGGCGTTCACTTTCGAAATCTCCTGCACCGCCAGCGCCTGCGCGAGCACGTCGCCCCCGGCGCCGCCGTACTCCTCGGGAAACATGACGCCGATCAGGCCCTGCTCGCCCATGCGCCGCACGATGCCGGGCGGCAGGCAGCGGCGCCGCTCGTACTCGGCGGCCAGCGGGGCCACTTCCCGCTCCGCGAACGCCCTGGCCATCTCCTGCACGGCCCGCTGATCGTCGGTCAGGTACATCACCGGCGCCCACCCTCTCGGCACGGCCGGGCGCGCAAGCCCGCCCGCGGTGGTCCGTCGCCATCGTATGCCGTTTTCGGCGCGATTGTCAAGAATATGACGTTCAAATCTCTTCAATAAACAAAGGTCGAAAGCCGATGGCGTCGCAGGCGGCCAGGTGATACTTGACGCCCCGGTGCGTGCCCAGCAGCGCCCCGCGCTGCGCGGAACCGTGCAGGTGGCCGTACACGCAATGCTCGACGGGGAACTCCTCCAACAGGCGGGTGAACGCGGACGGCTCGTGCCGCTCGTTGACCGGCGGGAAGTGCAGCATGACGATGAGCCGGCGCGCGCCGGCTTTCACGGCGCTCTCCAGCGACATGCGTAAGCGGATCTGCTCCCGTGCGTAGATCGGTCCGTCGACGGCTTCGTCCCAGCCCGAGGCCCCGGGCACGACCCAGCCCCGGCTGCCGCAGACGGCCCACTCGGGCGTCAGGCGTACGTGGTCGTTTTGCACTGCCTGCACGTTGGGCGGCAGCGCGCGCCGCACTTTCCCGATGCCGTTCCACCAGAAGTCGTGGTTGCCGCGGATAAGGATAATCCGCCCCGGCAGCGAGCCGAGATACGCCAGGTCTTCCCTGGCTTCCTCCAGCGTCATGGCCCACGAGATGTCGCCGGGCACCAGCACGACGTCCTCCGGCCCGACGGTCTCTTGCCACGCCGCGCGGATCTTCTCGGGATGGTCTCGCCAGGCGGCGCCGAACACGTCCATCGGTTTGTCCTGTCCGCCCGGCAAATGCAGGTCGCCGATGGCGAAAACTTTCAAGCCGCCGCCTCCTTCAACTCAAATCCCCCACGGGCTGACCGGCCGAAAGCGGGCCGTGAAAAACCGCAGGGTAGGCGGCTCGTACACCATCTCCAAGCCCGAGATGGCGTCCCGCAGCGACAGCAGCTGCGCGGCCGCGTCGGCGACGACGCGCATGTGCCGCAAGCTGTAGACCCGCCGCGGGACGGTCAGGCGCACCAACTCCAAGCGAGGCCGGTAATGGTCGCCGGTCTGCGGATTGCGTCCCGCGGACACGATGCCCCGCTCCATGGAGCGAACGCCGGACACGATGTACAACGCCGCGGCCAGCGACTGGGCCGGGAACAAGTCCTGCGGCAAATGCGGGAGGAAACGGCGAGCGTCCAGGTACACGGCGTGCCCTCCCACCGGCTCCACGATGGGCACGCCCCGCTCCCGCAGCATTTCGCCCAGCTGCTCCACCTGGCGCACGCGGTGGCGGATGTACGCGTCTTCCGTCGCTTCCCACAACCCCTGCGCCACCGCCTCCAGGTCGCGCCCGGCCAAGCCGCCGTACGTAGGCATTCCTTCGAAGAGCACGACCAGCTCCCGCAGGCGACGGGCCAGCTCGTCGTCGTTGACGGCGATGAAGCCGCCGATGTTGACCAGGGCGTCTTTCTTGGCGCTCATGCAGCAGCCGTCGGCGTACGACATCATCTCCCGCACGATCTCGCGCACGGGCCGATCCGCGTAGCCCGGCTCGCGCTGCTGGATGAAGTACGCATTTTCCACGCAGCGGGCCGCATCGACGAAGACGGGGATGCCGTGCTCGCGGCACAGCTCGTACACCGCCTTCATGTTGGCCATGGACACCGGCTGGCCGCCGGCCATGTTCACGGTCACCGCGAGGTACATGTACGGGATGTTGGCGGGTCCGACGCGCCGGATGAGATCGCGCAGCTTGTCGAGATCGACGTTGCCCTTAAACGGGTGGTTGGCTTGCGGGTCGTGGGCCTCGTCGATGATGACGTCGACAAAGGTGCCGCCGTTGCGCTCTTGGTGGGCGCGCGTGGTGGTGAAGTACATGTTGCCGGGGATGAAGTGCCCCGGGCGGATGAGCGCGGTGGAAAGCAGGTTCTCGGCGCCCCGGCCCTGATGGGTCGGGATGACGTGCCGGAAGCCGAACAGCTCCCGCACCGTCTCCTCCAAAAACGCAAAGCTCCGGCTGCCCGCGTAGGCTTCGTCGCCTTTCATCATGCGGGCCCATTGCCGGTCGCTCATGGCGCTGGTGCCGCTGTCGGTCAAGAGGTCGATGAAAACGTCTTCCGATCGCAACAGAAAGGTGTTGTAGCCTGCCTCTTCGATGGCGCGCAGGCGCCGCTCCCGGCTGCCGGGCGACACGGGCTCCACGGCCTTCCGCTTGAAAGGCTCGGGATTGAGCTCGCGCCAGACGGCCGCCGCAAAATCGTCCCCGTGCACGAACCGGCCCCCCATCCCCACGGATTCCCTACTGCCCGCCAGCGCCGGTGCAGCCTCAGCGGTCTTTCTCGCCCGCCGGCCGGTCGTCGTCCATCACTTCGCTGGCGGCCTTCCGGAACTCCCGCACGCTGCGCCCGATAGCCCTTCCCACTTCGGGCAGCTTGCTGGGACCGAAAATGATGAGCGCCAGGATCAGAATGACGACTAGCTCCATCGCGCCGATGCCGAACATGCGCTCACATCCCCCCGCCGCGCCTGCGCGGCACGCCGCGCCGGCACCCTGGCAGTCTAGGGAAAGTATAGCGCACGCCCGCGCCCGGGTAAAGAAAAGCCGCCCGGCCGCGCAACGCGGCCGGGCGGTCAGGTCGCGTCGGCTGCCCCTGTTCCTGCCGCTGGCCAGCCGAACTTACGCGGCCGGACCACGCTGGGGCGCACGACGCGAAGCCAGCGAACGAAGCGGACCGGTCAGACGCACACCCGCTCCACGAACGACACCGGCCGCACGAACGCTACCCGGCGGACGAACACCGGGCGGACGAACACCGGCCGCACGGCTACCACTCGAGCAACGCCGTGGCAAACCGGCGTCACCACCACGCGCACCCGCGACAGGAACGAGTCGGCGAAGTTGATGGTGCGGAGCGAGATGGTCCGGGGAAAGACGATGATCGTCCGGAGCCCGTGGTGATTGACGGTGATGAACCGGACGCCGCGGCGCACCGCGATGGTCCGCAGAACCGTCGGATGCAGGCTGATGGTCTTGACGCAAGACATTCCGATACACCTCCTTCCGTGGGTTCGCTGACACGATATGGGAACTCGCCCGCGGCGGCGATAGTACCGGCTTCCCGTTTTCGGCCGCCGCCCCCCCAATGGCCAAGCCCGACCCCACCAATTGCCAGCGCCGCGGCGGCAGGGTGTCCCCGCCTATAACTAGAAGCTATTCGCCACGGCGGCAACGGAGTGCCACACGAGGAGGAATCGACCAGCCACAATGAGTACCTCTTTGCACTTCGGAGCAAGGCTGTGGCGCCATCCCGCGGCGCTTCTCCTGTCGCTGGCGCTGGCCGCCGTTCTGACGGGCTGTTTCGGCGGCTGGCCGGGCGGCGGCTCGGTCGTCCCGCCCGCGACGCTCACGATCCAAGGGACCGTAGCGCACGGCGCAACGGATGGTCCCCCGATCCCCGGCGCAACGGTGTCGGTCGGCGACGTTTCCGCCGTCACGGACGCGGAAGGCCGCTTCAGCTTGGAAGTGGTCGTGGACGGGGATACGGTAACCGTCACCGTGTCGGCGCCCGGCTACGAGCCGCGCCAGGTCGTCGTCGCCGCGGGCGAGGGCGGGGTGATCGCGCTGGACGTGGCGTTGCAGCCGGTGGAAGAGCCCGGTGACAAGGATCCTGGCGAAGAGCCTGGCGAGCAGCCGGGCGAGGAAGAGCCAGGCGAAGGTGGCGGAAACTCGGGCGGCAACGGCGATGATACGGAGCCGGAAGAGCCGCAGCGCCCCGCGTACGAGGGCCGCGTCGCCGCGTCGGTGCGGCTTCGCAACGCGCCGGTGTCTGCGGCGGCCGTCGCGTCGACCGCGCCGTTTGCGGTTCCGCCGCAGCACGCGCCCAGCGCCCTGCGCCAGACGGCAGGCAACGAGTACGTGCCCGGGCAGTGGATCGTCGAAGTCGACGACAGCGGACCCGTGCACGCGGCCGCCGTCGCGTGGGGCGAGGCCGGCATCGTTTCCGCGGAGCGTCTCTCCGACAGCTACTACCTGGTCGTCGCGGACGAAAGCTTGTCCGACGAAGAGGTCGAACAACGGCTCCGGTCGCTGCCCGGGGTCGTGGCGGTCGGGCGCAACCAGCGGGTCTACCCCATCGCGCTGGCCGTGACGCCCAACGACCCCTACTATTCCCTGCAGTGGAGCCTGCCGCTCATCGGCGCCCCGTACGCGTGGAGCATCACCACGGGCAGCCCCAACGTAGTCGTGGCCGTCATCGACACGGGGCTGCGGGACGACCACCCCGACATCGACCCGCGCGCCGTCGTCTCCGGCCGCAACTTCGTCAGCGACCAGTCGTCCTCCAACTATCGCGACGGTGCTTCGTCGCTCAGCCACGGCACTATGGTGGCGGGCATCATCGGCGCCCGGACCAACAACGGCGTCGGCGTCGCCGGCCTCAACTGGTCCGTGTCCATCATGCCCGTGCGAGTGCTCAGCTCCAGCGGCAGCGGCACCGTGGCGAACGTAGGCCAGGGGATTCGCTGGGCCGTGGACAACGGCGCCGACGTCATCAACTTGAGCTTGGCCTGGGATTCCAACCCCAGCGATCCGGGCGAGCGGTTCGTGGCCGAGCAAATCGAGTACGCCATCAGCCGCGGCGTCACCGTGGTGGCCGGCGCGGGCAACGACAACGGCCGCGTCACGATGCCCGCGGCACACCCTGACGTCATCGCCGTCGGCGCGGTCGACCGGAACAAGCGGCGCGCCTGGTACTCCAACTACGGCCCCGAGCTGGACCTGGTGGCGCCGGGTGGATCGCAGCAAAGCGGCTCGACCAGCGGCGGTATTTTGAGCACCGACGTCGTCAACCGCCGTCTCTCCTATTCGTACCAGCAAGGCACGTCCTTCGCCTCGCCGCACGTGGCCGGCGTCGTGGCGCTCATGTACGCGAACGGCATCACTGACCCGTACACGGTGCGCGAAATCTTGCTCGACACCGCGGAAGACCTGGGCGCGCGGGGCTTTGACTACCAGTACGGCTACGGGCTCGTGAACGCCTACGCGGCCGTGGCGGGCATTCGTCGCCAGGATGCCTTGGTTGGCGTGCTGGAAGCGGACGGGACGGTCGTGGGTCCGGTGCATCCCAAGCCCGCCGGCAACGAGCGAGTCGCGCTCGTGGAAAGCGTCGCGCCGGGCCGCCAGACGGTCTTCGGCTGGATCGACGTTAACGCGGATGGTTCGCTCGATGCAGGCGACTTTGCCGGCATGGCCGAAGTCGAAGTGCCCGAGCGGGGAACCGCGGCCGTCGACCTCGACCTGTACATCCTGGACACGCTGCCCGGCGACACGCAGCAGCGGCTGCTGGGCATCGTCAACCAAGGGTGAGGTGACATCCGATGCGAGACCCGCGCAGCAGTCCCTCTTCGCCGCCCCGTGAGCCGCGGGCCGGAGCGGCCCGCCGCAGGGCGCTCCTCGGCGCGGCCTTGTTGCTGCTGGTTGCCGCTTTCGCCCTGGCGGCCGCGGCGCGCCGCCCAGCGGCCCAAGAACCGGAAGCCGGCGGCGGCCGCCTGCTGCTGGCGCTCCACGCGGAGCCCGCGCAAATCAGCGGCGAAACGTACTACGTGCTGACGCTGGCGGCCGCCGCGGCCGGTCCCGACGGCGAGACGCTGACGTTCCCCAACGGGCAGCTGTTCGACTTCGCCGTTCTACAGGACGGCCGCGAAGTGTGGCGCTGGTCCCGAGGCCGCGCGTTCCACCAGGCGGTGGTGCAGCGCCCGCTGGCCTACGGCGAGCTGCTCGTCTTCAACGTCGTCTGGGACGGTCGCACCGCCGCCGGAGACCCCGTGCAAGGCGAAGTGGAACTGCAAGGCTGGCTGACGGCCGCGCCGCCACGGCCAGCTCCGCCGATGACGCTGCGGCTCGGCGAATGAGCTGAGCGCCGGGCGCGCACCCCGGCAAGTCCGGCGGATTCTCACCGACGACAAATTGCCGCAAACGACAACGCCCTGGGTGAGCTGGCCTATCCCAGCTCGCCCAGGGCGCCCAGCACCAACGCCGCGGCCACAAGCCCCGCGGTCTCGGTGCGCAAGATGCGAGGTCCTAAGGTGACGGGCTGCGCGCCGTGCCGCTGGGCCAACGCGATCTCGGCTTCGGCGAAGCCCCCTTCCGGCCCGATGACGATGGTAAGCCGCGCCGGCGCGGCGGGGGTGTGACTCGCCGCCAGCGCCGCGGCCGCCTCCAGCAGCCGCAGCGTCGTCTCGCCTTCCCAGGGGACGAACACGGTACCCAGGTCGCGCCGCCGCCACAGCTCCTCCCATGCGTGCACCGCTTCCACCCGCGGCACCCGCGCCCGGCCCGACTGCTTGGCCGCTTCGTAGGCGATCCGCTGCCAGCGCTCCACGCGGGCGCCGGCCTTTTCCTCGTCGAGGCGTACGACCGTGCGCTGCGTGCTGAGCGGAATAATCCGGGAAACGCCCACCTCAACCGCCTTCTGCACGATGAAATCCATCTTGTCGCCTTTGGCGATGCCTTGGGCCAGCGTCACGTGCACCGAAGGCTCGGCGGCGGAAAGGCGGCCGCTGCGGATGCGGACCGTCACCGCCCGCGGCGACACTTGGTGCAGCTCCGCCTCGTATTCGTACCCGCGCCCGTCGCAGACGACGACGACGTCGCCGGGCGCGAGGCGCAGCACTCGCGCCGCGTGGATCGAGTCCGTTTCGGAGAGGGCAACGATATCGCCGGCGGCCAGCGGCGCTTTTTCGGCTGCGCCCGCCGGGAGGTCCGCCGCGTCAGGGACAAGAACGAAAAAGCGGTGCATCAGTCCGATCTCCGCCCGATGAGGCAGCGCCACTCGCCGCGGGCGCGCTCCTCCTCGACGGCGAACCCCACCGAACGGAGCCGCTCCTGCAACGGCGCTGACGCGTGCTCGATGATGCCGCTGGCCACCAGGACGCCGCCCGGCTTCAGCAGGCCCAGCAAGTCTTCGGCCAGCTCGTCGATGACCTTCGCCAAAATGTTGACGACGACCACGTCGGCCCGCCGGTCGCCCAGCAGTTCCCGGGCCGCGTCGACGCTGCCGCGCCGGACCGCCATGACACCGGCGACGCCGTTGCGGGCCGCGTTGGCGGCCGCCGCCTCCACCGCCTCCAACTCCGTGTCGACAGCGATGACCGCCGCGGCTCCGAGGCGCGCCGCCGCGATGCCCAGGATGCCCGATCCCGTGCCGACGTCGACGACGACGTGCCCGGGCCGGACAACTTCCTCCAGCGCCTCCAGGCACAGAACCGTCGTCGGGTGATACCCCGTACCGAACGCCATGCCCGGGTCCAGCTGGATGAGGAGCCGATCGTCATCGGCCGCGTCGATCCACGCCGGCTTGACCAGCAGCCGGCGGCCGATGCGCAGCGGATGATAATACTTCTTCCAGCTCTGCGCCCAGTCTTCGTCGGCCACCAGCGCCGTCTCCACCCGCGCCGGCCCCGGATCCAGGCCCGCGTCGGCCAGCGCCCGCACCCGTGCCGCGATGTGCTCCGCCAAGTCCGGCGCCGGATCCGACCAGTAGGCGCTGACCACCGGCCCCGCCGGCCCGCTCCGGATGACGACGCCGTGCGCGCCGGCATCGAGCAGGATTTGGCTGACTGCTTCCTCCGCTTCGGGCGACGTGTGCACATCCACTTGCGTCCACTGCATCCGTTACTGCGCTTGGCGGCCGCCGGACAGCGTGTCGCGCACCCGCTTGAAGAACCGGCTCGCGCCCGACGTCGCCTCGCTTCCTCCGATCTCCGCAAATTTCCGCAGCAGTTCCTTTTGTTCCGGCGTCAGCTTGCGAGGAATCTCGATCTTCACGCGCACGACCTGGTCGCCGCGCCCGTAGCCGCCCATGCGCGGCACGCCCAAGCCCCGCAGGCGAAACTCGGCGCCATGCTGCGTACCTTCGGGAATGTGCAGCTTATGCGTGCCTTCCAGCGTCGGCACTTCGATCTCGCCGCCCAGCGCCGCCTGCCAGAACGGAATGGGCTGCTCGAGGATGATGTCTGCGCCGTCGCGCCGGAACAGCTTGTGCGGCCGCACCCGCACGAGGAAGTACAAGTCGCCGGGCGGCCCGCCGCGCAGGCCCGCCTCGCCTTCTCCCCGTAAGCGAATGCGGTAGCCGCTGTCGATGCCGGCCGGAATGCGCACCGTGACGCGCCGCCGCTCCTGCGCCACGCCCGCGCCGCCGCAGCGCGAGCACGGCGTCTCGGGGAATCTCCCCTCGCCGCGGCAGCGAGGACACGTCGTGGCCGTGATAAAGTGGCCGAAAGGCGTCTGGCGAACGTGGCGCACCTGGCCTGTGCCGTTGCACTCGGGGCACGTGCGGATGGGCGCGCCCGGCTCTGCGCCGTCGCCGTTGCAGCGCGCGCACCGCTCGATCCGGGACACTTCGTACGTTTTCTCCGCGCCGAAAACCGCTTCCTCGAAGTCCACGACGATCTCCATCTCGATGTCCCGGCCGCGCACGGGACCCCGGGCGCGCGGGCGCGCCGCGCCGCCGGTGAACATCTCGAAGAGGTCGTCGAACAGGTCGCCGAAGCCTTCGAAGCCGCCCGCCGGGTCGAAACCTTCGAAACCGCCAAAGCCGCCGGCTCCCGGCTGCCCGTCGAAGGCCGCATGGCCGAAGCGATCGTAACGAGCCCGCGCCTCCGGATCGCTGAGGACACGGTAGGCCTCGTTGATCTCCTTGAATTTCTCTTCGGCCTGCGGATCGTCTTTGTTGACGTCCGGGTGGTATTGGCGCGCGAGCCGCCGGTACGCCTTCTTGATCTCTTCCTGGCTGGCGTCCCGGCTTACGCCCAAAATCTCGTAATAGTCACGCTTCGCCGCCAACGATTACACCGCCTCGATCCCGGTCCGCGCCCCGGCCCGCGGACCGGAGCGTAAAGCGGGAAGCCTACGCTTCCCGCTTTCCGTCGGAGAACCGGTACTCGCCTTCGACGGTCTTGCCGTCGCCGCTTTGCGCGCCGGCGGCGCCGTCCGCCCCGGGTTGCGGCCCCACCGTCTGGTACACGCGCGTCGTCACGTCGAACACGGCTTTGCTCATCTTGTCCAGCGCGTCCTTGATGGCCTGCGCGTCGTCACCCTTGACCGCTTCGGACAGGCGCTGCTTGGCTTCTTCGATGGCCTTGCGGTCCGCCTCGCTGACCTTGTCGCCCAGATCTTTCAGCGTGCGCTCCGCGGAGTAGATCAGGCTGTCGGCCTGATTGCGCAGCTCCGCGAGCTCGCGGCGCTTCTTGTCCTGCTCCGCGAACTGCTCGGCCTCCTTGATCATCCGCTCGATGTCGTCCTTCGACAAGGCGGTGGACGACCGCAGCGTCACCTGCTGCGCGCGCCCCGTGGCCAAGTCTTTCGCCGACACCTTCACGATGCCGTTCGCGTCGATGTCGAAGGTAACTTCAATCTTCGGCACGCCGCGCGGCGCCGGCGGGATGCCGTCCAGGATGAAGCGGCCCAGCGTGACGTTGTCGGCCGCCATGGCCCGCTCGCCCTGCAGGACGTGAATCTCGACGCTGGTCTGGTTGTCGGCCGCCGTCGTAAAGATTTGCTTGGCCGACGTCGGAATCGTCGTGTTGCGCTCGATGATCTTCGTAAACACACCGCCCAGCGTCTCGATGCCCAGCGACAGGGGCGTCACGTCAAGCAGCACGACGCTCTTCATCTCGCCCGCCAGGACGGCGGCCTGGATGGCGGCGCCCATGGCCACGCACTCGTCGGGGTTGATGCCCTTGTACGGCTCCTTGCCGATCAGCTCCTGGATGGCGCGCTGCACGGCCGGGATGCGCGTCGAGCCGCCGACGAGGATCACCTTGTCGATGTCGCTGGGCTTGAGGCCCGCGTCCCGCAGCGCCTGCCGCGTCGGCTCCAGCGTCGCCTCCACCAGGTCCCGCGTCATCTCCTCGAACTTGGCCCGGGTCAGCGTCACGTCGATGTGCAGCGGTCCCGACGGGCCCATGGTGATGAACGGCAGGCTGATGTTGGTGCTCAGCACGCTGGACAGTTCGATCTTGGCCTTCTCCGCCGCTTCCTTGAGCCGCTGCATCGCCTGCCGGTCCTTGGACAAGTCGATGCCGTGCTCCGCCTTGAACTGCTGCACGAGCCAGTCGATGATGCGCTGGTCAAAGTCGTCGCCGCCCAGCCGGTTGTTGCCGCTGGTAGCCTTGACCTCGAAGACGCCGTCGCCGATCTCCAGGATCGACACGTCGAAGGTGCCGCCGCCGAGGTCAAAGACGAGAATCGTCTGGTTGTCCTCTTTGTCGAGGCCGTAGGCCAGCGACGCGGCCGTCGGCTCGTTGATGATGCGCAGCACTTCAAGGCCGGCGATGGTGCCCGCGTCTTTCGTCGCCTGCCGCTGCGCGTCGGTGAAGTACGCGGGCACGGTGATGACCGCTTGCGTGATCTTGGTGCCCAGATAAGCTTCCGCGTCGGCCTTCAGCTTCTGCAAGATGAAGGCCGAGATTTGCTGCGGCGTGTACTGCTTATCGCCGATGGTCACCTTGTAGTCGGTGCCCATGTGGCGCTTGATGGACAGAACCGTGCGCTCCGGATTGAGCACCGCCTGCCGCTTGGCGGCGGCGCCCACCAGGAGCTGCCCATCCGTCGTGAAAGCGACGGCCGACGGGGTCGTGCGGCTGCCTTCCGCGTTCGGAATGACGATAGGCTCGCCGCCCTCCACCACCGCTACGACCGAGTTAGTCGTTCCCAAGTCAATGCCGATAACCTTGCCCATGGTCGCGCCTCCTTTCCCGACACCGAATCAACGCGACGAGCTCGCGAACAACCGTGTCACGAGCTCTGCGCCACTTTCACCAGGCTCGGACGCAACAGCTTGCCGTTCAGTTTGTACCCGCGGCGCAACTCTGCGCTGACGTGCCCCGCGGGCACGTTGTCGGTCGCCGCATCCACCGCGACCGCTTCCATCGTCTGCGGGTCAAAGGGCTTGCCTTGCGCGGCTAGCGGCTCCAGGCCGTGGCGGGCCAGCACGTCCAGCAGCTGCTGGCGAATGAGGCTCACGCCTTGGCCGAACGGGGTCTCGAGCAAGTCACCCGCCGCGGCGACGGCCATTTCCAGATGATCAAGGATCGGCAACAGATCCTTCATGAGCGCTTCGGCCGCCGCGGCCCGCACCGCCTCTTCGTTCTGCCTCACGCGCCGGCGGAAATTGTCGAAGTCGGCCGCCAGCCGCAAGAACTGGTCGTTAAGCTCGCGATTGAGCGCCTCCAGCTCCTCCACCCGCCGGCGCAGCGCCGCGGTTTCGTCGGCTTCAGCGGGCTCGGCGCCGGCTGGGACCTCGCTGCCGGCCGCGCTCGGCTCGTCGCCGCGCCCGGCGGCCGAGGCGTCGCCCGCCCCGGCGGCCTCCTCCGCCCCGCCGAGGTCAGCCGGTTCCCTGCCAGCTTCAGGCTCTTCCCGGCCGGCCTGGACCTGTTCCCCGCCCACTTCGGCCTGTGCTCCGCCACTTTCAGCCTGTTGCCGCGCCACTTCCTCGCGCTCGGTTGCGTCGCCGCCTGCCACTGTCATCCACATCCCTGAACAATAAAAGTCCCTCGTCGCCCCAAGGCCAACAAGGGTACTGCTTCATTATAGTGGAAGCGTCATGGGAAGTCTATGAAACGCCGCGGCCGCCCGCAGGCCCTGCGGCCCGTCAGGCGCGCCGCACCATGGCCCACAGCGTCTCGCTCAAGTGTTCCGCCACGTACTGCACCATGCCCACGGCTTTGGAGTATTCCATCCGCGTCGGTCCCAGCACGCCGATGGCGCCCACCACTTCGCCGCCCAGCGTGTACGCCGACACGACCACGCTGCAGTCGTGCATCTCCGCCACCGGGTTTTCGTGCCCGATAATGACGGTCGTCCCGCCCGAGCGGGCGCCGACGGAGAGCACCTGCTCCAGCGCGTCGCGCGTCTCCAGCAGCGCCAAGAGCGACCGGGCGCGCTCGATGTTCCGGAACTCGGGCTGGTTCAGGATATTCAGCGTCCCTTCCAAGTACACGCGCTCGGGCGCCTCCTGCGCCAGGTGGTCCGTCAACAGATCGGCCACCGCGTCGTACAAAGCCGGCGCGTTGACGCTTTCTTTAATAACGCCCAGCATGTCGCGCCCGATGTCGCCGATGCGAACCCCGAACAGCACCCGGTTCAGCGCGTCCGCCATGCGGCTGCACGCTTCCGGTTCCACGGGACGATTGAGCTCCACGATGCGGTGCTGCACGAAGCCGGGGTCCGACACGACCACCGCCAGGACATGGTTCGGGTCCAGCGGCACCAGCTCGATGTGCCGGAACAAGCTGGCCGCCATCCGCGGCGCCGCCACCAGCGACGCGTAGTTGGTCGTCTCGGCCAGCAGCCGCGCCGCCTCGTGAATGACTTCCTCCACGGCTCTCCGGGCGGCCCGGACGCGGCGCATCACCTCGGCCCGCTCGCTCTCGCCGGGCTCCCAGCGATCCATCAGCTCGTCCACGTAGTACCGGTAGCCTTTGTCAGACGGGATCCGCCCGGACGACGTATGGGGCTGGTGCAAGTACCCTGCTTCCTCCAGGTCCGCCATTTCGTTGCGAACCGTGGCGGGGCTGACTCCCAGCTGGAACTTGCGCACGAGGTGACGCGAACCGACCGGTTCCGCCGTCTCGATGTAATCGTCGGTCAACGCCCGCAACACTCGTCGCTTGCGCTCGTCCAGCACAGGAGCCCACCTCCTTAGCACTCACCGAGGTCGAGTGCTAACGTCGCCAACTACAACATAGCACCAGCGCGCGAAGGTGTCAATGCCGCCGGAGGCCCGCAAAGGCGCTCCGGAAGGGACGTTAGACATGGATGAACTCCTGGAACACCTGATTGGACACAAACAACCCCTGTTCCGTCAGCCGCAGCCGCCGCCCGTCCCACTCCGCGAGGCCCAGTTCCACGACGCGCCGCACCTCGTCGGGGAACACCTCGGCGATGGACGCGCCGAACCGCTGTGAGAACGCTGCGTCGTCCACGCCCTCCCGCAGCCGCAAGCCGAGGATGACGGTGTCTTCCAGGGCCGTCCACTCGCCGACGGGCTCTTCCCAGGCCAGCGGCGGCCTGCCTTCGGCCACGAGGCGCGCGTACTCGTCCACGCGCCGCACGTTCGCGAAACGCAGCCCGTTCCATTGAGAATGCGCTCCCGGGCCGAGGCCGAGCCACTCGCCGTTGAGCCAATAGATGCAGTTGTGCCGCGAACGGCGGCCGGGCAAGGCCCAGTTGGAAATCTCGTAGTGCTCGTAGCCGTGCTCGCCCAGAAACTCGATGGCGAAGCGGTACATCGCGAGCTCCCGCTCTTCGCCGGGCAGCTCCAGCAGCCCGCGCGCGTGCAGCTCGCCGAACAGCGTGCCTTCCTCGATGATGAGGCCGTAACACGACACATGCTCCGGCCGCCAGCGCACGATCTCCGTGAGCGTCGCCCGCCAGTCTTCTTCGTCTTGACCGGGCAGCCCGTAGATCAGGTCGACGCTGACGTTGTCGAACCAAGCGCGGGCCCGCTCGTAGCTCTCCCGGGCCTGGCGGGCCGTGTGGATGCGGCCGAGGCGCCGCAGCAGCTCATCGTTCAGGCTCTGGACGCCCAGGCTGAGTCGGTTCACGCCGCCGCTCCGCAACGCGGCCAGTTTCTTGCCGGTCAGCGTGCCGGGGTTGGCCTCGACGGTCACCTCCGCGCCGGGCCGCACGCGCAAGCCGCCGAAGACGGCGGAGAGGAGCCGCTCCAGCTGCGCGGCCGTCAGCGACGTGGGCGTGCCGCCGCCGATATAGACCGTGTCGAACACCACGTCCCGGGCGGCCCCGGCGGCGTACAGCCGAATCTCGCCCTCCAGCGCGGCCAGGTATTCCTCGACCCCGCCTTCCCGCAGCAAGTAGCGGTTGAAGTCGCAGTAGTGGCAAATCTTTTCGCAGAACGGGACGTGAACGTACAGCCCGCGCGGGGGCCGCCAAGGCGTCCGGGCGGGCGCCGTCAATCGATGCGCAGGACGGCCAGAAACGCCTCCTGCGGCACCTCCACCCGGCCCAGCTGCTTCATGCGCTTCTTGCCTTCCTTTTGCTTCTCCAGCAGCTTGCGCTTGCGCGTCACGTCGCCGCCGTAGCATTTGGCCAAGACGTCCTTCCGCAGCGCCCGCACCGTCTCGCGGGCGATGACCTTGCTGCCGATGGCGGCCTGGATGGGCACCTCGAACAGCTGACGCGGGATGACTTCCTTCAGTTTCTCCGTCAGCTGGCGCCCGCGCTCGTACGCCTTGTCGCGGTGCACAATGCACGATAGCGCATCGACGGGCTCCCCGCACAGCCAAATGTCCAGCTTCACCAAGTCGCCCGGGCGGTAGCCGATGTGCTCGTAATCCAGCGAAGCGTAGCCGCGCGAGCGCGTCTTGAGCCGATCGTAGAAATCCAGCAAGATCTCGGCCAGCGGCAGCTCGTACACCAGCTGCGCCCGCTCGGGCGACAAGTATTCCATGCTGACCAGCGTCCCGCGCCGCTCCTGGCACAGCTCCATGAGCGGACCGATGTACTCCGACGGCGTCAAGATGGACGCCCGCACGTACGGCTCTTCGATGTGGTCGATCTTTTGCGGCGGCGGGAAGTTGGCCGGATTGTTCACCTCCTTGACGTCTCCGTTGGTCAGCACGACCCGGTACACGACGCTCGGCGCCGTCGCGATGAGGTTGAGGCCGAACTCCCGCTCCAGCCGCTCCTGAATGATCTCCATGTGGAGCAGCCCGAGGAAGCCGCAGCGAAAACCGAAGCCCAGCGCCGCGGACGTGTCCGGCTCGAACCAGAACGCCGCGTCGTTGAGGCGCAGCTTCTCCAGCGCGTCCCGCAGCGCCTCGAAGTCCTCGTTGTCTACGGGATACAAGCCGCAGTACACCATGGGCACGACCGGCTTGTACCCCGGCAGCGGCTCGGCGGCTGGGCGCTCGGCGTCGGTGATGGTGTCGCCTACTCGCGTCTCCGCGACGTTCTTGATGTTGGCCAGCACGCAGCCCACTTCGCCCGGGCCCAGGCGCTCGACGGGCGCCATGCGCGGCAGGAAAACGCCCAGCTCCGTAACTTCGTACTCGTTTCCCGTGCTCATCATGCGGATCTTTTGGCCGCGCCGCAGCTCCCCGTCGAAGACCCGCACGTAGGCGACGACGCCCCGGTATGGATCGAAGTTGGAGTCGAAGATGAGCGCCCGCAGCGGCGCGCGGGGATCGCCTTTGGGCGGCGGCACCCGCTGCACGATGGCTTCGAGGATCTCGTCGACGCCCTGGCCCGTCTTGGCGCTGGCGAGGATGGCCGTAGACGGATCGAAGCCCAGCACGTCGCGAATCTCGGCCAGGACGCGCTCGGGGTCCGCGTTGGGCAAATCAATCTTATTGATGACCGGGATGATCTCCAGGTCGTGCTCCAGCGCCAGGTAGCAGTTGGCCAGCGTCTGGGCTTCCACGCCCTGCGACGCGTCCACCACCAGCAACGCGCCCTCGCAGGCCGCCAGGCTGCGGGACACTTCGTACGAGAAGTCCACGTGGCCCGGGGTGTCGATGAGGTTCAGAATGTACTCCTGCCCGTCCCGGGCCCGGTAGTTGAGGCGGACCGCCTGGAGCTTGATGGTGATCCCCCGCTCCCGCTCCAGCTCCAGGGTGTCGAGGACCTGATCTCGCATTTCCCGCTCGGACAGGCGGCCCGTCCGCTCCAGGAGGCGATCAGCCAGCGTCGACTTGCCGTGGTCTATATGCGCGATGATGCAGAAGTTGCGTATACGATCCTGTTGCATGGCCTCATTATAGCAGACCGGCGGCACCTCGGAACGCGTTCGCTCCGGCGCGTTTTCGCACCAGGACACGCCTCGCGCCGGGGCGAATTCCTGTGGCCGGATGCGGCAGGAGGAAACGGCATGAGCAACAGCCAGGGACGCGCCATCGCCAGAAACGCCGGCAGCGTCATGCTGCTCATTTTGATCTCGCGGCTCCTCGGGTTTATCCGCGAGCGGGCCATCGCGGAAGTGTTCGGCCTCACGTGGGAAACCGACGCCTTTCGCGCCGCCTTCAACATTCCTGATTTGATGTACTTTCTTCTCGTCGGCGGAGCCATCAGTTCGGCTTTCATCCCAGTCTTCAGCGAGCAGCTGGCGCGCGGGCAGGAGAAGGAGGCCTGGCGCATGGCCTCCGCGTTCATCAGCCTCGTCACCGCCGCGCTGCTGACGCTGACGGTGCTGGGCGTCGCGGCGTCGCCCTGGCTGGCGCCGCTGGTTGCGCCGGGCTTCGACGACGCGCAGCTGGCTTTCTTGGTGGTTTTAATGCGCGTCATGTTCCCGGCCGTGCTGTTTACGGCGCTGGCGGGCGTCTGCATGGGCGTGCACAACTCGTACCAGAGCTTCGTGGCGCCGCTTTTGGGCCCCATCATGTACAACGTCTCCATCACCCTGGGAGCGTACATCCTCGGGCCCCGTATGGGCATTATGGGCATGGCCCTCGGCACGGTCGCGGGCGCCGTCATCAACTTTCTCATGCAAGTTCCCTTCGTCGCCGGCAAAGTCCGGCGATTTCCATGGAGCCTCGACCTCAAGCATCCTGGCCTGCA
Organism: Bacillota bacterium; assembly: GCA_017577945.1. Classification (NCBI taxonomy): domain Bacteria; kingdom Bacillati; phylum Bacillota; species Bacillota bacterium. Next base: position 143,610 of record PKQS01000010.1, read on the forward strand.
CAAAGTGCTGCGGCTCATGGGGCCCACGATTCTGGGCCTTTCCATCGTCCAGCTCAACACCATCATTTTGACCGCGCTGGCGTCCACCCTGGACGCGGGCAGCATCACGGCCCTCAACCTCGCCAACCGGCTAGTACAGTTGCCGCTGGGCGTGTTTGGGATGGGCATGTCCATGGTGACTTTCCCCGTCTTGGCGCGGCAGGCCGCGCTGGGCGACGTGCAGCAGTTTCGCGCCACGCTCTCCAGCGGCCTGCGCGCCGTGCTGTTCATCACGGTGCCGTCGGCGGCAGGCCTCATCGCGCTGCGGGAGCCCATCGTGCGCCTGCTGTTCGAGGTGGGCGAATTCGGCCCGGACGACACGGCGATGACGGCGTACGCGCTCGTCTTCTTCTCGCTTGGCGTCTTCGCCGTCTCGTGCGTGCAGCTGTTGACCCGAGCCTTCTACTCGCTGCAAGACACCGTGACGCCGGTGAAGATCGGTGCGCTGACGGTGGCGACCAACACGCTGACGGCGGCCGCGCTGCTGCGCTGGACTTCACTGGCCCACGGCGGCTTGGCGCTGGCCCACTCGCTGGCGTCGGTCGTGCAGATGACGACGCAGCTGTTGCTGCTGCGGCGGAAGTTGGGAGGGCGGCTGGACGGGAGCAAGCTGCTGGGGACGCTGGCGCGCGCCGCGGCGGCGGCGCTGGTCATGATGCCGGCGGCCGCCGGGGCGGCGAAGGCGGTCGGGGCGCGCGTCGACGTGGCCACGCTGGCGGGGCGGCTGGCGGAAACGGGCGCCGGCATCGCCGCAGGCGTGGCGGTGTATGCGCTGGCGGCGGCCGCGCTGCGGATGGAAGAGCTGCGCATGGTCTGGTCGCTGCTGCAGCGCCGGCTGGCGTTCCTCACTCGAAGGCGGAACGGCCGAAGCGCATGAAGTAAAGCATGTCAGCCACGACCTCCGCCAAGATTTCCGCGCTGAGGACGGCTTCCTCCACGTGCGTATCGTAAGACCCGACTTCGACGAGGACGGCGCGCGGGTGCAAGTCTTGGTTCAGCCGCGCGTCGGGCCGCTCGATGATGCGCCGGAAGAGCCCAGGATAGCGCGCCTCGATGCGTTGGGCCAAGTCGGCGGCGAAGGCCGCGTTTTCTCGCCAGTTGGGCTGCATGCCCGGATGCGTGCCGACGACGAACGCGATTTGCGCGGCGCGCCGGCCACCCACGGTGGCGATGAGCCCTGCGGGCGCGTCGCGGTGCACGTCGAGGACGATTTCGACGCCAGGATTGGCCGCCAGCAGCCGCTGCAGCGTCGCGCGAGCTTCGATGTACGCCCGCGGGTGCGAGGGCCAGTCGTGGATCGTCGTGTCGTGGCATGCCGGCACGCCCAGCTCCTGCAGCCGCGCCGCCAAGGCGCGGCCCACTTGGACGATGCCCGTGTCCACCGTGTTGAAGCGGTGGTACTGGTCCGGGCTGGCCGGGGCGAACGCGTCGGTTCGGTACATTTCCGACGTGTGCGTGTGGTAAATGAGCACCAGGCACTGGTCGCCCCAGCCCGCGGACCGCAAGCGGTCCAAGGGTGACGCGGGAACGGGCGGCTCGGGCGCCGGCGGTGCAGGCGGCAAGACCGCCGTCGAAGTCACGGGCGGCTGGACCGGCTCGGTCGGTGCGGGCTGCGGTCGGGAAGCCGTCCCCACCGGTGCCCTCGGCAGGGGCGCCGCCTCGCCAAGAGCGGCAGGCGCCGGGGCGGGCGCAACAGCCGGCGGCGCAGGCTGAGCCGCCGAAGAAGACGGCCCGCCCGGACGGTCCAGGGTGCGCGCGGAGGCGGGCAGCGCGGCGCCTGCCTCGCCGGCGATGTGAGCGTTGAACCCGGGCAACCCGCCGGCCAGCCACGAGGCGGGATCGCTCGGGTCGATCCCGGTCAGCGCTCGGATGACGCGCCGTGCCCAGCCGGCCCAGAGCGCGGGCCGCGGCTCCTTCTGACCTTCGAGAAACGCGACCGGCATGGCCATGCGCAGCGCCGCGGCGGCCAGCCGCTCGTCGCCCTCCGGCTCGTCCACCCCCGGCAGCCGCGCAACCGCATCCTGCGCCGCCAGCAGCAGCGGGCGCAGGGAGAAACGGTGACGGATCTCTTCCGCCGGGGGGCCGGCGGTGGCCATGGCGGCGGCCGCGGCGATCCCGAGCCCCAGCAGCAAAACGTGGCGCAGGGCGCGCCGGTGCGGCCGCGGCACCCGCGCCACGGCCCGAGCCCAAGCGATGCGGATGCGCAACAGGCGCTGGCGGAGTCGGCGCACCCGGGTCCTCCTCTCTGTCCCCCTGCAATATATGGGACTGGCGCGTCCGGCTATGACGCCGCCGGCATAGGCGGTCTCCGCACGACGTATGACGTATAGTGTACGCGGCGAAGGGAGGTCGGTGCATGGCCTCCGTTAAGCGTGCGGCGGTGCTGGTCGCTGTGGCGGCGGCCGCCGCGGCGGTGTTGGGCGCGTGGCACAGCGGCCTGTTCCACCGTTTCGAGGTGGAAGGGGTTCGGATCAACCCCCGCGCCGCCGTCCGGGCCGACCGGGAGTACACCCTCGTCTTGTGGGAGGAGACCGTGCCGGCGCCGTGGGCGCCGCAGCCGTACCAGCAGTTTGTTCAGGACGCGCTGGTCGAGTTCGTCGAGCGATACCCCAACGTGCGCGTCGAGGTCGAATGGCTGGATCCCGCAACCGCGCCGGGGCGGCTGGCCGCGGCGCTGGCCGCGGGCCATCCACCCGACGTTTACGGCGCCGCCAAGGCGGCGTGGGCGTGGCCGCTTCCCTGGCAAGTGCCGGCGTCCCCCTACCGGACCCCGGAGGACGAACAAGCGCCGGTTTTCCTGGCAGCGGCGGAAGCGGGCTTGACCGCCGGCGGCGCATTGTGGGGCTGGCCTAGAGGTCTGTGGTGGGAGGGATGGCTCGCGCAGCGGGACGCCCTCGTGCAAGCCGGGTTCCTGGAAGCCGGCGACGGCGCCGCCTGGCTGCGCGAGTGGCGCTACGACGCCGTCCTGGCCGCGACCGGCGCGTCGCCCGCCGCCATCACCGTCGCGCTGGACGCAAGCGACGCGGACGTCTTCCTGCAGCTGCTGCACGCGTTTGTCCCAGGCGCCGCGGCGGACGCCGCCGTGCCGTGGACCGAGGCCGACGCGGCTCGAGCGGCGGACTTCGTACAGCGCCTTTTGTCCTCGCAAGCCGGCGGGCGCGACGCCTCTGCGCTGAGCCGGAGCCGCTTCGTCGCCTTGGCGGCAGGCGACGTGCAAGTCGTTGCGCCGGTCAATCCGTATAGCGCGCAAAGCGCGCTCCGGCGCCGCCCCGACCACTACGTGGCGGTGCCGCCGCCCGCGCCGCCCGGCCTGACGCCCACTCTCACGGTGACACCCAGCGCCTACCTGGTATTCCGCCGGTCCGCGTATTTGGGAGACGACCACACGCGGGCCGCGGTGGAGCTGGCCCGCTTTCTGGCGGCGAAAAGCGAAGCGTGGCTCGTCGAAGCCGTCGGGCTGCTGCCGGCCAGCGAAGCGAGCTGGGAAGTCTGGCACCAGCGGTCGCCGTGGAACGACACGACCCGGCGCATCCTCTCCGAAGCGTCCCGAGCGGCGGCCGTCGCCTGGCCGCCGGCGGATGAGGCGGCGAATCTGCGCGCCGCGCTCCAGCCTCTCTGGCAAACGTTTGCGAACGGCGGCGCCAGCCCGGAACAATTCGCCGCCTCGCTGCGCTCCCTCCTGGAGCGCCTCCGGCAGCCGTCCGGAAGCCCTCCGCCGGCCGGCGCGGCGCCCTCACCGCGCGCCGACGGCTGAGAGGATGAGGCGGTTCAAGTCCAGCTCTTCGTGCAGTCCGTTGTCCAGCCCCTCGGCCAGCGTCTCGGCGGCATCTTCGACCAGCACGTCGATTTCTTTCGGCGTCATGATGAGGTCGCCCATAAAGGGCTGCAGCACCTGCTCCAGCACTTCGCGCTTGACGGGAGGCGGAATCGTGGATCCCGGCGGCGCGAAACCCGCGCCGAACGCCCCTGCTCCCGGGAGCGGCGCAGGCCGCGGAAACGCGCCGCCCGCGGCCAGCCGTTCCAGACCGTCGCTGACCACCGTCGTCGCGTGCACCACCGTCGGCACCCCGATGGCCAGCACGGGTACGCCCAGTGTGGCGCGAGTGATGCCGTAGCGCTTGTTGCCGACGCCCGAACCCGGCTGAATGCCGGCATCGGAAATCTGTACCGTCGTCAGCAGGCGCTCGGTGCTGCGGGCGGCCAAGGCGTCGACACACACCACAAGTCCAGGTTGAATTTGGCGCACGAGGCCCTGCACGATTTCCGCCGTCTCCAGCCCCGTAATGCCCAGCACGCCGGGCGACAGCCCGGCCACCGGCCGCATGCCGGCGCGGCCAGCCGGCGGCGCCATGTAAAAGAAGTGGCGCGTAACGGTCAGGTGATGAACCGTGCGGGGACCCAGCGCGTCGGGCGTGGAGTTCCAGTTCCCGAGCCCGATGACGATGGCGTCGGCTTGCGGGGGCACGCGCAGTTCGGCGAGAAACGCGCGGATTTCGCGCGCGATGAGCGCGGCTACCTTCTCCAGTTGCTCCGCATCGCGGCTGCGCAAGGCCGGCGCGTCGATAGTCGAGTAGCGGCCGGGCAGCTTCCCCATGGCGCGGCCGCCTTCCTCGGTGGCGATGACGACGCGCGAGATGAGCCCCACGTCGGTCCGTTCGGTTTCCACCGCGACCCCGGGAATTTCCGGCGGGCCTTCGCGCTGAATGACGACTTCCCGGGCTTCCAGCGCCAAGTCCGTGCGCGGCCCGTACTTACGCACCCACTCGTCCTGCAGGGCCTCAAGCGTCACGACCCCACCTCCCGCGGCCAGTGTGCCTCAGCCGAAAGACACCTATACCCTTTGCACGCAGGTTGTGGTAAGATACTTGCGGTCATTTCGATCAGGAGGGAGGTCTGCCGGATGCCCAATACTCGCTCCGCCGCCAAGCGCATGCGCGTCATCGCTCGGCGTACGCTGCGCAACCGCATGATCAAGTCGCGGATGAAGACGTTCATTCGCAAGTACGAAGCGGCTTTGGCGCAGGGGGATTTGGCCTTGTCGGCCGAGCTGCTGCGGAAGGCGACCAGCGAGATCGATCGCGCCGCGGCGAAAGGGGTCATTCACCGCAACGCGGCCTCCCGCCGCAAGTCGAGGCTCGCTGCCAAGTTCAACGCTTTGATGAAGGCGGTCAACGGCTGACGTTCGTCGGCTGACGCCGGTCAACGACCGAGAGGGCCACGACCAGCGTTTCGAGTACGAGACGGGGTTCAAGGCCCTTTTTTATTGCCATATCGGCCTGCAACACACGCCGCAGCCCCCGCACCGCGCCCTGCACGCCGATGGCCCGCGCTTGGGCCAGCACGCGCTGGGCCGGTGCGGGGGGAATGCCCAACTCCCGCGCGGCCACCGCCCGCGGCGTGCCCGCCGGCAAGCCGCAGGCCGCGAGGATGAGCCGGTACTGCCGGCCGATGAGCGACAAGATCACGAGCGGCGCTTCTCCGACGGAAAGCAAGTCGTGCAGCACCGACAGGGCTGCCGCGGGCCTGCCCTCGGCGACCGCTTCTACCAGCTGAAAGATGGCGCCCTCGGCGGCGTGAGGAATGGCGATGCTGGCCACCTCCCGGACCGTCTCGGGCGTCACGGTCCTCCCGTCCGCATACAGCGCCAGCTTTTCCAGCTCCGTCTGCAGCGTCATCGGGTCGGTTCCGACCATGTCGAGAAGCGTCTGCCCGGCCGAGCCCGCGAGCCGCACGCCCAATGCCGCGGCTCGTTCCGCCACCCAGCGCGGCATGTCCGCCGCCCCGGGCAGGGCGAACTCCCACGCGCTGGCGGCCTCCAGCAACGCTTTGGCGGCCTTCATCCGCCCGTCCAAGGCCGTCCCCGCCAGCACGGCGCACACGCTGGCCGGCAGCCGCAGGAGCAGCGGCAGCAGCCGCTCGTACGCCGCCGCGGGCAGCGCTTCGCAGCGCCGCACGATGACGAGCCGGCGGCTCCCGAACAGCGACCCGGTTCCGAGCGACACCGCCAGCTCGTCCGGGTTGGCCTCATCTCCATAGACCACCGTCCGGTCCAGCGCCGGGTCGAGCTCGCGCAGTGCGGCCTCGATGCGGCGCAGCGCCTCCTCGCGCGCCCAGACGTCGTCTCCCAGCAAGAGAAACAATCCTTCCGGCGCACGGCCGGCCAGATGTCGTTCGAAGTCTGCCAGCGTTGCCGCCATCGGTCATCGGCTCCCCCTCACGATTTCCCCGCAGCCTCGAAACGTTCCTGCCCGGCAGCGGCAAGCCGCCGGCGGCGCCGCTACGGCGCCAGCATCGTCCGCACCGTCCAGCGCGTGCCGTCGCTGGACAGCAGGACCGCCCCGTGCTGGTCGGTCCGGTAGACACGCATGCCCATGCGGGCCAGCGCCTCAACCACCTCCGGCGCCGGGTGGCCGTACGTGTTGGTTCCGACGGGGATGACCGCGATCTCCGCTCCCACCGCCTCGTAGAAAGCGCCGACGAACGCCCAGCGGCTGCCGTGGTGCGGCACTTTCACCACTTGGGCCCGGAGGTCCGTCCCCCGTTGCAAGAGCTCCAGCTGTGCCTCGCTCTCGATGTCGCCGGTAAGAAGCGCGGCCGTCTCGCCGTATTTCACCCGCAGGACGACGGAGTTGTTGTTCAGGTCCGAGCGCGTCCCGCGCAGCGGCTCCGCCGGATGCAACACCTCCAGCACCACATGCCGGCCCAGGCGAATTACGTCGCCCGCCCGCGCCACCCAGCGCATGACGCCTTTCTCCTCCACCACCCGCCGGTACTCCGGCCACGAGGGCCCTGGGACGTCCTGCCCGCCGTCGACGGCCAGCGCCACGGGCCGGCGGGCCAGCACGGGCACGAGCCCCTGCAGGTGGTCCTCGTGGGGATGGGTGTTGACGACCACGTCTACCGCGCCCACGCCGGCGTAGCGCAAGTACGGCAGGAGGACGCTGTCGCCGGGATTGCCGGCCGCCGCGCCGCCCGCCCACCCGCCGCCGTCGACGAGAGCCGTGACACCGTCGGGCGTGCGAATGAAAACCGCGTCGCCCTGGCCTACGTCGAGCACGATGACTTCAAGCTGCTGCGCCGCGCCTTCCGCCAAGAGCGGCGCCCACAAACCCGCAGCCAGCAAGGCCGCGGCCGCGAGCGTCACGCGCCGGCGGCGGACCGACGACAAGCCCTGCTGTAGCCGGGCCCACCAGAGCAGCCACCACCCGGCGACGAGTGCGGGCAGGGGCGGTGACACATCAACCATAGCCCACGGCACCCGCGCCAGCCACTCAGCCAAGCCCGCCAGACCCACCGCCAGCACGCGCACGGCCGCGCCGAGCCAGGCGCCGACGGAAGGAGCCACAGATCCGAGCAAACCGGCCAGCAGCCCGGCGGGTACCAGCAGCGACGCCAGCGGCGCCGCCAACGCGCTGCCCGCGATGCCGGCCAGAGACACCTGGTAAAACGTGGAGGCTAACAGGGGCGTCACCCCGATCTGTGCCGCCAGCGTCACGGCCAGAGCCGACGCCGCCGGGCCGGGCAAGCGGCGCATCCGGCGGCGCAAAGGCCGGGCGAGGAGGACGATGGCCGCCGTCGCGGCGATCGAAAGCTGAAACGAGACATCGAACAACACGAGCGGATTGTGCAAGAGCAAGACCAGCGCGCCGGCGGCCAGCGCCGCCTGCGGGTGGCGGCGTCGTCCCAGGGCGTCGGCCGCGATGCCGGCCGTGGCCATGACGCCTGCCCGCACGGCGGGCGGCCGGGCGCCGGTGGCCAATACGTACAGCCACGCCAGAACCAGCGCCGCCAACGCCCGCGGCAGCGCGGGAACTCGCAGCGCCTTCAAGACCGCGTAGCCGACGAACACGAAGAAATTGACGTGCAGTCCCGATACGGCCAAGAGATGGCTGAGCCCGGACCGTCGAAACGCTTCCTCCGTGTCTGCCGCCAGCGGCCGGCGGTCGCCCAGCGCCACGGCCGCGACGACCGCCGCCTCCTCGGGCGGCAACACTGCGGCCAGCCCCGCCTGTACGACAGTGCGCAGCCGGCTGGCGGCCTGCATCAGCGGATTCGGCGGGTCGGATCCGACCACCTCGAAGTGGCGCGCGTAGCGCACGAACGCCGTAGCCGTGATGGCTTGCCGCCGCAGCCACTCGCGGTAGTCGAACCCTCCCGGGTTAGCTGCCGGATCCGGCCGGCGCAGCTCAGCCCGCATCAACACCACGTCGCCATAGGTCACCGGCGGCGCGTCCACCACCGTCACCTGGACCCGGGCCCGGGGATAGGCGACCTCGTCGCCGCGCCGGATCTCGCGCACTTCCAGCACGACGTAGGTTCGGTCGCTCTCCGCCTCCGGGTGGCTGACGACGACGCCGAGGATCGTCACCGGTCCGTCGCCGATGAACGGATCCAGCCCGTCCTGCAGCTTCTCCTCCCAGCGCGCGCACCACCAGGCGCCCCAGCCGACGACCAGCAACGCTGCGAGCACGCCGGCGCCGCGCCGCACCGTTCCCGGGCGCCAGGCGGCCCACGCGGCCGCGACCGCTACGAGGCCCAGCAAGGCCAGCCACTGCCGCGCGGCCAGCGGCGCGGCGTGTTGCACAGCCACCCCCACCGCGAAGAGGACGCACAGGTCAACGAGCCGCGCCCGCCGCATGACGCTCACTCGACCTTGATCAGGTCTTTGATTTGCTCAAACCGGCGCTGTCCGATGCCCGGCACTTCCAACAAGTCCTCGATGCGCCGAAACGGTCCCCACGCCTCCCGGTACGCCACGATGCGGGCCGCCAGCGCCGGACCGATGCCCGGCAGCCGCTGCAGTTCAGCGACGGTAGCCGTGTTGATGTTGATGCGCGTATCGACGGCTCCGCTCACTGTGCCCCCGGCCACGCCGGGCGCAGCCGCGGCGCCGCCCGCCTCCGTGGTGCCGCCCGCGCCGCCCGGCGCGGCCAGGCGCTGCTTCGCGAGCCCTTCCGGGGCTCCGCCGGCCTCTTCGTCCGGGCGGGCCTCCGCTCTCTCGTCGGCCGCCGGGCCCTGGGCCGGCCCTTCGGACGCGTAAACGACGACCGATGCGCCTTGCAGCCGAGCATGCGTCAGCCACAGGTGCCCCAGGGCGCCCGCGACGATCAAGGCGCTGACGACGACGGCGAGCCACATCTCCCCGCGAGACCACGAAAACATGGCGGCAACCTCCTTCAGCGTCCCATGGTGGTCTTCGGCGAAGGAGCCATTCGTGCCCGGCGACCGGCGGCCTTCGTTCTTTTCGCGGTAATGCGCGGCGGCCCAGACGGTACTGCGCGGCAGGAAACGCCGCTGGAATAGGCGGGAATAAGCGGCGGAAAAAAAACAAGCCGGCGGCCGCTCAGCGGCCGCCGGCACGGGCCCGTGCCCGTCGGATTGTGTGCCTACCGGGTCGTCGTCCTCCCGGCGGAGCGTCGCCCGCTCAGCGCTTGACGACGATGTTGACCAGCCGGCCGGGCACCACGACGACGCGGGCAATCTCGGCGCCGGCCAGGGCCGCCTTCACCTTGTCCAGGGCCAGCGCCGCCTGCCGCACCTCCTCCTCGGAAGCGTCCCGCGCGATGACCAGGCGGTCGCGCACCCGGCCGTTGATCTGGACCGCCAACTCCACCTCGTCGCTGCGGACGACCTCCGGGTCGAACGCAGGCCACGCCTGCAGGTGCACGCTCTCGCCGTGACCCAGCATCTCCCACAGCTCTTCGGCCAGGTGCGGCGCAAAGGGCGCCAGCATGAGCACCAGCTTCTCCAGGCCTTCCGCCACCACGGCCCGGTTCAGCGGGCGCACGCTGTCCTTGTACGCGTAGAACGCGTTGACCAGCTCCATCAGCGCCGCGACCGCCGTGTTGAAGTGGAACCGCTGTTCGACGTCAACGGTGACCCGCTGGAGCGTCTTGTGCACCATGCGGCGCAGCTCCAGATCGGCCTCGCGCAGTTCCTGCGGCCCGTCGTCCGCGCCGCGGGCCACGTCGGCCAGCTCGCTGACTAGCCGCCACACCCGGTTAATGAACCGGTACGCACCCTCGACGCCCGCGTCGGACCATTCCAGGTCACGCTCGGGCGGCGCCGTAAACAAGATGAACAGCCGGGCCGTGTCCGCGCCGTAGCGGGCCACGATGTCGTTGGGGTCGACCACGTTGCCCTTGGACTTGGACATCTTGGCGCCGTCCTTGATCACCATCCCCTGCGTCAGCAAGTTCGCGAACGGATGCGCCTCGCTGACCAAGCCCATGTCCGCCAGAACCAGCTGGAAGAAGCGGGCGTAGAGCAGGTGCAATATCGCGTGCTCGACGCCGCCGATGTACTGGTCCACCGGCATCCAATAGTCGACCTTCGCCTTGTTGAACGGCTCGTCGGCCGCGTGCGGATCCGCAAACCGCAGGAAGTACCACGACGAGTCGACGAACGTGTCGATGGTGTCCGTCTCCCGGCGCGCCGGCCGGCTGCAGCGCGGGCACGTGGTGTTGACGAAGCCGGCGTGGTCCAGCAGCGGCGAGCGGCCCGTCGGGTGAAACTCCACGTCGTCGGGCAGCAGCACCGGCAGCTGGTCGTCGGGCACCGGCACGATGCCGCAATGGTCGCAGTAGATGATCGGGATCGGGCAACCCCAGTAGCGCTGGCGGGAAATGAGCCAGTCGCGCAGCCGGTACTGCACCTTGCGGCGGCCGATGCCGCGCCGCTCCACCTCGTCGGCGATGCGCTGCCAGCCTTCCTCGCTGGGCAGGCCGCTGAACGGCCCCGAGTTCACCATAATACCCGGCTCCACGTAGGCCTCGGTCATCGTCGCCGGATCCAGCGCAGTGCCGTCGGGAGGCGCGATGACGACGCGCACCGGCAAGCCGTACTTGCGGGCAAACTCCAGGTCGCGCTGGTCATGGGCGGGCACCGCCATCACCGCGCCCGTGCCGTAGCTGCCCAGCACGTAGTTACCGATCCAGATGGGGATGCGCTCGCCGGTGAAGGGATTGATGCAGTACGATCCCGTGAAGACCCCCAGCTTTTCGCCCTCTTCGCTGGTGCGGGCGATCTCCCCTTGCCGCTTGACCTCGTCGATGAACCGCCGAATGGCCTCCTTGTCCGGCGAATCGGCGATGAGCGTTTCCGCCAGCGGATGCTCGGGCGCGATGACCATGTACGTGGCGCCGAAAATGGTGTCGGGCCGGGTAGTGAAGACGGTCAGCTCGCCCTCGCGGTCAGCCAGCGGGAAGCGGATCTCCACGCCGACGCTCTTGCCGATCCAGTTGCGCTGCATCACCTTGACCTTTTCCGGCCAGCCTTCCAGCTTGTCGATGTCTTGCAGCAGCCGCTCGGCGTAGTCGGTGATGCGGAAAAACCACTGCTCCAGCTCGCGCGTCTCGACGACCGAGTCGCAGCGCTCGCACAAGCCTTGGACCACTTGTTCGTTGGCCAGCACCGTGTTGCAGCTGGGACACCAGTTGACCGGGGCTCGCTTGCGGTACGCCAGGCCTCGCTCGAAAAAGCGCAGGAACAGCCACTGCGTCCACTTGTAGTAATCCGGGTGGCACGTGGCGACTTCCCGGCTCCAGTCGTAGCTCAGGCCCAGCCGCTTCAGCTGGCCCCGCATGTAGTCGATGTTGTCCCACGTCCACTTGGCCGGGTGGATGTTGTGCTTGATGGCCGCGTTTTCCGCCGGCAGGCCGAACGCGTCCCAGCCCATCGGGTGCAGGACGTTGAAGCCCCGCATGCGCTTGAAGCGCGCGATGACGTCGCCGATGGTGTAGTTGCGCACGTGGCCCATGTGCAGTCGTCCCGACGGATACGGGAACATCTCGAGGCAGTAGAACTTGGGTCGGGTCGACTTTTCATCCACCCGGTACAGCTGCTGCTCCTCCCACCGCTGCTGCCACTTGCGCTCCACTTGCTCGAAATCGTACGTTTTCGCTCGCGGCACGGTTTGCGCCATTCCCTCCACCTCTCGCGCAACGTTGTCAGAATTTCGTCCCCAATGAAAAACGCCTTTCGCCTCGCATAGAGACGAAAGGCGCTGCCTTCCGCGGTACCACTCTATTTGGCCGCATGCGCGGCCCCCTCGGCGCGGCCTATCCGCCGCTTCTCCTGTAACGGGGAGAAACCGTTCCCGCCTACTGGGGCCGCCCGCTGCAGGCGGAACGGCCTGTTCGGGGGACGACTCGAGGGCGAGATTCCGGCGCTCAGGTTACCGCCTCCCACCGACCGGCGGCTCTCTGGAAACCCGTCGACGCCGTACTGCTCCCTGTCATCGTCTTTCCGCCGCTCGATTTTGGCGTCATCTTAGCACAATCCGCCTGCTCGTGTCAACGCACCGCCAGGTACACGTAGTACACCGCCCATGCGAGCAGCGCAAGCCCCAGCCCCGTCAGCCAGGCAGGCACCGGCCCGTCGCCGGTCTGCGGCATGGCCGGCTCTTCCACTTGATCCCGCTGCGTCGGCATCGGCCCTCGCCTCCTCTGCAGGCCACCGGCCGCCGCCGGCATCAGAAAAACTCGCTCAGGTAGTGATAAAAAAGCTGCTGCGCGCCCGCCGGGCTCCACGCCGGCTCGCTGGCCGGCAGCAACACCGTCGCCAGCACGGCGAAACCCAGCAGCACCAGTGCGCCGAACACGATAGTCGCCGCCGTCGGACGCCGCATGCCCGTCACCCCGGATGCTTTATTCCATCGCCGCTAGCCGATTCCTTCCCCCGGCGACGCCGGCGCGCGCCCTCACCAGCTCTTCGTACGCCTCCAGCAGCTTCAGCGCCATGTGGCGCGCGCTGAAGCGCTCGGCCCGCTCCAGCGCTTGCCGGGAAAACCGTGCCCGCAGCTGGGCGTCGCCGAGCACCCGCACGATTGCCTCGGCGAACGCATCCTCCGCTTCGGGCGTCAGCAGCCCCTGCACGCCGTGCTCGACCAAGTCGTGGGTCCCCGGCGCGTCGACGCCCACCACCGGCAGCCCCGCCGCCATCGCTTCCAGGGTGACCAGGCCTTGCGTTTCGGTGGTTGAGGCGATGACGAACACGTCCGCGGCGTGGTACACGTCGATGACGTCGGGCTTCGCCAGCGTACCCGTGAAGTGCACGCGGCCCGCCAGCCCCTCCTGCGCGGCCAGCTCCTCCAGCTGCGAGCGGATGGGCCCGTCGCCCACCAGCACCAAGTGCGCGTCGCTCCGGCGCGCCGCGACCAGCTTAAACGCCCGCAGCAGGAACTCCACGTTTTTCTCGCGGCCCAGGCGGCCGACGAACGTGAGTACCGCCGCGTCCGCGGGGATGCCGAGCCGCCGGCGCACGCCCGCACCGTCGCCGTGCCGGAACTCGTCCGGCTCGATACCGGTCGGTATGGCCTTGACGCGCCGAGTGTCCAGCCCGTACGCTTCAACGATGAAGTCGCGCACTTGCGGCGTGGGGGCGATGACGAGATCCGTGCGGCGGCAGTATGCTCCTACGTAGCGCAGCATCAGCTCGCGCAGCGCCGTCCGTACACCGGGCACGTAATGCACGTATTCGTGGTACATCGTATGGTGCGTGAAGACGAACGGCCGGCGCAGCCGTCGCGCCAGCACGGCGCACAGCGTGCCCATCGCGAAGGGCGTGTGGCTGTGCAGCACGTCAATCTCGAGTTCGCGGATGACCTGCTCGGCGTGCACCGAAATTGGCACCGGCGCCGCGAACCCGCGGTACATCGGCACCGGGATCGACCAATAGCGAAAAACCCGCGTGGCCGGCCCGTCGCCGTCGGATCCGCCGCCGGACGCGTGGAATTTCTCGGAGTAATAGTAGCGCGGGCCGAAAATGTATACTTCGTGCCCCAGCGCCAGCAGCTGGGCGGCGAACGTGTCGATGGACCGCACCACGCCGCTGACGTAAGGGTGGTAGCTGTCGGTAAAGACTGCGATTTTCACCCTGCGGGTCCTCCCTGGCTAGGCGCCTTCTATTCTACCAGAGCGGGGCCGTTGTGAACTAGGCACCGCGATGGTATACTGTAGGTGCGATACGCCCTAGCGCGGGGCGCGAGCAACGCGGAACAGGTGGGACGGATGGCCGCTGGCGGCCTGCGGGCCGCTAGAGGAAAGTCCAGACTCGGCTGTCGGCTCTGCCGGCAGAAAGTTGGTGCCAGCCGCAAGGCTGGGCGACGCAAGTCGACGGATGCGAACCCGGCCCTCGTGGTCGGTAGTAGCTATAAAAGGGCCATAGAGACGAGTCGCGCCGGCGACGGCGCGGGTGGAACGTGGTAACCCCCACCACCGAGCAACCCCAAATAGGCTCCTTCGAGGAGCGGGTAGGGGGCAGTCGCCCGCGAAGGGCGACCGTCGGAGCGCGGCGCAACGCTCCGGCGAGATAGATGGCCATCAAAAACAGAATCTGGCTTACGGTCCCACCTGTGAAAAAACACGCTCCCGGTCTTCTGACCGGGAGCGTGTTTGTTTCTCGCCGCCTCAGGCGCCGTACTTCTTCAGCCGCCCGGCGTGCGCCAGCATGAGCCCCATCAGTTCCTGCGAGCGGATGTGGCCCAGCGCGCCTTTCGCCGCCTCCGACTCGCCGAAACCGTTCACCCACGGATTCCGGCGGGCCAGCGGCGACACCAGCAGCACCGGCACCGGGTGCCAGCTGTGGCCGCGCATGCGCGCCGGCGTCGAGTGGTCGCCCGTAATGACGAGCACGTCCGGCTTCAGCTCCAACAGCTCCGGCAGCGCCGCGTCCACTTCCTCGATGAGGGCCACTTTGCGGTCAAAGTCGCCGTCCTCGCCGGCCGCGTCGGTGCCCTTGACGTGCAGGAAGAAGTAATCGTATTCGTTCCACGCCTCTTTCAGCGAAGCCAGCTGGTCGCGGAACGTCTTGCCCGCGGGCCGTTCCTCCATGCCCACCAGCTTGGCGAGCCCGCGATACATCGGATACGCCGCGATGACCGCCGCCCGCAGGCCGTACAACTCCTGCAACGTCGGAATGTGCGGCAAGCGGCCGAATCCGCGCAGCAGCACGGTATTGGCCCGGGGCTCATTCGCCAGGATGCGGTTGGCCTGCGCCAGGAACTCGTTGACCAAAGCCGCCATCTTCTCCGCTTCGGGCGCGAGCGCCCGCGCCGGCAGCGGCGGCACGCCCGTCACTTGCGGGTCCGTATCCGCAATGGCGTCCGACAGCCCCTCGCCGCGCCAGACGATGACGGCGCGATGCTGCATTTCGGGGCGGATGATCAGCTCCACGCCCGGAAGCTTCACCGCCGACAGCGCCTCGCACAGCCGCGCCGCTTCCTCCGTCGGAATGCGCCCGGCGCGCCGGTCGACGATGACGCCGTCTTTCATCGTGGCGAAGTTGACGCGGCACGCCACGTCGTTCGGGGTCAGGTCGAGCCCGATGCCGACGGCCGACAGCACGCCCCGGCCGATGGGATATTCAAACGCGTCGTAGCCGAACAGCGCCAGGTGCGCCGGCGCGCTGCCCGGCGTCACGCCCGGGATGAGCGGCGTCGTGAGGCCGACGGAGTTCTCCTTGGCCAAGCGGTCCAGATTGGGCGTCTTCGCCGTCTCCAGCTCGGTCAGGCCCGTCTTCTCGTGGGGCAAGCCGCCGAGGCCGTCCATGACCAGTAGCACCATCTTGCTTTGAGCCGGCGTCGCCAGCTGCCGCAAAATTTCTACCGCCTGCAATTGCATCGCCCCCTGCTTGCGTCCGGATGCAATGCGATGCGACCATCGCCTAGCATAGTTTGCATCCTTATATCGCCCGCAGTTTACCACATTGCGCCAGCGGCAGCCAACGGACATTGCGCCGGGACGAACGCCTTGTCCCGCCCGCCGGCCGTTTCCCCGCCCGGCAGGTAGCCGCGGGCGCGGGAAAGAATACGTAACCGGATTTTCGTCGCTTTCAAGGACGGGATTTTGCATGCTGCTGGCCATCGATATCGGCAACACGAACATTTGCCTCGGGCTGTTCCGCGGCGACCGCCTGCTGCGCACGTGGCGTCTTTCCACGGACATCCACCGCACCGCGGCGGAATACGAAATCCAAATCGACAGCCTGTTCCAGCGGGCCGGCCACTCGCCGGTCGAAGTGGACGCGGTCGTCATGGCCAACGTCGTGCCGCCCCTGCAGGGACCCTACGAGCAAGTGGTCCAGCACCTGTTCGGCGTCGCGCCTTACCGCGTCAGCGCGGCCATCGACACGGGGCTGAAGTTCCTCGTAGACAATCCGCTGGAGGTAGGCGCCGACCGCATCGCCAACGCGGTGGCCTGCAACTGCCGCTACGGCGGCCCGGCCATTGTCGTCGACATGGGCACCGCCACCACGTTTGACGTCATCTCCTCCGACGGAGGCTACATGGGCGGCGCCATCGCGCCCGGCGTGCAAATCGCCTCCGAGGCGCTGTTTGAGCGGGCGGCCAAGCTGCCCCGCGTCGAGCTCACGCCCCCGCCCTCGCCCATCGGACGCAATACGATCCACGCCATGCAGTCGGGAACCGTTTTCGGGTACGTAGGCCTCGTCCGCGGGCTTATCCAGAGCATCCAGGAGGAGCTGACCCGCCTCGGCGAAGGCAAGGCCCGGGTCATCGCCACGGGCGGCCTCGCGCCGGCCATCGCGGAGCTGAGCGGCGTCGTGGACGTGGTGGATCTGAACTTGACGCTGGAGGGCCTGCGGCTGCTGTACGTCCGGAACCACCCGGGCTACGGCTCCTCCAACGAGGCCTCGTCGAGCGGGGGGCTGAACGCATGAGCCAAGGTCCGTTGGCTGGCAAGAACATCATCCTGGGCGTCACCGGCAGCATTGCGGCCTTCAAAGCCGCCGCGCTGGCCAGCCGCCTCGTGCAGCTGGGCGCGGCCGTGCAGGTGGCCATGACCCCCGCCGCCACGCAGTTCGTGACGCCGCTGACGTTTCAAAGCCTCACCCACCGCCCGGTCTTCACGAACCTGTTTGATCCGCGCTCGGAGCTGAGCATCGACCACGTCGCCGCGGCCCGGTCCGCCGACGCGCTGGTCATCGCGCCGGCGACGGCCAACGTCATCGCCAAGCTGGCGTGCGGCCTGGCCGACGATCCCGTCACCACCACCGCGCTGGCCACCACCGCTCCCATCGTCGTCTGCCCGGCCATGGAGCACCACATGTACTGCCATCCGGCCACGCAAGCCAACTTGGAGCTGCTCAAAAGCCGCGGCGTGACGGTGGTGGAGCCCGAGGAAGGGCGCCTGGCGTCGGGCCAGCGCGGCAAAGGACGCCTGGCGGATATCGACGTCATCGTGGGCGCCATCCGGTGGGTTTTGGGACGCCGGGGCGACCTGGCGGGCCGGCGTCTCGTGGTGACGGCCGGCGGTACGCGGGAGGCTATCGATCCGGTCCGCTACATCACCAACCGCTCGTCCGGCAAAATGGGGCACGCTATCGCGGCTGCGGCGCGCGATCGCGGCGCCGCGGTGACGCTGATTACGACCACGCCGCCGCCGGCGGAATTGGCCTTTGGGGTCGAGGTGCGGCAAGTGACGTCGGCTCTGGAGATGTACGCCGCGGTGGAAGAAGCCGTGCGCGGCGCCGACGCGCTCATCATGGCCGCAGCGGTGGCAGACTACCGCCCCGCGCAGGCGCTGGACCGCAAGAGGAAAAAGTCGGGCGGCGACGAGGAGATCTGGAACCTGGAGCTGGTGCGCAACCCGGACATCCTGGCGTCGGTCAGCGGCCCGTTCGTGAAGGTCGGCTTTGCGGCCGAAACCGACGACGTCATCGCCAACGCCCGCGCGAAACTGGCCGCCAAGGGGCTGGCGTTCATCGTGGCCAATGACGTCACCGCGCCCGACAGCGGCTTTGAAAAAGATACAAACCGCGTCACCTTCGTGTACGCCTCGGGCGAAGTCGAGCCGCTGCCGACGCTGAGCAAGGCCGAAGTGGCTCATGCGCTGCTAGACCGGCTGAAGCCGCTTCTGGCCTGATCTTCTCCGGCAGGACTCTTCCCGTAACCTTCTCCGGTCCGGTTATTCCAGGCTGTGCGCGGCATCCGGCAGCGACGCCGCGGCCGGCAGCCCGCCCGCTTCTTTGGCGGCGCGCACGCCCCGCAGCACCGCCAGCGCCAGTGCTTCCGCGGCCAGCGCGCCGATGAGGCCCACGAGTTCCATTTCGCGCGCCCGGCCCGACGCGCCCTGCGCCGGCGCACCGGGCGCGCCTTCGGACGGCGTCCGCCTTGCCGTGGACAAGGCGAACACCGTGTCGCCGTCCCAAGGCGTGTGAGCCGGGTAAATGGTGCGGGCCAAGCCGTCGTGCGCCATCTGCGCCACCTTGTGGACGGCCTCTTTGCTCAACGCCACATCCGTCGCCACCACGGCGATGACCGTATTCGCACCGGGCGGCGGGGCGGACGGCGGCGCAAACGGCGGCTGCAGCGGAGACGCGCGCCGGGACAAGAACGTTCCGCTGGCGCGGTCGTACGCTCCCGCCACGATGCGACCCGTCAGCGGATCCACCACGTCGCCCAGCGCGTTGACGACGGCCAGCGCCGCCACCGTGCCGCCGCCGGGCAGGGGCAGAGCGGCGCTTCCCAACCCGGCTTTCATCGCATACTGCGGCCCCGCCCACTTGCCGACCGTGGCGCCCGTCCCCACGCCGACGTTGCCCTCCTCCACCGGACCGGCGCCGGCGGCCTCGCACGCCGCGTAGCCCGCCTCGGGCCCCGGCCGCACGCGGGGATTGCCGATGGCCAGGTCGAAGATGACCGCCGACGGGACGATGGGCACCCGGACCACGCCCGTGTCGAAACCCCGGCCCCGCTCCTCCAGCCAGCGCATGACGCCGTCGGCCGCCGCCAGGCCGAACGCGCTGCCGCCCGTCAGCAACACCGCGTCGACCCGCTCCACGAGCCGTCCCGGCGCCAGCAAGTCGGTCTCCCGCGTGCCCGGCCCGCCGCCTCGCACGTCGACGCCGGCCACCGCGCCGCCGTCGCACAGCACCACCGTGCACCCCGTCAGCGCGGCCGCGTCCGTCCAGTGGCCCACCCGCAGGCCCGCCACCGCCGTCAACGTCTGGTTCGCCGGCTCCCCCGCCGTGGGCTCCCGCTCCGGCACCGTCCAACCCTCCGCTTTCCCTAGGACACCAGCGCGCCCGCCCGCTCCAGCCACGGCTGGAGAAGCGAACGCGGCGCCGCTTGCACATCCAAGTCGAACACTTCAGCGAAGCGGCGCCGCAGCGCCTCGTGCACCGTTGCCAACGGCACCTCCCGGCCCAGCAGCTGCGCCAACGACGTGACGCCGCGGTTGCTGAGGCCGCAAGGGATGATGCCGGAAAAGTACGTGAGGTCCGTGTTGACGTTGAGGGCGAACCCGTGGCTCGTCACCCAGCGCGTGAACTTCACGCCGATGGCCGCGATCTTCGCGCCGCCGACCCACACGCCCGTCAGGCCCGGGACCCGGCCGGCGGCAATCCCAAAGTCGGCTAGGGCGCGGATGATGGCCTCTTCAAGATCGCGCAAGTACTTGTGCGCGTCCCGCCCGCGCCGGCGCAAATCGAGGATGGGATACCCCACCACCTGGCCGGGGCCGTGGTACGTTACGTCGCCGCCGCGGTCGACGTGGTACACCTCGACTCCCTTCTGCGCCAGCTGCTGCTGGTTCCACAGCACGTGGCGCTCGTCCGCGCCGCGCCCCAGCGTGTACACGTGCGGGTGCTCAACGAAGAGCAGCAAGTCGGGCACCCGCCCCCCGAGGCGAGCTTCGACCAGCGCCGCTTGCAGGTCCCACGCCTGCGCGTAAGGAACCCGGCCCAAGTCCACCGCCCAGCACGGCGGACGCTCTCCCTGCGCGGCCACACGCTCGTCCACGTCGCCCAGCGACCTCGCCATCATACGCGGACGCCACCCAGCTTTTCGAACTGCTCGCGCGCGTGATAGGAGCTGCGTACCAGCGGTCCCGCTTCCACGTGCGGAATGCCGATGGCTTCGCCCATCCGCTTCAGCTCTTCGAACTCGGCGGGCGTGTAGTACTTCTCCACCGGCAAATGCTTGATGGACGGCCGCAAGTACTGGCCGATGGTCATGATGTCCACGCCCACCGCGTGGACGTCGCGCATCACTTGCTCGATTTCCTCCAGCGTCTCGCCGAGACCGACCATGATGCCGGTCTTGGTCAGCACGCCGGGGTCCATTTCCTTGGCCCGGCGCAGCAGCTCCAGCGACCGCTCGTACTTGGCCTTCGGACGCACCCACGGGTACAGCCGCGGCACCGTTTCCATGTTGTGGTTCAAGATTTCGGGTTTGGCGTCCAGCGTAATCTTCAGGGCTTCCCAGTTGCCCTGGAAGTCCGGGATGAGCACTTCGACGGTGGTGCCGGGGCTGGCGGCGCGGATGGCCTTGATAGTCGCGTGGAAAATCTCGGCGCCGCCGTTGACCAGGTCGTCCCGCGTCACCGACGTGACGACCGCGTGCTTGAGGCCCATGGCCTTCACCGCTTCGGCCACCCGGGCCGGCTCCGCCCAGTCCAGCTCCGTCGGCTTACCGGACTTGACGGCGCAAAAGCCGCACGCGCGCGTGCAGATGTCGCCGAGGATCATGAACGTCGCGGTGCCGCTCTCCCAGCACTCGAACATGTTGGGGCACTGGGCCTCTTCGCACACCGTATGCAGCGACAGGCCCCGCATCATGCCCTGCAGGCGGCGGTAATTGGGCCCCATGACGGCCCGCACCTTGAGCCATTCGGGCTTCCCGGTCCGGCTGTAGTTTTCCGATCGACGCGGCGGGCGCGTCCGCAGCGGCGCCCCGCCGGCGGAGGCGGGTACCGCGGCTGGCCCTCCTCCGTGCTCCAACGGCAATCCGTTGACGGCGGCCAACGGCAGTTCTCGCTCCATCGACGTTCACTCCTATCCTTTTTCCGGCCCGCGCCGCGTGCGGCGCCGCGCCCGGCCCGGCTGTTCAGTACAGCGGTGTATCCGGGCCGTAGCTTTCCAGCCGCTCTTTGAGCGACTGCAGGAACCGCCCGACGTACAGCCCGTCGGTCACCCGGTGATCGAACGAGATGCAGACGTTCATCACCGAGCGAATCCCGATCGCGTCGCCCACCACCACCGGCGCGCGGCGGATAGCCTCCATCGTAATAATAGCCGCCTGCGGCTGGTGAATAATCGGGTACGACGCTACGGACCCGAAGGCGCCCGTGTTGTTGACCGTGATGGTGCCGCCTTGGACGTCCTCCAGCCGCAGCCGGCCGGCGCGGGCCCGCGTCGTCAGATCGGCCAGGGCGTGGGCCAAGCCGGCGATGCTGAGGCGATCCGCATCGTGAATGACCGGCACGATGAGGCCGTCCTCCAGGCCGACGGCCACGCCCACGTTGATTCGCTTCTTCACGATAATGCGTTCGCCCTGCCACGTGGCGTTCAGCAGCGGGAACTGCTTCAGGCTGTCGACGACCGCCTTGATGAAGAAGGGCAAGTACGTCAAGGAGACGCCTTCCGCGGCCTGGAACGCGTCCTTCTTCGCCTGCCGCAAAGCCACCAGCTGCGTGACGTCCACTTCCGTCATCGTCCACGCGTGGGGCACCGTCTGCTTGCTGGCGCTCATGTGGCGCGCGATAGCGCTGCGCATCGCATCCGGGACGATCAGCTGGTCGCCCGGCTCCAGCGCCGGCTCAGCCGCCGGCGCGCCGGCCCGCTCCAGGCGCGCCACCGGCGAGACAGCCGTTGCCGGTTCCGGTGCGGAAGGCCTGGCCTCCGCGGCTTCCGCTTCCCGCCGCGCCACGTAGGCCAGTACGTCCGCTTTCGTCACCCGCCCTCCGGCGCCCGTTCCTCTGATCTGGCGCAAGTCGACGCCGTACTCCTGCGCCAGCCTGCGCACCAGCGGCGAATAGACGCCCCGCGGTAGCTCCCCGGCGGCTACGGCGGCGCGCGCAAGCTCTGCGGCGGTCGCGGCCCGAGAAGGCTCCGTGGCGATAGCGGAGCCGAAAGCCTCTGCGGCCGGGGCCGGCGCGTGGCTGGGCGGCAGCGCCGGCGCTTCCTCGGCGCCCGCGTCCACCGTCTCGATGACGGCCAGCGGCGTTCCCACCGCGACCGTTTCCCCTTCCGCTACCAGCAGCTCCACCACGATGCCGCTGTATTCAGACGGGATTTCCGTGTTGACCTTGTCCGTGATGACCTCCACCAACGGCTCGAAGCGTTCCACCCGGTCGCCGGGCGCCTTCAGCCACTTGCCGACGGTTCCCTCAACCACACTTTCCCCAAGCTGCGGCATCGTTATCGTCTTGCGCGGCATGGCGGCCCTCCTTTGGCTCAAAAGCGGGCCAATTCCCGCATCGCTTCGTACTGCTGCTCCACCGACGGCATGAACGCCTTCTCCAGCACGCCGTTGTACGGCATGGCCGGCACGTCGGGCGGCGCCACCCGTTTGATGGGCGCGTCCAGGTAGAACAACGCTTCCTCGGCGATGACGGCGCTCACTTCCGCTCCAATGCCGCCCGTCTTCGTGTCTTCATGGGAAATCATGACGCGGCCTGTCTTCTTGACCGACTCCAGAATCGTCTCCCGATCCAGGGGTGCCACGGTGCGCAAGTCGATGACTTCGGCCTCGAAGCCGTCCTCTTTGGCCAGGCGCTCCGCGGCTTCGAGGCACAAATGCACGTTGAGCCCGTAAGTGATGACGGTGAGATCCTTGCCCGGCCGCTTGACGTCCGCCTTCCCCAGCGCAATGACGTAGTCGCCGTCCGGCACTTCGCCCCGGATCGAGCGATACATCTTCTTGTGTTCAAAAAACAGCACCGGGTCGTCGTCCCGGATGGCCGCCTTCAACAAACCCTTCGCATCGTAAGGCGTGGAGGGAATGACGATCTTCAGCCCGGGCACGTGGTGGAACAGCCCTTCGACGCTTTGCGAGTGGTACAGCGCACCGTGCACGCCGCCGCCGAAGGGCGCGCGAATGACGATGGGGCAGCTCCAGGCGCCGTTGGAGCGGTAGCGGATTTTCGCCGCCTCGTTGATAATCTGGTCCATGGCCGGGTGGATGAAGTCGGCGAACTGGATCTCCGCCACGGGCCGCAGGCCGTACGCCGCCGCGCCGATGGCGGCGCCCACGATCAGCGACTCGGTCAGCGGCGTGTCCAACACCCGCATGGGGCCGAACTCGTCAATCAGCCCGTCCGTCACCCGAAAAACGCCGCCGCGAACGCCCACGTCCTGGCCGAGGACGAACACCCGCTCGTCGCGGCGCATCTCTTCCGCCAGCGCGTCGTGGATGGCTTCAAGAAACGTCTTGACCGCCACAGGCCCTCGCTCCCCCTCACTGCGCGAACACGTGCCGCACCAAATCCGACGGTTCGGGATCAGGAGCCGCTTCCGCGTAGGCGATGGCTTCGTCGATTTCCGCCGCGAACTGCCGCCGCAGCTCCTCGTCGTGCGCCTCGGTCAGGATGCCGCGGGCCAAGGCGTACTCCCGCAGCTTGCGCACCGGATCGTGTTGCTTCTGGCGCTCTACTTCCGCCGGATCCCGGTACTTGCGGTCGTCGTCGTCGCTGGAGTGCGGCGTGAACCGGTACACCTTGGCCTCGATGAGCGTGGGCCCTTCGCCGCGGCGCGCCTGGTCCACCGCTTCCTTCATGGCGCGGTAGACGGCGAAAACGTCCGTGCCGTCTACGGTCACGCCGGGGAAGCCGTACCCTTGGGCCCGGACGGACACGTTTTCCACCGCCATCTGCTTTTCACGGGGAACGGAAATGGCGTAGCCGTTGTTTTCGCAGAAGAAAATGACCGGCAGCTTGTGGACGCCGGCAAAGTTCATGCCTTCGTGCACGTCGCCTTTGTTGGCCGTGCCTTCGCCGTAGGAGGTCCAGACGACGATGT
This sequence comes from Bacillota bacterium, assembly GCA_017577945.1. Classification (NCBI taxonomy): domain Bacteria; kingdom Bacillati; phylum Bacillota; species Bacillota bacterium. The sequence continues at coordinate 167,406 of PKQS01000010.1, forward strand.
CGTCGCCCCGCAGCTTGGCCGCGTACGCGATGCCCGCGGCGTGCGGCACCTGTGTCCCCACGGGGCTGGAGCCGGTGAAAATGTTGAGGCGGCGCAAGCTCCAGTGGTTCGGCATCTGCCGGCCGCCGCTGTTGGGGTCGTCGGCCTTGGCCATGTGCATGAGCATGATTTCCCGCACCGTCATGCCCAGCGTCAGCACGACGCCCAAGTCCCTGTAATAGGGAAGCACCCAGTCGGTTCCCGGCCGCAGCGCCCACGCCGCGCCGACCTGCGCCGCTTCGTGCCCTTGCCCGGAAATAACAAAATGCACCTTGCCCATGCGGTTGAGGAGCCAGGTGCGTTCGTCGACCATCCGGGCCAACAGCATCTTCTTGTACATTTCGAGGACGTCTCGGTCGCTGAGACCCAGTTCCGCGTGGCGATTCTCCACCCGCAGTCCCCCCTTGAAGCGTGCTTGCTCCTCTCACCCGGCCCCCGCGGCCGGGAATCGTCGCCGTGCTGACCCCCGTCCCCGTTATTCCCCGCGCTCAGGCCGCGTCCCTGCCAGCACCAGCCTGCCGTCCCGGAGCACGGGCACCGCCCCCGACGCGTCCACCTGCGCGCAAAAGGCCACGTCGTCCCGCAGCCCCAGCCGTAGCAGCCGGCGGCCGTGGAAGCTGGCCGTCAGCTCGGACAGCGCCGCCTGGGAGCCGTCGCCGGCTCCGGCCTTGAGGCGCAGCGCAGCGACCGCTCCGTCGCCCGGTTCCACCGCCGCCAGCGCCTGCAAGCGCTCCACGATGAGCGCGGCGCAGTAAGCGTCCTCGCGGGAGAAGCGGCCGTCGGTGCCGCTGCAGACGATAAGCGCTCCCTTGCCCCGGTGCTGCGCCTCCTGCGCGAGGGCCCGGGCCGCCGCGGCCGCGTTGCGCAAGCAAGCCGCAAACACCGCCAAGCCGCTGGGATTCTCGCCGCCTTCGGACGCTGCGCGGGCCAGCCGCGAGAACGCCTGCGTGCCGTTGGTAGTCGTCATGACGACGAGCTTCCCCGCCACCGCCTCGGGCTTGTAGTCGAAGGGCGAGTTGCCCAGGTCGAAGCCGGGAATGCGCACGGCGCCGCGCTCGCCGCCCAGCACCGCACCTTGCCGCCGCCACGCCAGGGCCTCTTCGGGCGTCGCCACCGGCACGACCCCGGCCGCACCGTGCTCCAGCGCCGTCAGCGCCGTCGTCGTGAACCGCAGCACGTCCACCACCGCCGCGGCGCCGAACAGCGACCAGTCCACCGCGACCAGCTCGCCGGGGGTGAATACTACGTCTACAAACAACGTCTTTCCCTCCCGCCTGCTTGCGGGGCTGGGACCATCGTTCGAGCCGCGGCCGCCGCCTTCCTTCACAAATACACCCCGGGCTGGTATAATGGGCGTGACTCTAGAAAGGGGTGACTGCCATGGCCGACATCACCTCCGTGCGTGAGCGGGTCGAGGCGGCGCTGGAGCGCATCCGTCCCGCGGTGCAGATGGACGGCGGCGACGTGCAGCTGGTCGACGTGTCCGAAGACGGCGTTGTCACTGTGCAACTGATGGGCGCCTGCGGCGGCTGCCCGATGTCGATGCTCACCTTGAAGGCCGGTATCGAGCGCATCATCAAGGCGCAGGTGCCGGAAGTGACGGAAATCGTCGCCGTGTAGCCTCCGGCCTCCCGGCCAGGACCGGCCCCGTGCGGGGCCGTTTTTTGTTTTCTCTCCGCCCCTCCGCCCGGCGTCCCCGCGCCGAGAACATCTCCCGGCTTCGTGCCCGCCCGCGACAGGCCGGCAAAGGAAACCGCGCGGCGGTGCGGAAAATAATCGCAACGCCCGCTGAGAAGACAACCCGTTGCGAAAAGAGGTGTCCCAACAGGCCATGAACACGATGGAGGAACGAGCGGCGGCCGCGCCGGCGGTGCCCGCGCTCGACCCCGTCCAGCGCCTGACCGAGCTCTTAGGCGCCCTGTCGGAAACGGCCGGACCGTCGGGTTCCGAGCGTTCCGTGGCGCAGCTGGTCGCGGACGCGCTCAGGCCCTTCTGCGACGAAGTGCGGGTCGACGCGCTGGGCAACGTCATCGCCAAGCGAGCCGGCACCGCGCCCGCGGCGGATCGGCGCCCGCGGCTCATGATCGCGGCCCACATGGACGAAATCGGCCTCATCGTCACGAAAATCGAGGACGAAGGCTTCCTGCGCTTTACCGCCATCGGCGGCATCGACCCGCGCACCCTCGTCGCGCAGGAAGTCATCGTGCTGTCGGATCCGCCGCTGCCGGGGTTTGTCGGGGTCAAGCCCCCGCATCTGCTGGTGGAGGCGGAGCGCGCGAAAGCGCAGCCCATCGACGAGCTGTTCATCGACGTGGGCCTGCGGGGGGAAGACGCGCGCCGGCGGGTGCGGGTAGGAGACCCCGTCGTCGTCAAGCGGCGCTTCACCAAGCTGCAGGGCACGCGCGTCTGCGGCAAGGCGCTCGACAACCGCGCCGGGGTGGCGGCCATGATCGAAGCGATGCGGCTCCTGGCGGGACTGAGCCACGTGGCCGACGTGTACGCGGTCGCCACGGTGCAGGAAGAAGTGGGGCTCCGGGGGGCCATCGTCAGCGCGTACGGCATCGTGCCGGATATGGCCATCGCCGTGGACGTAGGCTACGGCGCTGCACCCGGGCTGCCGGAAGACGACGTCATCGCTATGGGCAAAGGCCCCGCCGTGGGGCTGGGCGCCAACGTGCACCCGCGCCTGCACGATCTCTTGACGCGCACGGCGCGCCTCAACGGCATCCCGCACCAGATCGAGCCGATGCCGGCCTCTTCGGGCACCGACGCGTGGGCGATGCAGGTGGTGCGCAGCGGCATCCCGACGGCCGTCGTCTCCATCCCCCTGCGCTACATGCACTCCAGCGTGGAAGTGGTGGACGTGGAGGACGTGCGGAACACGGCGCGCCTGCTCGCGCACGCGGCCGCGGCGCTGTCGGAAGATCACGCGAGGGGGTGGGCCTATGATCTTGCGTGAGCTGTCGGAGCTGCCCGGCGTCTCCGGCGATGAAGGGCGCGTCCGGGAGCGCATCTGGCAAGCCGTGCGCGGCGTGGTGGACGGCGGCAAAGTGGACGCTATGGGCAATCTTATTACGTGGAAAGGTTTGGACAAGCCCGGGCCGCGCCTCATGATCGCCGCGCACATGGACGAAGTGGGCCTCATGGTCACCCGCGTCGACCGGGAGGGGCTCTTGCGCTTCAAGAAAGTCGGCGGCATCGACGACCGCGTGCTGCCGGCCAAGCCCGTTTACGTGGGCCCGGACAAGATCCCCGGGGTCATCGGCGTCAAGCCCGTGCACTTAACCAAGCCCGCCGAGCGCGGCAAGCCCGTGCCGTACAACGAACTGTACATCGACATCGGTGCCTCGTCGCAGGAGGAAGCGGAACGGCTCGTCAAGCCGGGCACGTACGTCACGTTCGCGACGGAGTACGCCGAGCTGGGAGACGGGCTGGCGAAAGGCAAAGCCTTTGACGACCGGGTCGGCTGCTCGCTGCTGGTGGACTTGCTGCACGAAGACGTCCCCTTCCCCCTTTTCGGCGTCTTCACGGTGCAGGAAGAAATCGGCCTGCGGGGCGCCGGCATCGCCGCGTATGAGGTGGCGCCGGACCTGGCCCTCGTCCTGGAAGGCACCACGTGCGCGGACATCCCCGGCGCCGAGGAGCACGGCCAGTCGACGCGCCTGGGCCATGGGCCGGCCATCACCGTCATGGACCGGTCCAACATCCCCGCGCTGCCCATCATCGAGCGGCTGGCCCGCACCGCCGAAGAAAACGGCATTCCGTGGCAATGGAAGCGTACAACCTTCGGCGGGACCGACGCGGGCAGCATTCACCTCACCCGCGCCGGCGTGCCGTCGGCCACAGTATCGGTGCCGTGCCGTTACATCCACTCGCCGTGCGCGTTCATGAGCCTGAAAGACTACGAAAACACTCGGCGCCTGCTGACCGCCTTCCTGGCGGAAGTGCCCGGCGTGGCGGCGCAGCTGCGCCCCGCCGCGGTGTGAAGCGGCGCCCGCCTTGCGGAAGCAGAGGAGGATGGACGATGCAAGCGAAGTACGCCGACAGCCAACGACTGGAGCAGCTCATCCGGCGGCTGGCGCCGCTGTACGGCCCCTCCGGCCGCGAGGAAGCGGTGCGCGCCGCCGTCATCGACCTGGTGAAGCCTCTGGCGGACGAAGTGACGGTGGACGCGCTGGGCAACGTCATCGCCCGGCGCCGCGGCGCGGGCGGACCGGCGGCCCGCCGCGTCATGGTCGCCGCCCACATGGACGAAATCGGCGTCATCGTCACCCACATCGACGACAACGGCTTCCTGCGCTTCGCCCCCGTGGGCGGCGTGGGCCCCGCGACGCTGCTGGGCCAGCAAGTCGTGTTTGACAACGGCGTCGTCGGCGCCGTGGGCATCGAGAAAGTCGAAGGGCCCAAAGACATCCACCTCGACAAGCTGTTCATCGACATCGGAGCGTCCAGTAAGCAGGAGGCCGAAAAGTACGTGCGCGTCGGCTCGTGCGCCGCGTATTTGCGGGACGTCGCCAAAGCGGGTTCGCGCCTTATCGGCAAAGCCATGGACGACCGCGTGGGCTGCGCCGTGGCCATCGAGGCGCTCCACCAGCTCAAGGACGATCCCGGTCCCAACGACGTCTACTTCGTGTTCACCGTCCAAGAGGAAGTCGGCCTGCGCGGGGCCAGGACGTCCGCCTACGCCGTGGAGCCCGACGTCGCCATCGCCGTGGACGTGACGGCCACGGGCGACACGCCCAACGGTCAGCGCCTCAACATGAAGCTGGGCGGCGGCGTGGCGATTAAGGTCAAAGACGGCAGCCTCATCACCCACCGCGGGTTACGGGAGCTCTTGGTGCAGTGCGCTGAAGAAGAAGGCATCCCGTACCAGATGGAAGTGCTGCCTTCCGGCGGCACCGACGCGGGTGCCATTCACGTGACCAGGACCGGCGTTCCGTCGGGCGTGCTCTCCATCCCCACCCGCTACCTGCACACGCCCGCCGAGATGGTGGACCTGGCCGACGTGGCGGCTACGGCCGACCTGTTGACGGCGGCGCTGCGCCGCGAGCTGAACGTCGGCGCGAGCGGTTAATGCCGGCGCGAACGGTTCCGCGCAGCCCGGACCGACGGTTCTTGCGCCGGCGCTGAGGCCCAAAACGAAGCCGGCTCCCGCCTTGCGGCGAGAGCCGGCTTTTTTCGGTACCCGTCCCGGTTGTTGAAGCATCCGTCCTGGTGCCCGTGTCCGTCTCCAAGCGCCGGGCTCGGCCGGCGGCGAAGGCTTCTTCTCCGTTACTCCGCCGCCTGCTCCTGCGCGTCGATGACGGCCACCGCCGTTATGTTGACGATGTCGTCCACGTCGTCGCCCCGCTGCAGCACGTGCACCGGCGCGTTCAGCCCCATCAGGATGGGTCCCATCGCTTCCGCGCCGCCCAGCCGCGCCAGCAGCTTGTACGCGATGTTGGCGGCCTCCAGGCTTGGGAAGACGAGCACGTTGGCCCGGCCCACCACCCGCGAGAACGAATACTCGTCGGCCAGCTCGGGCCAGACCGCCGTGTCCGCTTGCATCTCGCCGTCGATCTCCAGCGCCGGCCGGCGACGGTGCACGATCTCGACAGCCTCGCGCACCTTGACCGAGCGCGGGTGCTCCGCCGAGCCGAAGTTGGAGAACGACAGCATGGCTACCCGCGGCTCGATGCCAAAGCGCCGCACGGTGTCGGCGGCCAAAATGGCGATGTCGGCCAGCTCTTCGGCCGTCGGGTCGATGTTGACGGTCGCGTCGGCGAAGAAGTAGACCTTGTCCCGCAGCGCCATGACGTACATGCCCGCCACCCGGCTGACGCCCGGTTTGGTGGAGAACACGTGCAGCGCGGGCCGGATGACGTCGGGATAGTGCGACGTGAGGCCCGCCACAAACGCGTCGGCGTCGCCGTGCTTTACCATCAGGCAGCCGAAGTAGTTGGGCTCCAGCGCCCGGCGGGCCGCCTCCCGCAGCGTCATGCCCCGCCGCTGCCGCAGCTCGTACAGGTGCCGGATGTACTCGTCCCGCCGCGGATGCTCGGCCGGATTGACGGTCTCGAGCGGCACCTCGATGCCCAGCTCCCGGGCCCGCTGCCGGATGACCTCCGGATCGCCCAGCAGGATAGGCCGCGCGATGCCTTCCTGCTGCACGATGGCCGCGGCGCGGATGATGCGGGGTTCTTCGCCCTCGGCGTACACGACCCGCTTCGGGTCCGTGGACGCCTTCTGCAGGATGACGCGGCGAATTTCCCGGCCCTTGTGGAACCGATCCACCAGTTCGCGGCGATACGCGTCAATGTCGATGTGCAGCCGCGCCACGCCCGACTCGATGGCCGCCTTGGCCACCGCCGACGCGACCCACGGCAGCGCCCGCGGGTCGAAGGGCTTGGGGATGATGTAGTCGGGGCCGAAGGACAGGTGCGGCAAGTTGTAGGCGCGCAGCACGACGTCCGGCACCGGCTGCCGGGCCAGCTCGGCCAGCGCCCGGGCCGCCGCGACTTTCATCGCCTCGTTGATGGCCCGCGCCCGCACGTCCAGCGCGCCGCGGAAAATGAAGGGGAAGCCCAGCACGTTGTTGACCTGGTTCGGATAGTCCGAGCGGCCGGTGGCGACGATGGCGTCGGGGCGCGTTTCCTTGGCCAGCTCGTAGCGAATCTCCGGATCCGGATTGGCCAGCGCGAAGATGATGGGCCGCGGCGCCATCGTCCGCAGCATTTCCGGCGTCACCACGTCGGCCACGGACAAGCCGATGAAGACGTCCGCATCTTTCATGACGTCGGCCAGCGTGCCTTCGGGCGCGTCCTGCGCAAACCGCGCCTTGTACTCGTTCATCCCCTTCTCGCGGCGAGTCGTCAGCAAGCCGTGCGAGTCGCACATCCAAATGTGCGCCTTCGGCACGCCCAGCTCCATCAGGAACTTCGCCGTAGCGATGGCCGACGCCCCCGCACCGTTGATGACGACCTTAACGCCGTCGATGGGCTTGTCCACCAGTTCCAGCGCGTTCAGCAGCGCCGCGCCGGCGATGATGGCCGTCCCGTGCTGGTCGTCGTGGAAGACGGGAATTTGCATTTCCTGGCGCAGCCGCTCTTCGATGACGAAGCATTCGGGCGCCTTGATATCCTCGAGGTTGATGCCGCCGAAGGTGGGCTCCAGGGCCTTGACGATGCGGATGAACTCCTCCGGGTCGGTGGTGTTCACTTCGATGTCGTACACGTCGATGTCGGCGAAGCGCTTAAACAGCACGCCTTTGCCTTCCATGACCGGCTTGGCGGCCAGCGCGCCCACGTTGCCGAGGCCGAGCACCGCCGTGCCGTTGGAGACGACGGCCACCAGATTCCCTTTATTGGTGTAGCGATAGGCCGCCTCCGGGTCCGCGGCCACAGCCTGCACGGCGTAGGCCACGCCGGGCGAATACGCAAGCGCCAAATCGCGCTGGGTGGAGGCCGGCTTGGTCACGCGAATTTCCAGTTTGCCCGGACGCCCTTTGGCGTGGTATTCGAGCGCCTGTTCCTGCAGTGTCGCCATCCTGAAAACTCCTCTTCTCTCTTGGCTAGTGTGAGCTTGGCGCGACGGCCGTGCAGCAATACGCGGCAAAAACCAGCCGAGGATCGCCGGGAAGGCGGGATGCGGGAGCCACACTGAAACGCCGCTTTCCGCCGGCCGTCAGCCGAGGCGCCTTTCCGCCAGCAACTCGTGGGCCGCCGCCAGCTCGTCGGCGCTCAGCGCGCCCGGCTCCCAGCCGTCGCTCTGCGCAAATCCCCCCCGCAGCGCCGCCTCCGCTTCCGCCAACGACACCGGGCGGCCCAAGAGCTCCGCCAGCGTGGTGACGCTTTCGGCCACAAGGCGCGGCTCGCCGCCGGCGGCCGCGTAAAAGCGGTTGAGGAGCGCAGTGGCGGCTGCCGGATCTTGCGACACGAGCAAGACGCCGGAGACCAGCGCGCACCCTCGGCGGATGGCCTGGGCGATGCCGGCGATTTTGCGGCCCTGCGCCACCAGGTCGTAGGGACCCGCGCAAAACGCGCCGGGCGCTTCCCCGAACTCCGCGGCGATCCCGAGCCGCTGCAGCGCCAGCCGGACGCCTCGCGTCATTTCGTCGAAGTTTCGGTGAACGGAGACGAAATCCTTGCAAGGCTTGGCGACGGCAAAAATGAGGCAACCCTCGTCGACGACGACAGCGGTGCCCCCCGCGTTGCGCCGATACACGGGAAAGCCCGCCGCCTGCAGGACGGCCACGCCGTCGGCCAGCGCCGGCAAGCGCGCGTCTTTCGGGCCCAGCAGCGCGTGCCGGCGCGGCCGCACGATGAGAATGGTCGGCGGCGCCCAGCCGGCGCCGACTGCCGCCGCGACGGCGTCGGCCAATACAGGGCTCAGTTCGGACGCGCCCCCCTCCGCCTGCGCATCAACGGACACGAGGCGGAACCGGCGCGCCGCCGTCTCACAGGGCCAACCGGCCAGCGCCGTCATCGCGGCGGCAGCAGCCCTTCCAGCGCGGTCAGGAACGTCTCCGGCAGAAGGCCCAGGGCGAGGACGCCCGCGACCGTGAGCGCGAACACGACGCCCAGGCCGATGTCGGCCCACGCGAACGACCACTCGCCGCTCTCTTCCTCCGCACCGGCCACGGCTTCGCCCGATGCAACGCCCACGGAGGACCCGGCGGCTGCAACGACCGCCGCGCCCGCCGTCCGGAACGCGGCCAACACGACCCGCAAGTACGCGTACGCGGAGATGGCCGTGCTGACCACAAGCGCCGCCACAAGCCAGCCCGCGCCCGCCTGCAGGCCTCCGCCGACGAGCAGCAGCTTGCCCGTCATGCCCACCGTGGGCGGCATGCCGGCCAGCGCGAGGAAGAAGAACGCCAGCAGCATGGCCAGCCAAGGCTTACGCGCATAGAGCCCTTCATACGTCTCCAGCTCGTCGCCCGGCTCCCCCTGCCGCTGCAGCGCCGCGATGACGGCAAACGCCCCGAGGCTCATCAGCATGTAGCCGAACAAGTAGTAGAGCGAGACGCGCAGGCCTGCGGGCTGCAGCGCCACCAGCGGCATGACCAGATAGCCGGCGTGGGTGATGCTCGAGTAAGCCAACAGCCGCTTGACGTTGGTTTGAAACAGCGTAGCCAGGCTGCCCACGATCATGCTCAGGCCGGACAACACCGCCAGGGGCAGCAGGTACTTGGCGGTCCACTCGCCCGCCGGCACCACGGCCCACAAAAAGCGCGCCAGCGCCACCAGCGCCGCCGCCTTGGTGCCGGCCGCCATCAGACCGGCCACCGGCGCCGGCGCGGCCTGGTACGCGTCGGGCGCCCAGGTGTGGAACGGCACCAGCGCCAACTTAAAGGCGAAGCCGACCAGCGCCAGGGCGAAGCCCGCGTGATAGAGCGGCGACAGGTGCCCCGCGGCCGCATAGGCGGCAATCTGGTCCAGCGCCAGCGAACCCACGGCGCCGTAAATCAAGCCGAAGCCGTACAGCAGGAAGCCTGCCGCCACGGAGCCCAGGATCAGGTACTTGAACGCGCCTTCCTTGGCCTCTTCCCGCTCACGCTGGAACGCGATGAGCGCGTACAAGCTCAGCGAGAACAGCTCCAGCGCCACGAACAGCACCATCAAATCCCCGGCGCCGCCGAGCACCATCATGCCGGCCGCCGCGAACAGAACCAACGACAAGTAGCCGGACATGTCCCGCTCGCGGTGCGCCAGGCTCATGAGCACGACCAGCAGCGCCGCCACCAGCAGCATGCCGGCCAGCGCGAGGCTCAGCTTGTCGCTGACGAAGGCGCCGAAGAACGACGTCAGCGGGCCCTCCTGCACCGCGCTCCACAGGCCCGTCCAGTACCAGCCCGTCAAAACCAGCGCAGCGATGGCGGTGACGTAGACCCACGGACGCGCCATCCGCCGCGGCGCCACCAAGTCGGCGGCGATGACGACTAGGGCGCCGACGGACAGCGCCGCCAGCGGAGCGATGTGGTTGAGATCGGCAGTTCCCGGCACGACGACTCCCCCAATCCGTGGGGCGGCGCGTGCGCCGCCCCCAGGCAAGCCCACGTCAGATCACGAGCACGAAGTACAGCAGTACGATGGCCACGGCCGCCATGAGCGCCAGCGCGTAGCGCCGCAGGTAGCCCGGGTGCAGCCGCCGCACGCCCGTCGCGAGCGTGGCGGCCAGCCGGGCGACGCCGTTCACCGCGCCGTCGATGACGTGCGGATCCACGATGCCGCCCACCCAGTCGGCCACAGCCGCCAGCGGCCGCACGAAGGCGGCCCGGTACAGATCGTCAAAGTAAAACCCGCGCAACGCCGCCCGGGCGTAGGCCGTCTCCTGCACCGGCTGCCGGCCCGGCCCGAACCGCCGGATGGCCAAACCGCCTCCGATGATAGAAACCAATAGCAGCAGCCCCATCGTTAACAGAGACGCCTGGCGCTCGGTTACCACCAAGCCGCCCAGCGCGACTTCGGCCGCCCCATGCGCTCCGGCGGCCGCACCGGCCGCGGCCCCCGGCACGCCCGACAGATCCGGCATGGCGAAGAAGCCGCCGATGACGGACAAGACGGCCAGCGCCGCCAGCGCGATGACCTTCACCGCCGGTACGGGATGCTCCAGTTCTTCACGCGCCAGATCTTGCGGCGGCTCGCCGGTGAACACCAGGCAGAACAGGCGCAGCATGTAGAACGCCGTCAAGCCGGCGCCGGCCACGGCCAGCAGCCACAGCCACGGATGCCCCGCCATGAGGGCTGAGACGACAATGGTGTCCTTGCTGTAGAAGCCGGAAAGCGGCGGCAAGCCCACCAGGGCCAGCGTCGCGATGAGAAACGTCCAGTACGTAAACGGCTGGTAGCGGCCGAGGCCGCCCATGCGCCGGATGTCCTGGTTGTCGCCGAAGCGGTGAATGACGACGCCCGCGCCCAAAAACAGCAGTGCCTTGAAGAAAGCGTGAGTCGCGAAATGGAACAGTGCGGCGGCGTATGCCCCGACCCCGGCGCCCAGCATCATGTAGCCCACCTGGCTCATGGTCGAGAACGCCAGCACCCGCTTAATATCCGTCTGCGCCAGCGCCGCCAGGGCGCCGAACAAGACCGAGGCGATGCCCACGGCGGCCACCGCCGCCGAGCCCCACGGCGCGGCCGCGAAGATCGGGTGCGCCCGCACGACGAGGTACACGCCTGCGGTCACCATCGTGGCCGCGTGGATAAGGGCGCTGACCGGCGTGGGGCCCTGCATCGCGTCAGGCAGCCACACGTGCAGCGGCAGCTGCGCCGACTTGGCCACCGCGCCGACGAGCATCAGCAGCGCCGCCGCGTTCAACACGCCGGCCGGCGCCGACCAAGCCTGCGGGAGCACGTCCACGAAGCGCAAGCTGCCGAAGTGTGTCAGCAAGATGATGAAGCCCAGAATCAGCCCCACTTCGCCCACGGCGTTGACCCAGTACGCCTTGCGGGCCGCAGCCGCCGCGGCCGGCCGCTGGTGCCAGAAGCCGATGAGCAGATACGACGCCACGCCGACGTTGGCCCAGCCGATGAGCATGCCGACGAACCCGTCGGCCAGCACCAGCAGGCTCATGGCAAAGATGAAGAAATTCAGTTTCGCGAAAAAGCGCGCGTAGCCCGGGTCGTCAGCCATGTAGGCCACGGAATACAAGTGAATGAGAAAGCCGACCCCGGTCACCACCAGGGCAAACCACGTCGAAACGGCGTCGCCCAAGAGCCCCAGCCCGACGCCGTCCACGCCCCAGGACCAAAGCGGCAGCCACAAATAGCCGTCCGGCGCCACTTGGTTGTATTGCAGCCGCACCAACACGGCGGCGACGAAGCTCGCGGCGACGACCGCGCAGGCGAGGCCGACCAGGAAGCGCCGGTTGATCCGCGTCTGCGTCCCCGCCGCCACCGCCGCGGCGCCCGCCAGCGGCAAGGCGGGTATAAGGATGAGCAGCCAGCTGTAGTCCACGGTCCGACCCCTCTTTCTAGCCGCGCAGCGCCCGCACGTCGTCCACGTCGGCCGCTTCCTTCGTGCGGAACATCTGCACGATGAGCGCTAGGCCGATGGCCGCCTCCGCCGCGCCGACGACGATAATCATGAACGCGAAGACGTGCGCGTCCATGTAGCCGAACAGGCGGCCGAACGTCAGCACGAGCAGCGCTGCGGCTCCCCACATCAGCTCGATGGCCATCAGCATCACCAGCGGGCTGCGGCGCACCAGCACGCCGGTGACGCCCAGCACGAACAAGACGGCGCTGACGATGACGTATCCTTCAATGCCCAAACCAGGCACTTCCGCCTACCTCCCATCCGCCGGCTCCGGCACGCGCCGCGGGCCGGAACGGCCCCTCAGCTGCGCCGCGCCATCAGCAGGACGACGCCGACGGCGGCCACCATCAACAGCAGCGCGGCCAGCTGCAGCACGAATACGTGCTCGTGAAACAGCGCTGTGCCGAAGGCGCGCACCGTGCCGTACCCGGCCGGCAGCGCCGCCGGCTCCGGGTACACGTGACGCAGCATAGCCGTCAGCAACCCCGCCAGCAGCACCAGTCCCACGACGTAGCCGGCCCGCTCCTGCCCCGGCAGCAGCGACTGGGGCCGCTCCACCGGCTCCCGGCGGGCCGTGAGCAGGCTGATGACGAAGACGAACATCACCATGACCGCGCCGGCATAGACGATGACTTGCAGCAAGCCCATATACTCCGCGCCGGCGGCGATGAACAGCACGGCCAGCGCCACCAGCGTCAAGATGAGCGCCAGCACCGAGTGCACCGGCACCCGGGCGGCGATGACGCCGATGCCGCCCGCGATGGCCAGCACGGCCGCGATGACGACGATCGCGCTCACCGCGCCTCGCCTCCCCCGGCCTCGCCCGCGACCGCCGGCTCCCCGTCATGCATGGGCACCCAGCCGTTGTACTCGCGGTACACGTTCTCCGGCACCTTGAAGTGGCTGGGCTGCTTGCTGATGAGCCGGCTCCGGTCGTAGATGAAGCTGTCGCGGGTAAAGTCGGCCAGCTCGTTCTTGTTGGTCAGATGCAGCGCCTGCGTCGGGCACGCCTCTTCGCACAGCCCGCAGAAAATGCAGCGCAGGATGTCGATTTCATACTTCCACGCATACCGCTCGCCCGGCGAATTGGGCCGCTTGGGGTCGTTTTCCGCCGGCATCACGGTGATGGCCGCGGCCGGGCAGGCGACCTGGCAAAGTTCGCAGCCGATGCACATCTCGAGGCCGTTCTCGTAACGGCGCAGCTCGTGCAGGCCGCGGAACCGCTCGGATCTCCGCTTCTTTTGCTTCGGATACGCGATGGTGCTCTTCTTGCGGAAGAAGATCCGCAAGGTCGTTCCCATACCCTGGGCGATCGCCTTAAACATCCGCCATCACTCCCCGCACCGCGCCCGCCGTCAACCCCACAGGGCGACGCCCGCCGCGGTGAGAATGACGTTCAGCACCGACAGCGGCACCAGCACTTTCCAGCTGAAGCTCATGAGCCGGTCGTAACGCACCCGCACCAGCGTAGCGCGCAGCCAGATAAAAAGGAACAGGAAAAACGACACTTTCAGAATGAACCACGCCACCGGCGGCAAGAAGGCCGGTCCGTGCCAGCCGCCCAGGTAGAGCAGCGTGGCCAGGGCCGAGATGGTAATCATGGCCACGTATTCCGCCATCATGAACATGGCGAAGCGCATGCCGCTGTACTCGGTGCTGTAGCCCGACACCAGCTCGGTTTCCGCCTCCGGCAAGTCGAAGGGCATGCGGTTCGTCTCGGCGATGCCGGCGATGAGAAAGATGAGGAACCCCAGCGGCTGCAGCGCGATGAACCACCTATCCGCCTGCGCAGCCACGATATCCGACAAGCGCAGCGAGCCGGCCAGCATCATGACGCCCAAGACGCTCATGGCCAGCGCCAGCTCGTAGCTGATGAGCTGCGCCGCGGCCCGCATGCCGCCCAGCAGCGAATACTTGCTCTGCGACGCCCAGCCCGCCAGGCTGATGCCGTAGACGCTCAGCGCGCTGAAGGCCAGCGTCACCAGCACGCCCGCGGGCGGGTCAGCCACCTGGAGCGGCACCAGCCGCCCAGCGATTTCCACGGGGGGTCCCACAGGGATGACGGCCCACGCGGCCAGAGCGGTAAACACCGAAATGACGGGCGCCAGCCGGAAGACGAACGGATCCGCGCCCGCCGGGATAATGTCCTCTTTCACGAACGACTTGATCGCGTCCGCGATGGGCTGCAGCAAGCCCCAGGGCCCGGTGCGGTTCGGGCCGACGCGCATGTGGAAGTAGCCCAGGAACTTGCGCTCGATAAGCGTCATGAACGCGAACACGGTCAGAAGTATGACGACGAGGACCAGTGACTGGATTAGCACGCCCAGGAGGGTCACCGCCCGCCGACCTCCTCAAGCACGCACTGGCGCACCGTCACCGCCGGGTACGCGTCCCCGCCCTGCACCAAGTTCACCGGCGCCGCCGGCACGCCCCGCGGCACTTGCACGGTGCCCGGCAGCACGTTCTCGTCGATGCGCAGCGTGCAGCGGATGGCGCCCGCGGCCGACGCCACCTCCACCGCGTCACCGTCGGACAGCTGCAGCGCCGCGGCGTCGCTCGGATGCATGAACGCCTCAGCCGCCGGCTGTACGTAGCTGAACCACCGGTCGAAGCGCGCCGTGCCGCCGCCGGCGTACAGCCGATCCACAGGCACAAGCCGCAAGCCGCCGGAGGCCGCTCCCTCGCGTACGGCTTGCCCGGCCGCGCCCTTAAGCAGCGAGACCGGCGCCCCTTGCAGGAAGCCGTCTTGCGCGATGCGCCCCAGTACGTGCTGAATTTCCCAGCGGAACTCCTGCTCCGAGCTCACCAGCTTCTCGCCCAGAGCCTCCGCCACCGCCCGGAAGATGTCGCCGTCGGTCCGGGTTTCGCCGCTCGGCGCCATCGCCTGCTCGACCGACTGCAGCCGGCCTTCTAGGTTGACGTACGAGCCGGTCTTGGCCGGGAACTCCGCGGCCGGCAAGATGACGTCGGCGTACCGGGCCGTCTCGGTCATGAACAAGTCTTGGACGACGAGGAACGGCACGTTCTCCAAAGCGGCCCGCGCCAGCGCGCCGTCCGGGAACGTGACGGCCACGTTGGCCGAGGCCAGGTACAGCGCCTGCAGACGGCCGTCTTTCGCCGCGGCCAGCATGCCCCGCGTGTCGAGGCCGGCCGCGCCTTCCTCCACGGAAACGAACCCCGGCTTCAAGTCAGGCCGCACGCCCATGGCTTCCGCGCCCCGGCTGTTGGCCTGCTCGCCCGGAATCAGCAGGCGCACGTCGCACCCGCCGGCGCGCCACGCTTGCATCGCCTCCAGCAGCGCCGCGCCCACCCCGGCGTCGTCGCCGCTCCAGATAACCACGGCTTTCTTGGCGCCCGCGAGCGCCCGGGCCAGCGCTCCCGGCTCGCCGGCATCGGCCGCGGCCGCCCGGCGCAGCTGTGCGGCGGTCTCGCCCGGCGCGGCGGGGATGTAGGTGTGTGGCACTCGATACGGGGGCTTGACGGGGCCGAGGGCGAACAGCTGCGCTCCCCGGCGGCCGGCCGCCCGGCGCACCCGCAGGTCCACCACCGGCATGACTTCCTGCGGCAGGACGTCGACGACCACCACCACGTCCGCGTCGTCCAGGTCGGCGATGCGCCCCTCGAACCCGGCCAGCGAGGCGATGACCTGCCGGCCCACGCGATGGTCCACGTGCGGCGTGCCCACCACGTCGCGCGCCAGCTTCTGGAACAAGTACGCCTCCTCGACGGTCAGCCGCCCGCCGCCGATGAAGCCGATGCTGTCGGCGCCGTGGTCCCGGCGAATCGCCTTCAGCCGGGTCGCCACCTCCTGCAGCGCCTCGGTCCAGCTCACGGGCACGAACTCGTTGTCCCGCCGCAGCAGCGGCCGCGTGATGCGCTCCTCGCCGTGGATCCAGCGGTAGTTGAACCGCCCGCGGTCGCACAGCCAACCGTCGTCCACGTCCTTGTTTTCACGCGCGACCAGGCGCATCAGCTCGCCGAAGCGGAAATCGAGCCGCACGTTGCAGCCGACGGAGCAGCCGGTGCACACGGAAGGCACGCTGGAAAGATCCCACGGGCGGGCCTTGAAGCGATACGTCTTGGACGTCAGCGCGCCCACGGGGCACAACTCGATGGTGTTGCCGCTGAAGTACGAGTCGTACGTCTGGCCGTCCGCCGTCGTAATCAGCGCCTCGTGCGCCCGCTCGCCGACTACCAGGTTGTTCTCATACGTGATTTCCCGATCGAAGCGCACGCAGCGCCGGCACAAGATGCAGCGCTCTTCGTCGAGAATAATGAAGTTGCCCAGGTCGACCGCCTTGCGCTTGCGCATCTTGGGAACGCTGAGACGGCTCGTGCCCAGGCCGTACTTGAACGTGTTGTCTTGCAGCGGGCACTCGCCGCCCTTGTCGCAAACCGGGCAGTCGAGCGGATGGTTGAGCAGCAGGAACTCGATGACGCCTTGCCGCAGGTGCTGCACCAGCGGCGTCTCCGTGCGGACGACCATCCCGTCAACGGCCTTCATGGTGCACGCCGGCACGGGCTTGCGCTGGCCTTCCACCTCCACGAGACACATGCGGCAGACGCCCACCGGCTCCAGCTTCGGATGATGGCAAAACACCGGAATCTCGACGCCCGCTTGCGCAGCCGCCTCGACCAGGTTCATGCCTTCCGGCACTTGCACTTCGATGCCGTTAATCGTCACTTTGACGAGCTTGCTCATGCCGTGCGCACCTCCTGCGGCTGCTCCGCCAAACAGGCGCGCCCATGGATGTGGGCTTCAAACTCCTCCGGGAAGTGCTTCAGCACCGACTGCAGGAACGTCTTGGAGAAGTCCGAGAGCAGGCAAATGGTCGTGCCGGACATCAACGGGTCCAGGCTCTTGAGGATTTCGATGTCCTCTTTGGTGCCTTGGCCGCGCTCGATCTTCCGCAAGAGCCGCGCCGTCCACGCGGTGCCCTCGCGACACGGGGTGCACTGGCCGCACGACTCGTGCGCGAAGAAATCGGCGTAGTACAGCGCCGTGCGCACCATGCACACCGTTTCGTCGAACACCATGACGCCGGCGGTACCCAGGATGGAACCGGCTTGCTGCACGGAGTCGAAGTCCAGCGGCAAGTCCAGATGCTCCGGCAGCAGCACCGGCGAGCTGGCCCCGCCCGGCTGCACCGCCTTGAGCGTCCGCCCGGGGAGCAAGCCTCCCGCCACTTCAAAGATGAGCTCGCGCAGGGTGATGCCCAGCGGCAGCTCGTAGTTGCCCGGACGGCGCACCATGCCGCTGACGGAAAACAGCTTGGTACCGGGGCTCTTCGGCGTGCCGATGGACAGGAACCAGTCGGCCCCCCGGTCGATGATGAACGGGACGTTGCAGAGCGTCTCCACATTGTTGACGACGGTAGGCATGCCGTACAGGCCCGCCGTGGCCGGGAACGGCGGCTTGATGCGCGGTTCCCCTCGCCCGCCCTCCAGCGAGCTCAGCAGCCCCGTCTCCTCGCCGCAGATGTAAGCGCCGGCGCCCCGGTGCACGACGATCTCCTGGGAGAAGCCGCTGCCTAGGATGTTGTCGCCGACGTACCCTTTCGCCCGGGCCTGCTCGATGGCGTCCTGCAGCACCCGGTAACCCTTCCAGAACTCGCCCCGCAGGTAAATGAACGACTTGGCCGCCTGTACGGCGTACGCGGCCAGCAAGACGCCCTCGATGAGCAGGTGCGGGTTGAATTCGATCAGCATCCGGTTGTTGAAGGTGCCCGGCTCGCTTTCGTCGCCGTTGCACACCAAATACCGCGGCCGGCCGTCGTTGGGCAGGAAGCCCCACTTGATGCCCGCCGGGAAACCAGCGCCGCCGCGGCCGCGCAGGTTGGCCTTTTTCACTTCCTCATGGACTTCCTGCGGCGTCATCTGCCGCAAGGCCTTGCGGAGCGCCGCGTAGCCGCCCTGCGCCTCGTAGTTTTCGATGCGCGTCAGGTCGACTTCGCCGATGCCTTTCGTCAACACCCGCATCTCCAACGGGTGGCTCACCGTCCGTCACCTTCTTCCCAGACGGCGCCCGGCTTCGTCAAGCCGATCTCCTCCGACAGCTGGATCAAGTCGGCTCCGTTCCGCAGCGCTTCAATGATCTGCTTGGCCCGCTCGGGCGTCACCTTGTGGAAATACTCCTGGTTGATCTGCAACGCGGGCGCGCCGTCGCAGGCGGCAATGCACTCGCCCGTCGTCAGCAGCGTAAACATGCCGTCGGGCGTCGTTTCGCCCAACTTCACGCCCAGCAGCCGCTCGAGCTCCCGAACCAGCTCGCCGCTTCCTTTCAGCCCGCAAATGACGTTATTGCACACGATGATGACGTACTTGCCCACGGGCTTGCGGTGGAAAAGCGAGTAGAACGAGAGCGTCGACTCAACATAGCCGCGGGTCAGGTTCAGCTTCTTCGCGATGAAATCCAAGTCTTCGTCGGCCACGTAGCCTCGCTCGTGCTGCGCCATCCAGAACAACCCCAGAATGGCCGACTTCGCTTGCGGATACTGGCCGATCAGTCGTTCTATGTCCTCGGCCCGGCGCTCCCACCACGGCGCGCCGTTGCTGTTGACGGCACTCATCGGTCCACCTCCCCGAACACGGGGTCCACGCTGGCGATGACCGCCACCATGTCGGCCAGGAGCGCCCCTTCCATCATGACCGGCATGGCGAACACGTTGAAAAATGCCGGGCCGCGCACCCGCACGCGCCACGGCTTGTTCTTCCCGTTGGAAACGACGTAGAAGCCGATCTCGCCCCGGGGGCTCTCGATGGCCTGGTACGCCTCCCCCGCCGGCACGTCGAACCCGTACGATACCAGCTTGAAGTGGTGGATGAGCGCTTCCATGCTGTGCCGCAGCTCTTCTTTGGGCGGCAGCGCGATCTTGCGGTCGTCCACCATGACGGGGCCCGGTTCCAGGCGCTCCAGCGCCTGCCGGCAGATGCGGTGCGACTCCATCATCTCGTGGACCCGCACCAAGTACCGGTCGTAGCAGTCGCCGCTTTCGCCCACCGGCACGTCGAACTCGTACTCGTCATAGCCGGCGTACGGGTACGCCTTGCGCACGTCGTACGGCACGCCCGAAGCGCGCAGGTTCGGCCCCGTCACGCCCAGCGCCAGGGCTTGGTCGGGTTTCAGCACGCCGACGCCGCGCAGGCGGTCGAGCCAGATCGGGTTCTTGTCCAGGATGGTACGGATTTCCCGGAGACGCTCCGGGAACTCGTCGAGGAAGCGGCGCACCATGTCCTCGAACCCGTTCGGAAGGTCGTTGGCCAGGCCGCCGACCCGGAAGTAGCTCGGGTTCATGCGGGCCCCCGTGGCTTCCTCGAAGAGGTCCAAGATCTGCTCGCGTATATTGAAGGCGTACATGAGCACGCTCTGCGAGCCGATGTCCAGCGCCGTCGTGCCCAGCCAGATGCAGTGGGACGCGATGCGCTGCAGCTCGGTGAGCAGGATGCGCACCGTCTTGGCCCGCGGCGGCGGCTCAATCCCCAGCAGCTTCTCCACCGCCAGCACGTAGCCGAGATTGTTGGACAGCGGCGCCAGGTAGTCCATCCGGTCCAGCACCGTGATGGCCTGCGTCCATGTCAGATGCTCGGCGTGCTTCTCGATGCCGGTGTGCAAGAAGCCAATCTCCGGCGTCGCCTTGACGATGCGCTCGCCTTCGATCTCCAAGATCATCCGCAAAACCCCGTGCGTGCTGGGGTGGTGCGGGCCGACGCTGAGGGTCATGCGGTCGCCCTCGCCGCCGACCTTCAGCTCCTCGACGTTCAGCTCGTACTGTCCCGAACGCACGATGCGAGACACTTCAGTCCCCACCTTCCGAGACCGACCGGGGGAGGCCCGTGGAACCCGGGGCGTCGCCGGGCCGCTTCGGCGCGTGGTACCAGTTCCGCTCCGCAGCCGGTCCCATGGCCTTCTCCCGCTCGCCGCGCAGCGGATAATCCTTGCGCAGCGGATGGCCCACCCAGTCGTCGGGCAGCAGAATCCGCGTCAGATTCGGATGGCCCGCGAAACGGATGCCGAACAGGTCCCACACTTCCCGCTCCGCCGGGTTGGCCGACGGCCACAAGTCGCTGACCGTGGGCACTTCCGGATGGCTCTCGTCCACGGGCACCCGCAACCGCAGCCGCCAGAGGCTCGGCAGCGCAACGAGATGGTACACGACCTCAAAGCGCGGCGTGCGGGGCAGGTAATCCACGCCAGCCACGTCCATCAGCACGTTGAAGCCGTGCTCTTTGAGGAAGACGCACACGTCGCGCAGCTTGTCGGGCATCACTTTGAGCTGGGCGATGTCGAAGGGAGTCGGCAGCTCCTCCACGCCCTCCGGGAACCGCTCCAGCAACGCCGGCAGCAGCGTTTGGCGCATGGCCTCCTGGGCCGCGGCGCCGCCCGTGTACGGCTGCGGGAAACGTACCGTTGCCGTCACGCCCGCATCACCCCGCCCGGCGCGCGGCCTTCCTGGATGGCCTGGCGCAGTTTCAGCACCGCGTCCAGCACCGCGTCGGGCGTCGGCGGGCAGCCCGGCACGTAAATGTCCACCGGAATCACCTCGTCGACGCCTTGCACGATGGCGTAGTTGTCGAAAATACCGCCGCTGGACGCGCAGGCCCCCATGGCGATAACCCATTTCGGATACGGCATCTGCCGGTACACTTGCTCGATGACGGGCACCATCTTGTTGGAAAGCCGGCCCGAAACGATGAGCAAATCCGCCTGGCGCGGGGAGCTGCGGAACACCTCGCCGCCGAACTGCGCGATGTCATACCGCGGCGCGGGCAAATTCATCATTTCAATCGCGCAGCAGGCAAGACCGAACGTCAGCGGCCAAAGCGACGACTGTTGCGCCCAGCGGATGAACTTGTCGATGGTCGTCGTCAAAAACTGGCTGTTCGCCGCATCGTGCGTCATGCCCAGTCGAAGCCTCCCTTTTTCCAGACGTACAAGTCTCCCAGGATAAACACGATCAAAAAGAGAGCCATGGCACCAAGGCCGTAGGTGCCCAGCTCCCTCAGCAAAACCGCCCAGGAGACGAACGCCGCCGCCTCTACGTCGAAGATGACGAAGAGCATGGCAATCAAATAAAACCGCGCCGGGAACCGGCCGTGAATGGGAGGCGTTGGATATCCGCTTTCGTAGGGCTGGAACTTCACCGGGTCGGCCCGGCGGGAGGAGATGAGCTCGAACAGGACGGAGATGAGGACGGGAACGAGCAGCGCCACGCCGACGTGGATCAGCAGGGGTGCGTACGGGTGCATCGCGAGACCCCCCGAACAAGATTTGTGAAAGCAGTCACAACCTTTCCCACACAAAAACGTCGAGCAACGCGACTGCTTTCTAGATCATAACATAGCGTCTACCCGATGTAAAGAAAGTCGAAAAAGCCAAAACGGCTTGTCACAAATCCTCGGCGAACCGAGTCCCCTGCTCCTCCAGCCGGGCGATGGCGTCGCTGACGCGCTGCCGCTCCACTTCGATATGTTCGAGGCTCTTGCGCAGCTTCTCGAGCTCGGCCATGATGTGGTCCACCACGGCACGCCGCCACTGCTCCCGCAAGTAATCATCGTACGACCACAGCCAGTCGGCCCGCTCTTCCCACTCGGCACGCGTCGCCGCCACTTCCTCGCCCGCCGCCAGCCGCTGCATCAGCTCTTCAGTCGTGATCTGGTAGCGCTCTTCGTAGTCGCGCCAGGTCGGACGATCCTCCAGGTCTTCCTCCGGGTAGTCGTCATCGTATTCGAGCAAATCGCTGTCGGCGAACAGCGGCGGTACGTTGATCTGCTCCAGCAGCGCCTGGCACACTTCCAGCAGCATGCCGTCCTCGGGCGAGATGGCCTGGTACTCCCACGAGCCGAGATGCCGCTCCTGGTCTTCGTGGTTCATGATGAAATGGACGCCCATGTCCAGCGTGGCGTCCAGAATGTTGCAGCCTTCGCACGAGCCGGTGCGCTGCAGCGACAGCCAGCTGTACGCCCCGCCGGGGTGCTCCGTGATGGCCACGATGTCCCGCACTTTCGCGCTCTTGGTCTGCCAGCCCGCCTCCAGCACGGAAGCGATGCCCTGCGCCATCGGCTCGACGATATGCTCGTTATTGGTTCCGTGCTCGATCGGCACGGCGATGACTTGCACTTCCCGGGCGCCGTCCGCGTCCACTTGGACGCCGTCGGCCAGTTCGTCCACGTCCGCGTAGACCGTCAGATAACCGTCTTGGACGACAAACCGCATCCGCATTCCCTCCCAGCAACCAATCCACTCAGACCAGTATAGCAAAGCTGCCTGTCCCGCGGGAGGGGTGCGGAGGGGGCCGGGCCTAAATGATGCCCAGTTCCCGGCCCACCTTGGCGAACGCCGCGATCGCCTGGTCCAAGTCGTCCCGGGTGTGGGCCGCCGTGACGATGGTGCGCACGCGCGCCTTGCCCCGCGGCACCGTGGGATAGGCGATTCCCTGGGCGAAGACGCCTTCCTCGAACAGCCGGTCGCTCAATTCCATGGCCTTGCGGCCTTCGCCGACGATGACGGGAATGATGGGCGTCTCGCTGCCCGACACGTCGAATCCCAGTTCCGCCAAGCCGGCGCGGAAGTAGCGGGTGTTGTCCCACAGCCGCTGGATGAGCGTCGGATCCGACTCGAGAATGTCCAGCGCCGCCAGGCACGCGGCGGTGACCGCCGGCGGATGCGAGGTGCTGAACAGGAAAGGCCGCGCCCGCTGGATCAAGTACTCGATGAGCACCCGGCGGCCGGCCACGTAGCCCCCCAGCACGCCGATGGCCTTGGACAGCGTGCCCACCTGGATGTCCACCTGGCCGTGCAGCCCGAAGTGATCCACCGTGCCCCGCCCGTTCTCGCCCAGCACGCCGCTGGCGTGTGCGTCGTCCACCATGACGATGGCGTTGTACTTCTTGGCCACCTCGACGATGTCCGGCAGCGGGGCGATGTCGCCGTCCATGCTGAAGACGCCGTCGGTGATGACCAGGATGCGGCGGGCGCCCTTGCTCTCCTCGAGCAGCTGTTTCATCACCGCCACATCTTTGTGCGGGTAAATCTTGATGGTCGCCCGGCTCAACCGCGCCCCGTCGATGATGCTCGCGTGGTTCAGCTCGTCGCTGATGATGACGTCTTCACGCCCCAGCAGCGCGGCCACGGTGCCCGCGTTGGCCGTAAAGCCCGACTGGAACACCAGGGCGGCTTCAGTGCGTTTAAACTGCGCCAGCCGGCGCTCGAGCTCGGTGTGCAGGCTCATCGTTCCGGCGATGGTGCGCACCGACGCGGAGCCCGCGCCGTACCGGTCGATGGCCGCCTTGGCCGCTTCCCGCAGCTTCGGGTGGTTGGCCAGGCCCAGGTAGTTGTTGGAGGACAAGTTGATGACCTCACGGCCGTCGATGACGACGCGCGGCTCCTGCGGCCCCTCCAGCACCCTGGGCAGGCGGAAGACGCCGTCGCGCTTCAGCTGCTCGATCTCGTCGAACAAGAAGTCCAGCGCCGAACCGGTCCGCTCCGTCATCTTATCCACTCCTTTGCCCGTCACGGCTGCAGCACAACTTTGCCGCAGCGTCCCTCCATGAGCGTGCTGAACGCCTGCGCGAAGTCCTCGATGGCAAAGCGGTGCGTTATGACCGGCGTCACGTCCAGCCCGCCCTGCAACAGCCGCGTCATCTGGTACCACGTCTCGAACAGGCGGCGGCCGTTGAGGCCGATGAGCTGGATTTCCCGGAAGATGACCTTCTCGGTCAGCTCCAGCGTCACCGGGCCCGACGGCAGGCCCAGCAGCACCATGCGCCCGCCCTTGCGCAGCATGTCGAGGCCGGCGTCGATGCCCGCCTTTTGCCCCGACATCTCGAGCACGACGTCCACGCCGAGGCCACCCGTTAGCCGCCGCACCTCCGCCGCCGGGTCCGCGCCGGCGCCCGCGGCCAGCACCACGTCGGCCCCCATGCGCTCCGCCATCGCCAGGCGATACGGGTTCGTCTCCACCGCGAACACGGCGGCGGCGCCCATACGCTTCGCAACCGGAATCGCGCACAACCCGATGGGCCCGCAGCCGATGATGGCCACGTTGGCCCCCGACACTTCTCCCCGCATGACGGTGTGCACCGCGTTGCCCAGCGGGTCGTGGATGGCGCCTACCTCCGGCGGCACCGACTCGTCCAGCTTCCACATGTTGACCGCCGGCATGCGGATGTACTCGGCGAAGCAACCGTCCGTGTCGACGCCGATGATTTTGCCGTTTTCGCACACGTGGGCCATGCCGGTGCGGCAGTAGTAGCAGCGGCCGCAGAAGAGATGGCCTTCGCCGGCCACGTAGTCGCCCGCGCGCAGGTGGGTGACGTCCTCGCCCACCGCGACGATGCGGCCGGCGAATTCGTGGCCGACGATGAGCGGAGGCTTCAGGCGCGCCTGCGCCCATTCGTCCCACTTGTAGATGTGCAGGTCCGTACCGCAAATCGATGCGGCTTCCACCTTGACCAGACACTCGCCCCGGCCCGGGGTGGGCACGTCGACTTCCACCAGCTCCAGCCCGGGGCGGGCGCCCGTCTTCATCAGCGCCTTCATTTTCCTCGCCAAGGGTGTGCCCGCCTTTCCCGCGCATCTCGTGTGCCACTATCATACGCCGCCCGCCGGAATCCGGAAAAGCGAGCGTCGCGTCACTCGATGATGATCCGGGACCCCAGCGGCACGTCCAGCACGTCCCAAGCGCTGTGGTTGCGCAGCGCAATCTCCAGGGTGCCCGCGGAGCCCTCCGTCACGAACAGCTGGCCGGGCGGCGCCTCCGCGTACGCGCGCACGAACGGCATCGTCCGCCGGTATCCCTCCACGACGACGAGGTAGCTGTCCTTGCCGATGTGCGGCAAGTTGGTGATGATGTTGCCGTAGCGGTCGATGCGCACGACTTCCCCTTCGCGGCCCTGCAGGTGAAAGCGCAGCGGCGTCTTGATTTCCGCAGGCCGCCCCAAGTCGCGCAGCGGCACCCCCGCGGCGAGGCGGGCGGCCGCGGGTGCGAACACGTCGCGGCCGTGGAACGTGTTCGACGCATCCGGCGGGATGGGCAGGGCCACCACGTCCTCCACGCCGTCGTCGCTGACCGCCGGGTAGAGGAGGCCGTTGTCGGGGCCTACGAAGTAGTAGCGCCGGGTGCGGATGGCCAGCGCCTGCCGGTCCGTGCCCACGCCCGGGTCGACGACGCAGAGGAAAACGGTACCCTCAGGGAAATGGCGGTACGCCGTGTACAGAATCCAAGCGCCCTCGCGAACGCACTGAGGCTTGACGTCGTTGTAGAGGTCGGCGACGATGGTGCCCGGCGCCACCCGCTGGATGACGCCGTGCATGATGCCCACGTATTCCGACTGGCCGAAGTCCGACAACACCGCGATCAGGGCCAAGCTCATCACTCCGCGGATTGCAAGGTGCGCGAAAAAGTTCCCCGCCCGGCGTCCTTTTCCCTGCGCGGCGGCGGCCTTCTCCCGGCTGGTTTCCTATGGTAGACTAAGGTGTCAAGAAAAGGAGTGGAACGAATGGCGCGAGTGTTTTCCGGAATTCAGCCCACGGGCGACATCCATATAGGCAACTACCTGGGCGCGGTGCGCAATTGGGTGGCCCTGCAGGACAAGCACGAGTGCATTTTTTGCATCGTCGACTTGCACGCGATGACGGTGCCGTACGACGCGAAGGCGATGCCCCGCGTCGTGCTGGAGTCGGCCGCGACGCTGCTGGCCTGCGGCATCGACCCCGAGCGCAGCATCCTGTACGTGCAGTCCCACGTCCGGGAGCACACGGAACTCTGCTGGATTCTGAACACCATTACCCCCCTGGGGCAGCTGGAACGGATGACGCAGTTTAAGGACAAAGCCCGCCGGCACAGGGACAACGTCAACGCGGGGCTGCTGAACTATCCGATCCTGATGGCGGCGGACATCCTGCTGTATAAGGCGGAGCTCATTCCCGTCGGCGAAGACCAGATCCAGCACCTGGAGCTGACTCGCGACTTGGCCCGGCGGTTTAACAACATCTTCGGCCCCACGTTCCCCGAACCGGAGGCGTTGCTGACCAAGGCCGCACGGGTCATGGCCCTCAACGATCCGACCAGCAAGATGTCCAAGAGCATCCCGGGCAGCTACATCGCCCTGCACGCGGAACCCGACGAGATTCGGGCCATCGTGCGCAAGGCCGTGACCGACACCGGGCCGCAGGGCGGCGCCATGAGCCCGGGAGTGGCCAACTTGTTCACCCTTCTGGAAGCGTTCTCGGCCCCCGACGTCGTCGCGCGCTTCCGGGAGCTGTACGACCGCGGCGAGCTGCGCTACGTGGATCTCAAGCAGCAGCTGGCCGAAGACATCGTCGCCGCCCTGACGCCCATCCGGGAGCGGCGGGCGGCGCTGCTGGCCGACGAAAAGCGGCTGCGGGACATTCTCCGGGAAGGGGCCGAGCGGGCCCGGGTTATCGCGCGGGAAGTCATGGCGGAAGTGCGGGAAAAAACGGGGCTCGCCTTCGACTGAGGCTGGGAAGGCGCCCGGCGAAGGCGACCTGGACAGCGCTCCGGCTGGACACGGTTCCGGCTGGGCAGCGTGCCGGCAAAAAAACGGCGGCGGAGGGCAGGCGCTCCGCCGCCGTTTTTTTGCGCATGCGCCTTTCTCTTGCACGAGCTTCTCTCTTGCGCAGGCCCTTCTCTCTCGCCCTCCGCACGAACCCCTCCGGGCTCCCGGGCAGCGCGGCGTGTTGTCGCGAGGGGAAGTCGTCCGGGCCCCGCGGTTCTAGCGCCGAACGCAGCTCCGTATTGTAACGCGACGGCGACCGCGGGAGGCGGAGCGAGTGCAGCGACGGCCTTTGCTGAGAAGCGCGCTGATGCTCATGGCGGCGGGGGCGGTCACGCGCGCGCTGGGGATGGTGTACCGGATCGTCATCGTCCGCTGGGCGGGCCCGGAGGCGCTGGGGCTGTTTCAGATGGTCATGCCCGTCTTCCGCGCCGCCTCGACCATGGCCACGCTGCGGCTGCCTGTAGCGCTCACCCGCCTCGTGGCCGACGGGCTGGCGCGCGGCGACGTGGAGGCGGTGCTCCGGGCCCGGCGCCTGACGGCGCTGCTGATCGTGGCTCTCACCGGGCTGACTGCGGCGGCGCTGGCCGCCGGCGCGCCGTTCCTGGCACGCCGCTTTTTGACCGACCCCCGCACCGAGGGGCTGCTCCTGCTGCTGCCGCTGGCGTTCGTCCCGTCGGCCCTGACGGGCATTTTTCGTGGCTTCGCCGAGGGACGGCAAAACATGACGTCGACGGCCGTCGGGCAAGTGGCGGAGCAGCTGGTGCGGGTGCCGATCGTGTTGTTCTTGCTGTCGCGCTGGGCCGGCGCAGGAACGGAGGCGCTGGCGGCGGCGCTGGTCATCGGGCTGGGTGCGGGCGAAACGGTGGGCTTGCTGGCGGCCATGGCCTTGTCGGGCTGGTGGTCGCTGCCGCACCGCGCCACGCGCCAAACCGCGGCAGCGTCCTCGCTCCGCCTGCAACTGGCCACGGCCCGGCAGCTGCTGCAGGTGGCCGTGCCGCTGTGGCTGGCCACGCTGCTCAACACAGCGGCGCAAATGCTCAACGTCAGCCTCATCCCGCGCCGGCTGCTTGTAGGCGGATTTTCCATGGCGGAAGCGACGGAGCTATACGGCCAGCTCACCGGCATGGCGTTGCCGCTGCTGTACATGCCGATGCTCCTCGTCTTTCCCGTGACGACGGTCCTGACGCCCGCCATCGCCGACGCGCTGGCCTCCGGCCGCCGCACCGCGTCGCAGCGGCAGTTCGCCCGGGCGGCCGGCGGGAGCCTGGCCGTCGGCTGCGGCACGACGGCCCTCTGCTTCGCGTTTCCGGAGGCTATCTCGGACCTGCTCTACGGCGTGCCCGAGATCGGCCCGCTGGTCCGCATCGTAGGGCTGGCGGCTCCCTTCGCCTACACGGGCGCCGTCTTCGCGGCCGTGCTGCACGCCGTGGGGCACACCAACTTCTTGCTGTCGACGTTTGTGGCCGCCACCGCCTTGCGGCTCGGGCTCATCTACCATCTGACCGCCCAGCCCGCGCTGGGCATCGCCGGCGCGGCCTGGGCCCTCAACGCCGACTACGCCCTGACCGCGCTGCTCAACGGCTGGGCGTGCCTGCGCCGCCTGCGCCGGACTTAGCCCAGCGGCCCTTCGGGAATGGGCACTACGACGCCGGGAGCGAGAAAGACGAGATACGCTTCGACGTTGCGGACGCCGTACATTTCCCGCACCGCGCGCCGGTACAGCGCGACCTGGGCGTAGTACGTGCGGGCCCGCAGCGGCGCGACGTGCTCTGCCACGCGGTCGGTCTTGTAGTCGACAAGGAGGGCCTGCTCGCCCTCGAGCAGCAGGCAGTCGATGATACCCTGAACGACCACGAACTCGTCGCGGGCCGCGTCGGCGGGCAAGTCCGGATACGCTTCCGCGGCGGGCAGCGCCATGGTGAACGGCACTTCGCGGCGGAGGCGTTCCGCGTTCTCCCGCAGGCGTCGCCCCAGCGGCGTGGCGAAAAACCGCGCCAGCGCGGCGACGTCCACCGCCGCGGCCTGTTCGGGCGTCAACATGGCCCTGGCGCACATCTCGGCCACTTGCGCGGCGATGTCGGCTTCATCCAGCGGGCCCGCCAGGCGCAGGTGCTGCATCACCAGGTGCACCGCCGCCCCCTGCTCCGCCGGCGTCAGCGTCGCTCCTTCCTGCAAAAACGCCGGGCGCTCCACAAGGCGCGGCTCCGGCGCCCACAGCCGCGCCGTTTCCTCGTCCGCCTGCTCCCAGCGCCGCTTCAGCTCGCTGACTCCCTGCTTGGCGGGCCGGCCCGCCAGCGCCGTCCATGGGTAGCGCCACTGCAGCCGCTGCTCCAGCTCACGCCGCACCGGCTCGGCGTCGCCGCTCCCCAGCAACACCTCTTCGGCCCCCGGCGCCACCTCGCTCAAAGGACGCAGGTCCGCCAACGCGGGCCACGACAAGCGCACGGCCCGCTCGCTCTGGGTCTCCTGCCGCAGCACCTCCAGCTGCTCCGCCGTCCACAGCCGCACGTCCCAGCGGGACGGATCCCCGGCGATGACACTTTGGAAGGGCACGCCGGCCGCCCGGCGCAGCGCCTCTCCAGCGGGGTGACGCATCAGCGCGGCGGCCAGCCAGTCCAGCCAGCTCTCCGCCGCCAGCAGCTGCCCGTCGGGCAGCGGCCACTGGTCGGCGGGAACGACGCTGGCCCAGCCCGGCGCCTTGGCCCGCAGCTTGGCGGACCCCACGAGAATGAGCCGTTCTTGCGCCCGCGTCATGGCCACGTACAGCAGCCGCATTTCCTCGGCCAAATCTTCTCGGCGCCGGCTCGCGGCGACGGCCTCATGCAGCAGCGAAGGTTCGGACAGGCGGCGCTCCACGTCCACGAGGCGCAGGCCGATGCCAAGCCGGCGCTGGAAGGCGGCGTCGGGGTGCACGGCTTGCGTATTGAACCGGCGGCCGCAGTCGACGAGGAAGACGATGGGGAATTGCAGGCCCTTGCTGTGGTGGACCGTCATGATGCGGACGACGTCGTCGCTTTCGCCCACCGCGGGCGCGGTGCCCAAGTCGCGCTCGGCTTCCCGCAGCTGGCGCACGAACCGGAGAAAGCGCGCCAGCCCTTGCCGGGCAAAGGTATCGAACTGGCGCGCCCGCTCGTGCAGCGCCCGCAAATTGGCCTGCCGCTGCCGACCGCCCGGCATGGCGCCGGCGTAGTCGTAGAAACCCGTCGCGTTCAGCAAATGCCAAATGACTCGCGAAAGCGGCTCCCGCCGCGCCATGGTGCGGGCTTCGTCGAGAAACGCCAGAAAGCGGGCCAGCTTGCGCGCCAGGTCTCCCGCCTCGTCAGACCGAGCGGCTGCCAACACCGCGTCGTAGAAGCTGCCGCGCGGCTGCGCCAGGCGGATCCGCGCCAGCTCCTCCGCCGTGCAGCCGCCGATGGGCGAGCGCAGAACCGCCGCCAGCTCGATGTCCTGGCGCGGATTGTCTAGGACGGCCAGCAGCGCCAGCATCGTCTCGATTTCCGTCGCCGCGAAATAACCGGTGCCCAGCTCGGCGTAGGCGGGCACCCCGTGCTGCGCCAGCACGTCGAGTAGCTCGTTGGCGCGGTGCCGCGCCGCCCGCAGCAAGATGACGATGTCGCCGTAGCGGGCGGGACGGTAGCGCTGCGCTTGCCGGTCCCACACCGACGCCTCGCCTCCCACCAGCTGCCGGATGCGGCGGGCTACCAGGACCGCTTCCCGCTGGAACGCGGTCAAGTCGGCCAGCTCGTCGTCGCGCTCCTCTCGCGCCTCCTCTCCGTCTTCGCCTTCCCCCGCGTCGCCTTCGGCCTCGCGGTCCAAGAGGTGCAATTCCACGGGCGCGTCGCGGCTGCCCGGCTCTTCCTCTGGCCCGAACGAGGCGCCGAAGACGAGCTCCGCTTCGGGACCGTACGCGATCTCCCCCGCGCCCGGCGTCATGATTTGCCGGAACACGAAGTTGACGGCGTCCACGACGGCCTTGCGGCTGCGGAAGTTTTCCTTCAGATCGATGCGCTGCTCGAGCGCGTCCGGGTCCGGCGAGGCGCGGCGGTACCGCTCCAGGAACAAGCTGGGGTCCGCTTGCCGGAACCGGTAGATGCTCTGCTTCACGTCGCCGACGAGGAACAGCTCTCCGCCTTCCGCCGGAGGACGCGTAATCCGGCGAAGAATCGCGTCCTGCACCCCGTTGAGGTCCTGGCACTCGTCCACCAGCACTTCGTCGAAGCGCGCCCGGACTAGCGCGGCCACCTGCTCGTCCGCCAGCAGGCGCAGGCAGTAATGCTCGATGTCGGCGAAGTCCAAGAGGCCCCGGGCCTGCTTCGCCTCGGCGTAGCGGCGATCCAGGTCCAGGACCGTTTCCACCAGCGCCTCCACGACGGGCGCCAAGCCGCGCAGCGCCGCGATTTGCGCCCCCGGCGGCCGCGACAGCAGCCGCTGCTGCAGCCGGGCCACGGTCTTGCGGGCCCGCTCTCGCCACGCTTTCGTTTCTTCCTTGACGTCCGGGTCGCCGTCGTCCTTCCTGGCGGGGTTCAGCCTCGGAAATTCCGCCAGGTCGGCGGCGGCCACGAGAGCGGACCACGAGCGCTGCGCCGCCTCCCGCAGCCGCTCCAGCCGCTCGATATCGCGCGCAAGCGCTTCGGCATGGGCCGCCGCGCCGCCCGGCCCCTCCGCCAGCGCCAGCGCCCGCCGGAGCATGTGCAGCGCCCGCTCCAACGTCACCACGGCTTCCAGCTGCAGCTCGCGCGCCCAGTCGGTGTCGTCGAACGTCGCCTCATCCAGCTGCTTGTACGCCTCGGCCGCGCGGCGCAGCCATCCTTCCGGATCGGGCAAGCTGCGGGCGTAGTCGTGCAGCGCCAGCACGAGCCGCTGCAGCGCCTCGTCGCCGCGGCCGCCGTAGGCGGCCACCAGCCGGGCGAAGGCGTCTTCGGGCGCCATCGCGTTGTACTTTTCCTCCAGGACCTCGGCCAGCGCCTCCAGCCGCGTCAAGTGCGCTTCGTGCTCATCCATGACGCGCACGTCCGGGTCGATACCCAACACGTAGAAATGCTGGCGCACCAGCTGCAGGCAAAACGAGTGCAGCGTCGAGATGGACGCCCGGGGGAGCAGCAAGAGCTGGCGAGACAAATGGGCGTCCTTGGGATTTTGCGCCAGGCGATCCTCCAGCGCGTGGACGATGCGCTCGCGCATTTGCGCCGCGGCCGCCTCGGTAAAGGTGACGACCAGCAGCCGGTCGATGTGGCCGCCTTCTTCGATCACACGGCGCACGATGCGTTCCACGAGCACCGTCGTCTTGCCCGAGCCCGCCGCGGCCGAGACCAGCAAGTGCCGCCCGCGGGTTTCCAGGGCGCGCTTCTGCGCGGGGGTCCAGCGGTTTGCGCTCATGCCGTCGCCTCCCGAATGGCCGCCCACGCTTGGTCGCGGTCGTACATCTCCAGCCGGCGGTAGCCGTTGCCCTCCACCAGCGGGTCAAACTGGCAGATGCTCCGGAAGGAGCAAAGCTGGCACGCGGTCCGCTCGCCCAGCGCATAGGGCGCGACTTGGATGTCGCCGGAGCGGATGTTTTCGGCCAGCGCCGCGGCCTTGCCCCGGGCGAAACGCACCAGCGCGGCGAAGTCGTCTTCGGAGGCGGCGCTCGTTCGCTTGTCGACCGTTCCGGCCTTGGTGACCGCCGCGGCGATGAAGTCGGATCCGCCCACCACGTCGTCGGCCAGCATTTGCAGCACTTCGGGGTCCGCGAGGAACAGCCCGCGCATGCGCAGCTCCCGCCGCAGCAGCTTCTCCAGCTGTTCTTCGGGCACCGGCGCGTCCTTGCGCAGCAGCGTCTCGCGTACCGGAAAGTACACGATTGCGGCCGGGCGCGCCTTGCCGCCGAGAAGCACCCCTTTCTCCGCCAGCTCCAAGACGACGGCCAGGTAGATCGGGAGCTGCAGGGACAAGCCGTGGACCACTTCCGCCAGGCGTAAGTCCCGGCGGGAGCTCTTGTAATCGATGATGCGTACCCAGCGGCCAGAGCGACCATCGGCGGCGTCGATGCGGTCGATCTGGCCCGACAGCTCCAGCCGCCCGCCATCGGCCAGATCCAGCGCCAGCGGCGGAATTCCCTCGCTCCCCCGGCCGAACGCCAGCTCCACGTGCACCGGGCGGAAGCGGCTGTGCCGGGCGTGCTCGGTGAGGATTTTCACCGCCCGCCGCACGCTGCGGCGCATGGCTTCCGCCAGATACCCGTAGCGGGCGGAACTGAGCAAAATTTCGCCGGCCAAGTGCGGGATGAGCCGGTCCACGCATTCGTCGGCCAGCGCCAGCGCTTCTTCCTCCGCCAGCGCTCCCCAGTCCAGGTTCCGTTCCAGCATCCGTTCGACGAGCAGCCGGAGCGCCGCGTGGACGAAGGTGCCCGTCAAGGCCGCGTCGAGAACGAGGCGCGGGCGCTCCTCCAGCCGCAGGCCGTAGCGAG
This sequence comes from Bacillota bacterium, assembly GCA_017577945.1. NCBI lineage: Bacteria > Bacillati > Bacillota > Bacillota bacterium. The sequence continues at coordinate 200,422 of PKQS01000010.1, forward strand.
CGAAGTGCTGGAATGGGCAGGCGGCGTACGTCTCGAGGCGTGACACGCTGCCTTGCAGCGGCGTGCCGAACAGCGCCGCCGCCACCTCCGCGGGCAGCGGCGGCACGCGGTTGTGATGGTTCAAGGCGGCGAACACCGGCCGGGCGGTGCGGCGCAGCGCTTCGTCGGACGCGATCCAGCCGTACAGGTGCCACCAGACGAATCCCGCCGCCTCGCCGGCCCGGTGACGGCGCAGCCGCGCGGCCACGGCGGCCGCCAGCTGCCGGGCGTTGGTGACCCGCCCGAGCAGCTCCTCGTCGGTGACCGGCTCCAGCGGCTCCGACGTCTCCCGCACGTGCGGAAACAGCCGCAGCAGCCGCCGCACCACGGGCGAAGGCGCCAGCTCCTGGCCCTCCGCGTCGGCCGCCGGATAGCTGATCCAGAGGTAGTCGCTGGCCCGCGTGAGCGACACGTAGAGCAGGTATTGCTCCCGCAGCAGCTGCTGCTTGCTGGTGGGCGACAGCTCCACCCGCAGCGCGGCCAACTGCTCCCGCTCGGCGTCGGTGAAAATGACGTCCTCGGCGGGCGCGGCCGGAAAGCGGCCCTCGCCGGCGCCCAGGATGAAAGCGGCGCGGATGTCCGGCTGGCGCGAGCGTTCGACGGAACCCACCATCACCTGGTCCAGGCTGGGCGGGATTAATCCCACCCGCAGCGTCTCCAGCCCCGCTTCGATGATTTGCCGGAACTCAACAGGCTCCGGCGACGTGGCGCCGAGCGCCCCCACGTACTCGTCCAGCAATTGGATGATCCCTTGCCACGCCCGCTGGTGTTCCTGCACTTCCTCCGGGCGCCCCGCGGCGTCGGCTTCGGCCATCCACCGCTCCAGCGCCCCGGCCACGTTCAGCCGCTCCAAAAAGCGCCACAGCGCCGCCGCCATATCGCGGCCGGTCCGCGCCTGCAGCAGCTCCCGGCGCAGGTCGCGCAGCGGCGCGAGAGCGCGCTCGCGCACGCCGTTGATCTCCGCAAGCTGCGCTTCCTCTTCGGCCGACAGCTTCTCTTCCTCCGGCGCCAGCGTGTAGCGCCGCACGTAGCGCCACGGCTCGGTCTGCAGCCAGCCGTCGCGGTCGATGCCGTGCGCCAGCGCGTAGTTCTCCAGTTTGTCCACCTCGTCGCGGGTGACCGGGAAAAAGTCGGTCTTCAGGCAGCGCACGACGGCCTCGGTGCGCATGCCGCCCGTGGCCGCCTCCAAAGCGGAGCGCACCAGCTCCACCAGCGGGTGATGAGACAGGGAGCGGCGGCTGTCGATGAAGTACGGAATGCCGTAATCGCTGAAAACCGCCTCGACCAAGTCCTGGTAGGGCGCCAGATCCCGCACGATAACCGCGATGTCCCGGTAGCGCCACCCTCGCTCGCGGCACAGCCGCACGATTTCCCTGGCCGCGGCTTCGACTTCCAGCCGCGGATTGGCCGCGGCCACGATCTTCAGCGGCGGCTCGCCCCCCGCCGCGCCGCCGGACGCCTCCTCCCCGCGGAACACTTGCCCGGGCCGCCGGAACAGTTCCCGCTCCAAGTGGGCGAGGAGCGGCGCGCGGCGGAAGCGTTGCGGAGGCCGGCCGTCCAGCACCACGGGCTCTTCGACTTCAACGCCGTCTTCCGCCGCCATGTTCCGCAAGCGCTCATACGTCTCGCGCGTCGGGACGAAGGGCTCCGCGTCCCCCGCCGGGTCCAGGCAGAGCGCCACGTCCATACGCTCGGCCACCCGCCACAAGGCGCGCAGCACTTCCAACTCTTGCGGGGTGAAACCGGTGAAGCCGTCGACCCACACACGCGCGCCCGCCAGCAGCCCGGACGCCGGCAGCAGCTCGGCCACCACGTCCAGCACGTCGTCGGGGTCGATGAACCGATGGGCCGTGTACTCGTTGAACGACTGGTACACCAGCGACAAGTCGTGGAGCTTCATGCCGAGGATAGGGTTGGCCGCCGCGGCGTGGGGCGCCCGGCGCGCCAGCTCCTGCGGGCCGACGCGATACTGCTTCAGCTCGGTCAGCGTCCGCGCCAGCTTGTCCACGAAGCCGTGCTGCCTGGCCGCTGCGCCGAACAGCTTCAGTGCGTTTTCGTGGCGCTGGATGATGGCGCGCAGCACCATGCGCTTGCCCAACTCGCCCAGGCGCGGCCGCGCCCCGCCGCCGGCCGCCTGCATGACGCGCACCGCCAGGCGCTGGAAGCTCAAAACCTGGGCCCGCGACGAAGCGCGCACCGGCGCTTCCGCCAGCAGCGCCCGCTCCATCTGGAACGTCGCCTGCTCGGGCGTCAGCAGCACGATCGGAGGCCCGTCGGGCCGCTCCTGCAGCTCCCGGCGGATGGCCTGCAGCACCAGGTGTGTCTTGCCCGTGCCGGCCCGCCCCAGGATGAAACCGAGCTTCATGCCATCGCCTCCGCGGCCGCCAGCGCCACCGGCGTGCCCCAAGAGCCGAACAGTTCACGGTGCGTCAGGAGCAGCACTTGCCGGTCCCGCGCCAGCTCTTGCAGCGCGGCGCGAATCCGCTCCAGCCGCTGGTCGTCGCAGTTGACGAACGGGTCGTCCAGCAGCAACGGCAGCCGCACCTCGTCGGCCATCAAGTCGGCCACCGCGAGGCGCAGGGCCAAGTATAACTGGTCTTGCGCGCCCTGGCTCAGCTGGGCGACGCTGTGCAGGGGCCCGTCGGGGTCCTGGACCGCCACACGGAACTGCTCGTCCAGCACGACCCGGCGCGCCCGCCCGGAGAACCGCTGCACGTAATAGCTGGCCCGCGCAGCCAGCCGCTCGCGATGCGTTTCCCGGAAGGACTCCGCCGCGGCCCGCAGCTCGCAAAACGCCAGCGCGACGACCCGCGCTTGGCGGGCCAAGGCGTCCCGCCGCTGCTCCAGGGCCTGCAGCTCCTCCAGCGCGGCCGCCACGTTGACGACTTGCCTGCCCGTCAAATCGGCCAGCTGCAGCCGCAGCGCCACCAGCTGCTCCTCGGTCTCGCGCTGCAGGCGTTTCAGCTCGTCCCGCCGCGCCGCGAGCCGCTGCAGCTCCACACGCGCATCGACGCCGTCGAGCCCGTCCTCGGGCCGCGGCAGAAACGGATGCCGTTCGGCCAGTTCCTGCAGGAGCCGGTACGCGTCCATGGCCACGTTGGCCGCGTGCCGCGAGCGCACATGCAGCTCGTCGGAAGAGCCCACCCCCTGCCCCGCCAGCACCCCGGCCAGCTCCTTCTCGATGCCCGCCGCGGCCGCCAGCGCCTGCTGATACTCCAGCCACCGCCGCTTCGCCGCGGCCGCATCGCCTCCGGCCGCCTCCAGCGCGGATTGCAACTGCCCCGCCAAGGCGGCAATGGCTTCCTTCAGGGCGGCCAGCTCGGCATCGCGCGCTTCCCGGGCGGCCGCCGCGGCAGCAAGATCCGCCTCGGCCAGGCGCGGCAAGGCCGCCGCCACGTCGCCCACGGTCAGCGGTGCCGCGCCGTCGCGGCCGCCCAGCCCCGCATCGGCCGCCAGCTGCCCCAGGGCACGCCAAACAGCCGCCAAGCCGTCCTCGGGCAGCTCCGCCAGCACCAGTTCTTCCGGCACCACCGTTTCCTGCCCGAAGTGGCGCCGGCTGAACGCCCGCAGGCTCTCTTCCAGGCGGGCCGCTTCCTGCCGCAGTTCATTCCAGCGGCGATACGCGTCCTCCAGCCCGTCGCCGAAGCGCTCCCGGGCCGCGCTCGTCGCCGCCAGAAACCGCTCGTACTCGGCCGCCGCGCGGCGCCACCGCTCGGCCAGCTCCTCCACGTGGCCGGGCACCGCAGCCTCCTGCTGTGCGAGCGCGATGGCGGCCTCCCGGCGCGCCAGCAGCCGCTGCTTCAGCGCCCCCAATTCATACGGCGGCGCGTCTTTGAACGGGCCAAGCCGTTGGTCCGCATCCAAAGCTTCCTCGACCGCCCGCAGCTGCGCCGCGAGCGCTTCCGCTTCCGGACTTGTCCGCAGGCGAGGAATCGTGGACGTCAGCACCAGCAACAAGAGGCTGACGCCGGACAGGCCCAGAAGGAGGGACTGCGGCAGCGGCCAGCCGTCCAGGTAGCTGCCGACGGCGCCGACGATGAAGCTCGTGGCGATGGCGGTCAGCGAGCCCACCTGCCAGAGACGGCTCCGGCGGAGGCGAGCGCGCTCCTTTTCCAGCGCGGCTTGCAGGCGCTGCTTTTCCTCCAGCCGCTGCAGCCGCTCGTCCACCGCCGCCGCGGCTTCGTCGCCCAGCGATTCCAGATCGCCGAACGCGCTCCGAAACCGGGCCCGTTCCGCTTCGAGCCGCTCCAGGGCCGCCTGCGCCGCCTCCAGCTCGCGGCGGGTTTGATAGACGCGCAGCTCCAGCGCCTCTTTGACGGCCGCGTAGCGTTCGCACAAGCGCCGCGTCGCATCGTCCGCCCGCTCGAACACGTCGAACTCGGTCCCCAGCCGGCGGCGCGCCCCAAGCCAGCGTTCCCGCCTTGCGACAAACTCGCTCCACTCGGCGGCCAGCTCGGCACCCCGCCGCTGCAGCGCGCCCGCTTGCGCGCGCAGCTCCCGGCGCTTCGCGCTCAGCTCGTCCTCCAACCGCTGCAGCTCGTCCAACAGTTCGCCCGCACGCGCCGGAGCCGCCGCCATCTCCGGATACTGCTGCGCGATGCGCCGGCGCAGCTCCTCGAGCTCTTGCGCCCGCCGGCTGTACGTCTCCCAGGCCCGTTCGAGCTGGGCCTGTTCGTGCAGCGCGCGGCGATGTTCGTCCCGCAGCGCCTGCCACCGCTTCCAGACGTCGGCGTCCGCTTCCACCCGCTCAATCTCGCCCTGCAGGCGCCGCATTTCCTCCTGCAGCGCCGCCAGCCGCTCCTGAACCGCTTGCCGCTCGTCGACGGCTTGCCGGCTCGCCTCGATGCTCGCCCGCAGCTCGGCGATGCGCTGCTCCAGCGCCTCCAGCTCCCCGTCTTTGAGGCCGTCCCGGGGCGTTACGCCCAGGCTGCCGGTGCGCTTGGTGAGGCTTTTCGCTTGCTGCTCCAGCACCTTTAGCGCCTCGTCCACCTGGGCCGCGCCCGCGCCCGACAGCAGCTGCTGCACCGTGCCGTCCAGCTGCCGCGTCGCCGGCAGCGGCTGCGTGACGGAAAACGTCTGCATAAAGAGCTTGGCGTCCAGCAGGCCCACGGTCTCGGCGAGAAACGCTTCGTAGCGTTCGTTCCGCCGGCGCGCCTGCGGGTTGTGCGTGCCCACGAGGATGTCCCGCCAGCCGTCGGCGGTCCGCTCCGACACGCGCACCGCGTGGTCTTCGAAGCGGCGCCGTATCCGGTACGTCTTCCCGCGGGCCGAGAAGACCAGTTCGCCTTCGAAGCGCGGCGGCCGGCGCCAGTTCCGCCACCGCGCCTGGCCGAAGTCCTCCGGATCGGACGATGCCGGCAGCCCGAACAAGACCGCCGCCAGCCCGGCGGCCAGCGTGGACTTCCCCGATTCGTTCGGGGCCACCAGCACGTTGAGACCTTCGCCCAGCTCGATGGCGACCTCGCCTTCAAACCGGCCGAAACCGGCCAGGGTCAACCGGCGCCAAACGACGCTCACGACCCGGCTCCCTCCAGCGCCGCGAGCCCGCACCGCAGCACCTGCGCCAGCAGCGCGCTCTCTTCCTCGTCCGCCGCCTCCGCCAGGCGCCGCTGCATGCGGCGCACGAACTCGCCCCGCACCGTGGGCTCGGCGGCCAGCCGCGCCACGTGGGCAGCGTCCACAATGGTGGTGTTGTCGACGATTTCCAGAAAATAAAAGGAGCCGGACAGCCGAGCCGTCAGCGCGCCTACATCCAGCACCCCGGGGGCGGCCCCCACCAGCTCCACGCGAACGATGGCCTCCCGCCCCGCCCGCGCTTCGGCCTCGGCCCGGATGCGCTCCACGACGGCGTCGGCATCAGCCAGCGTCGTCACGTCCAGCGTTATCGTTCGCACCGGCCGCGCCCCCGCCGGGAACGTAGCCACCTCCACGCGCGCCGGCCCGCCCCCAGGCTTGTCCACCGTTACCACGGTGAAGCAGCCGACACCCGGGTCGTCGAACCCCTTGCCCTCCACGGCCCCCGGATAGACGGCCCAACCCGCGCCGATCCGGCGCCGCTCGGGCTTGTGGATGTGCCCCAGCGCGACGTAGTCGTAGCCGGCCGCGGCCAGCGCGTCGGAGCGCAGCGGCAAGCTGCGCTCCCCCGCCTGCCAGTCCAGGGATCCGTGAAACACGGCGATGTGAATGCCGTCCTCGTCCAGCCTGGGGAAGCGCGCAAGGGGCGGCTCGACTTGGGTCAAGCCGCCCGTATACGCCAAGCCGTAAACGTGGACCGGCGTACCGTTGAGGACGAACGTGTGCACGTGGGCCGGGTGCGGGTTTTGCACCAGCACGCCCGGCCAGCGGGACGCGTACACCCGGTAGACGGAATCGGCGTACGTGATTTCGTCGTGATTTCCCGGCACGGTAACGACGGCGACGCCGGCCCGCGCGAGACGCCCTAGATCGGCGATGACCGCCTCCACCAGCGCGGGTTCCGGCTTGTGCGTCTCGAACAAATCGCCGGCGATGATGACCAAATCCACCGGCTGCGACGCCAGCGCGAAATCCACCGCCCGCCGCAGCAGCGTGTCGCGTTCCCGCTGGCGCTCGGCCGCCCGCGGCCCGAGAAAACCGGGCCGCCAGCCCAGGTGCAAGTCGGCCAAGTGCAAAATTCGTATCACGAACGCGCACCCCTCAGGCCGCCGGTGACACGTCAGTCTTCCAGCACGTCGAGCTGGCCCAGCTCCGCGAAGGCGCGAATGACCGCCTCCGCGCGCTCGGCGAGATCGCCCGCGCTTTCTAGTTTCCGGTCGAAGCGCGACGCCAGCTCCGTTTCGAGATACGCCACGTATTCCTCGACGGAACGGACGGAAGGATTCATGAACCCCAGCGAAAGCAAGCCTTCCATAACTTCGACCGGCGTATTGCCCAGCATCTGCGTTGTACCCCGCACTTGCACCTTCACCCGACATTCCTCCCGACAACCGCGACACGTCAGCTTTCGGCGCCGGCTTCCGCCGCGGCCGCGCGGCGCGCCCCGCCCTGCGCGGCAGTGCGCTCTTCGAGGATGAGCTGCTCGAACACTTCGTCGACCAGCTCCGCGCCCCGCAGCACCGCGTCGTGAAGCGCCCGGTCGCCGAAGCCGTCAATGTACATCTTCTTCAAGTAGGAATTAATCTCTTGCACCACTTGTTCACGCAGCTCGGCGGCGCCGACGTGCGGCTTGTACCGGTTCTGGTCCAGCACCCACACGGCGATGGACGTGAGCCGCTGCAGCGCCCGGGCCAGCGCCGGGTCGTCGGTTTCCCGCCGATGCCGGTCCAAATAGCCGATGACGCGCTCGCGCCAAGCCTCGTAGTCCACAGCGCTCACCCCCTCGGTTCCACCATGGCCGCCGGATCGAGAATGGCGTTCAGCTCGTCCTCGGGCAGGACCTTGTGCTCCAGCGCCACCTGCCGTACCGTCCGGCCCGTCCGGTACGCTTCGTTGGCGATGGCCGCCGCCTTGTCGTAGCCGATGCGCGCGGCCAGCGGCGTCGCCAGCGCCAGGCTTTGTTCGATGAGCGCTGCGCACCGCTCCTCGTCGGCCTCCAGGCCGTCGATGGCCAGCTCCGCGAACGCCTTGGCCGCGTTGCCCGTCAGGCGCGCCGATTGCAGCAAGTTCCACCCCATCATGGGCAGCATGGTGTTCAGCTCCAGCACGCCCCACTGCCCGCCGATGGTGACCGCCAGGTCGTTGCCCGCCACCTGCGCCGCAACCTGGATAACCACTTCGGGGATGACCGGGTTTACTTTCCCCGGCATGATGGACGAACCCGGCTGCAGCGACGGCAGCCGCAGCTCGCCGAGGCCGCAGCGCGGACCGGACGCGAGCCAGCGAATGTCGTTGGCGATCTTCATCAGCGACGTCATCACCGTCCGCAGCGCGCCGCTCATGAACACCATGGCATCTTGGCTGCCCTGGGCCTCGAAGTGGTTGACCGCCTCCCGGAACGGAATGCCGGTGCGCTCGCTGATTTCCCGAATGGCCCGGCGCGCAAACTCGGGATGCGTGTTGATGCCCGTCCCGACCGCCGTGCCGCCCAGCGCCAGCTCCAGCAGCCCCTCCCGCGCCGCCTTCACCCGCTGGATGCCCAGCTCTACCTGCCGCGCGTAGCCTGAAAACTCCTGCCCCAGCCGGATGGGCGTCGCATCCTGCAAATGGGTGCGGCCGATCTTCAACACGTGGTGGAACTGCTCGGCCTTGCCCAGCAGCGACGCGTGCAGCTTCTCCAGCGCCGGCAGCGTCAGGTGGTCGATGACTTCCACTACGCCGATGTGCAGCGCCGACGGGATCACGTCGTTGCTGGACTGCCCACGGTTCACGTGGTCGTTGGGGTGCACCGGGCTCTTGGAGCCGATGACGCCGCCCAGGATCTCAATCGCCCGGTTGGCGATGACTTCGTTGGCGTTCATGTTGGTGGACGTTCCCGAGCCGGTTTGGAAGACGTCGACGGGAAAATGGTCGTCCCACTTGCCCTCGATGACCTCGTCGGCCGCTTGCTGAATGGCTTCGGCCAGCTTGGGGTCCAGCAGCCCCAGCGACGCGTTGGCGCGGGCCGCCGCCCACTTGATCAGCCCCAGCGCGCGAATGAACTCGCGCGGCATGCGGAAGCCGCTGATCTGGAAATTGTTGACCGCCCGCTGCGTCTGCGCGCCCCAATACGCGCCCGCGGGGACCTCCACCGGGCCCATGGAGTCCGTCTCGATGCGCACCGACACTCGTAGTCCACCTCCAGGGTTGCGAATGCCTAAAACTTAAGAACGTGTATTCTCCTCCCCCGGCGAGCCATCCTGCCGCTGCCAGCGGGCCCGGGCGCCCGCAGCTGGGATCTTCCGAAACAATTCGTTATAATACGGGTGACGATACGTGGACGGGGCCGATGACCAAAGGAGGCCACACGTTTTGAGCGTACATGTCCTGCTGGACTCGACGTTTTTCGCCACGTCGGTCCCGGTGGCGGACCAGCAGCGCCTGTTGCTGGTGCCGCCCGGCAAGGGGCTGCACGTAGGCGATACGATATTTCTGCGCAACGAAGCGGGCGACCTGACGTGGGTCGCCGACGTTTTGGCCACCGGCGAAGTGGACAGCAGCGACGCTTGGCTCTCCGGCGACGATCCGCCGGAGCGGCAGCGGCACGCGCTGGTCGGTTATTTGGCCCGCATCCATCCGGGCACGCTGCCGCGGGGCACGTCCCGCCTTACGGCCCGGTGGGTGACCTTGAACAAGCGTACGCTGGCCAGCACGCTGCCCTGGTGGGAAAACTCGGTCCTGATTTATCACTCCACGCTGCGGCTCATCGAGGGACTGCTGACCCCCGAGGAAGTGCAGGCGGCGGTGGAGCGGGGCTATCTCACCGCGCATCCCAGCGGCCACTGGGTCATTCCCCACGGGGAGGCCCGCAAGCGCATCCTCGTGCACGTGCTGGGCGTCGAGCTGACGTGCGGGCTGTGCGGCGGTCCCATCGCGTCGCTGGAGGAGTCGACGCAAGACCATATCATCCCCATCAGCCAAGGCGGCCCGGACACCCTGGCCAACGTCCAGCTGGCGCACCGCGCCTGCAACGAGCTGAAGGGCAACGCCTTGCCCGAGCAGTATCCGCCTTTCTTCCCGCAGCCCGGCGCGCAAGCGGCGGGCTGGTACGGACGGCCCGCAAGGCGGCAGCGCAACGGCCGGCCCCGGCGCGGACAGCCGGCCGTGACGACGGGGGCGTTCCAAGCGGAGCCCGTTGACGGCGCCGCGCCTGTCGTTGTGGCTTCGGAAGCGGCGCGAGCAGCGGCCAAGAATGGTTCGCGCCCCGAGGAGGCGCCAACGCGCCCGGCAGCGAGCAAAGCCAACGGGCAGCCGGCACCGCCGCCGGCGAAAGCGGGAGCGCCGGCGGAAAACGGCGCCGCCAAAGCGGACCAGCCGCCGAAGGCGCCTGCGGAAGCGGAGCGGCCTGAAGACGAAACGGAGCCCGTGGACGAGCGAGCTTGGCTGGAAGCCGTCATGTCCGCCACGCTGGACAAGTTGCAGGAGCGGGCTAAGGAAGCCAACTGGGCGGCCCGCACCGCCTCGCTGCGGACCATCGAGCAGTTGCCGCGGGCGTCCGCCAGCAGCGCGCGGGCCAACGGCGTGGTGCTGGCCGAAGCCCAGGGCCGCAAGGGCACGTTCCGCTTGCTGGACTGGGAAGGCCGCTACGTGCTGGTGGAAGAACGCGGTCGCAAGCAGACGCTGCACCTGGTCCAGATGGTGCACGCCATCACGCCTCAAGTGTACGTGTGGTACTTGAGCCGCTTCGGGCGAACGAGCCCGCTGGGGGTGACGATGGCGCTGCTGCCGCTGCTGCAAAAGGGCACGCCGGACCAGGACGGGCGGCTGCGCGTGTCCAAGAACGGCAGCCAGTTCTTCGTCCGCGTCGACGGAAATCGCATCGTCGACTGCTCGGATGAGCTGTCGCTGGCGGTATCCTAGCGCCGCCCGGCGCAAGGGCCGGCTCGCGAGCGTTCCGGCGCCTGCGAGCCGTCGCTTTATTGAACAAAGAAAAACTTTTGAGGAACGGAAGTGACGTCTTCGCATGGCACAAGCTGCATCGGCCCCGCGAGCGCGTCGTGCGCAAGACTTTCTGGCGCTGACCAAGCCCACCATTATGCTGTTGGTGCTGGTCACAGGCTTCTTGACGCTGTTCTTGATCCCGGACGCGTCGCCGTCGCTGGGCACCGTCGCGGCGACGCTGGTGGGGACGGCGTTAGCGTCCGGATCGGCCAACGCGCTCAACATGTACTTCGACCGCGACATCGACCAGGTGATGAAGCGGACCCAGAAGCGGCCCATTCCGGCCGGCCGGGTGACGCCGGCGGAGGCGCTCGTCTTCGGCATCGCGCTGGGCGTGGCCTCGGTCGTCCTCCTCTGGACGACGACCAACGCGCTGGCGGCCCTGATCGCGTTGGGCGGAATCCTGTTCTACATCTTCGTGTACACCCTGTTCCTTAAGCGCCGGACGCCGCAGAACATCGTCATCGGCGGCGCGGCCGGCTCGGTGGCCCCGCTCATCGCCTGGGCGGCCGTGACGGGCACCGTCGAGCTGCCGGCCGTCCTTCTCTTCCTCGTCATCTTCCTGTGGACGCCGCCGCACTTCTGGGCGCTGGCCTTGATCGCGTCCGACGACTACGCGCGGGCCGGAGTGCCCATGCTGCCTGTGGTGCGGGGCGAAGAAGAAACGCGCCGGCAGATTTTCCTGTACACCATCCTGCTGCTGCTTTTGGGCGTGGCGTTCTATGCCGTGGACTTCCTCGGACCCCTCTTCCTTGTGGCCAGCCTGGCCCTGAACGGCATTTTCGCGTACAAGGCGTGGAAACTGCGAAAGGAGCCGTCGCCGCAAGCGGCCCGGGACGTGTTCATGTACTCCAACTTCTACCTGGCCCTGCTGTTTATCGCCATGCTCTTGGATCGGATGCTGCTCTGAGAGGCCGTTGAGAAAGGAGACCGGAATCATGTCGATACTCACGTCCATCGCCAACACCGTCCGGGCGCTGTCCGCGGAAGCGGTCGAGCGCGCCAAGTCCGGCCACCCGGGCCTGCCGCTCGGGTGTGCGGAAATCGGCGCGGTCTTGTTCGCCCACGTGCTGCGCCATGACCCGACCGATCCCGCGTGGCCCAACCGGGATCGGTTCGTCTTGTCGGCCGGGCACGGGTCCATGCTGCTCTATTCGCTGCTGCACCTCTCCGGCTACGATGTGACCTTGGAAGACTTGAAGAACTTCCGGCAGCTTGGCTCGCGCACGCCCGGGCACCCGGAGTACGGCGTCACGCCCGGCGTGGAGACGACCACGGGCCCGCTGGGCCAGGGCATCGCCAACGCCGTCGGGATGGCGCTGGCGGAGCGCATGCTGGCGGCGCGCTTTAACCGGCCCGGCTACGAGATCGTCGACCACTACACGTACGTTCTGGCCAGCGACGGCGACATGATGGAAGGCGTCGCGTCGGAGGCCGCTTCGCTGGCGGGGCATCTGAAGCTGCACAAGCTGATCGTCATCTACGACGACAACAAGATTACCATCGACGGCTCAACGGACCTAGCGTTCACGGAATCGGTGGCGGATCGGTTCAAGGCCTACGGCTGGTCGGTGGAAACGGTGGACGGCCACGATCCGCAAGCCCTGCTGGCGGCCATCCAGCGCGCCAAGGCCGTGGCGGACCGGCCGAGCCTGATTGTCGCCCGGACTCGCATCGGCCGCTACAGCGTCAAAGAAGGCACGTCGGAAGTGCACGGTGCGCCGCTGGGCGAAGCCGCGGTGGCCGCGCTGAAAGAAGCGCTGGGCATGCCGCCCGAACCGTTCTACGTGCCGCAGGAAGTATACGACTTCTTCGCCGAGCGGCGCCGGGAGTGGACCGCGGCGCGGCAGGCCTGGGAGCGGATGTTTGAGGCGTGGTCGCGGGAGTATCCCGAGCTGCGGGCGGAGTGGGACGCGGCGCACGGGCGCCTGCTGCCGGAGGCCCTGGAGGAAGAATTGTCGGCGCTGACGATGGAGAAGCCGACGGCGTCGCGGCAGCTGAGCGGGCAGGCGCTGCAAATCGCGGCCAAGCACGTTCCGTATCTCGTCGGCGGGTCGGGCGACCTGACGCCGTCCAACAACACGGCCATCAAAGGCGCCAAAGCGGTGGCGCCGGGCGACTACGCCGGCCGCTACATCCACTTCGGCGTGCGGGAACACGCCATGGGCGCCATCGCCAACGGCATGTCGCTCCACGGCGGCCTGCGCCCGTACGTGGCCACGTTCCTCGTCTTCTCCGACTACATGCGCCCGGCCATCCGCATGGCGGCGCTGATGAAGCAGCCGGTCATCTACGTGTTCACCCACGACTCGGTGTACGTGGGCGAAGACGGGCCTACGCACCAGCCCATCGAGCAGCTGGAGTCACTGCGCCTCATTCCGAATCTCCACGTCTGGCGGCCGGCTGACGCGCGCGAGACGGGACTGGCGTGGCTGCACGCGCTAAAGCGGACCGACGGTCCGTCGGCCTTGATCCTGACCCGCCAGGCGCTGCCCGTGCTCCCAGGAGCGCTCACGACCCCGGAGGCGGTGGCGAAAGGCGGCTACGTCATCCGCCGCGAGAGCAGCGCCGCGCCGGCACTGGTTCTCATCGCAACGGGTAGCGAAGTGGGGTTGGCCTGGGCGGTGGCCGAGAAGCTCGAAGCCGAAGGCGTCTCCGTCCGCGTCGTCTCTGTCCCGTGCCGCGAGCTTTTCCTGCAGCAGCCCGCCGCGTACAGGGACGAAGTGCTGGGCGGCCCCGAGGCGCGCCGCATGACGCTGGAGCTGGGTACTGCGGGCGCCTGGTACCAGCTGCTGCGCCCGGGCGACCGCGCCTATTCCCTCGAGCGGTTCGGCGAGAGCGGCAAGGGCGAGCAAGTGGCGGAGCACCTCGGCTTCAGCGTCGAGAAGGTGGCCGCCGCGGCGCGCGAGCTCTTGAGCCGCTAGCCGGTCGGCGCCGGCGGCTGCACCTGCAGCGGCTAGCGCCCGCGCAAGTAGAAGCGGGCCTTGAGGTCGTCGGTAGGCTGCAGCTGCTGCTCCAGCCGCATCCAGAGATCGAACTGCTGGAGCATGATGTAGTAGGCGAAATGGGAGGCCAGCTCGTAGTCGACGCAAACTTCCCCGGCTTCGCGCAGCTGCTGCGCGAGCCGGGGAAATATTTCTGACCAGAGCATGGCGTCGTTCAGCGCCATGGAAGGCCCTCCGCCAAGTTAGACGTTGAATCGGAAGTAGATCATGTCGCCGTCCTGCACAGCATAGTCCTTGCCCTCCAGGCGGAGGAGCCCCTGCTCCCGCACAGCCGCCATGCTGCCGCCCGCCCGGATGAAGTCGTCGAAATGAACTACCTCGGCCCGGATGAAGCCCCGTTCGATGTCCGAGTGGATGACGCCGCCGGCTTCCTTGGCGGGAGTCCCGCGCACGACGGTCCAGGCGCGCACCTCGCGCTCGGAAGCCGTGAAAAATGAAATCAGATCCAGCGCCTCGTAGGCCGAGCGCGCCAGCCGCGCCACGCCCGACTGCTTCAGTCCCAGGTCCTCCATGAAGGCCGCTTGCTCCTCCGGCGGCAGTTCGGCGATTTCCGCCTCGATGAGCGCCGCCACCTCCACCACCGGCACGCCCCGCTCGCCGGCCCAGGCGTGCAGCTCCTCGCGGCCTGCGTACCCGCGGCGCAGCTGGTCTTCATCGACGTTGACCGCCACGATGAGCGGCTTCGTCGTGAGGAAGGCGTACCCGCGCAACAGGGCCTGTTCTTCGCGTGAAAACTCCAACGCCCGGAAAGGTTTTCCGGCCTCCAGTTCCGGCTGCACTCGTTCAAACAGCGCAATTTCCGCGTCATGCCGCACCCCTTTGCGCTGCATCTCGCGCAAGCGCCCAAGGCGCGTTTCCACCAGCGACCAGTCCATAAGCAACAGTTCGTCGTACACTTTCTGTGCGTCGCGCAGGGCGTCCACGTCGCCCAAGACGTGCGGCACGTGCGGCGCGGCAAAGGCGCGGACGACCAGCACGATGGCATCCACGTGCTTAAGGGCTTCCGCCAGCTGCTGCGCCCCGCTGCCGTGCTGCAGCTGCAGGTCGGGCAGCTCCACGCACTCCAGCTGTGCGTAAATCTTGCGCCGGGGCTTGTAAATGCGCTCCAGCGTATCGACTCGTTCGTCGGGCACCGGCGCGACGCCGACGTTGGCTTTGCCGGGCCCGCCGGCCTCTCCCCTGGTCAAGAGCCTCAGCAGCGTCGACTTGCCCGACGCCGGCAATCCGATGAGACCAATCTTCACTCCGACCTGTCCTCCTCGCACACCTCCCTTGTCTTGCGCAGACAAAGGGCTCGGTGTCGCACTCTCCATTATATACGCCTTTCACCGCCGCCGACCTGCGCCGTAGTAAGCGAAGCCGATTCCGACCCGCACGTCGCTGCCGACCGCCTGCAACACCGCCTCCACCCCCGCCTGCCGGACCGACGGCCCCCCGAACAGGTGCACCACGCCCAGCGCCAGCTGGACCTGAGGAGGCGCCGGCGCCGAAAGGGAAAGCCGGTGGGTCAACGCTACCCGCCAAGCCCATTCCTCGTTGACGACCAGAACCGCACCGGCGGACCCGGCAAAGCGCAGCGCGTCGTCTCGCGCCGCTTCAAGCCCAAGATCGGCCGACAACACCAGTGGGTCGGACACGAGCGAGGAAGTCGCGTGGACGGACACCCCGGCGCTCCCCGCTTCAAGCCGCAGCTCGCGGCCCGCGCCTGGAGACGCCCACCGCCATACGCCGCCAACATCCAGGCTCCCTGCGGCGCTTTCCCATTGCCAGAGGGCAGGCTGCGCCGAGGACGCGACACCGCGGGCTATTCCGCCGCCCGCCGCCGAGAGTGAAACCCCGAACGACTCGCTGACGTAGTACGTGACGCCCCCGGCAGCAGCGATCCCATACTCGGCCACGGCGACGGCCGGAGCGGGCGCATGCCCTTCCCGCGCCAACGCCACGAACCCCGCGGGCAAGATCGACACGCCGAGGAAAAGTTCGTATCCGCCGGCCGGCGGCGCCGCCAGCTCAATAAGGGCCGCCGGCGCGGCGGCCGTGGCGGCCGGGACGAGGAGCAGCTCCAGCAGCGCCGAGACGATGGGTAAAACGGCCGTCCATGCCCTCACGGCCGCGCCACCCACCGAGACAGCGCCGCCAGGCGCGCCGCGTGCGCTTCCAGCGCGCGGACAGCCTCCCGCTGCGCTTCCGTGACTCTCGCGTGCAGGGCGCCTGAGGGCAAGGGCACGAGGACGACGCCGGAAAAACCCTTTT
The DNA here is from genome assembly GCA_017577945.1 of Bacillota bacterium. NCBI lineage: Bacteria > Bacillati > Bacillota > Bacillota bacterium. The sequence continues at coordinate 216,273 of PKQS01000010.1, forward strand.
TTGCGGAGAAGTCGGCCCAACGCTCGACCCTCCGGCCCCACGACGGATCCGCCAGCAGCATGAACTCGCCGGCCATGCCCACCGCCACCGCGTAGTGTGGCTCGGGCGCCGTCAGGTGCACGATGACCGGAAGCCCGCCCCGCCGGAAATAGTCGGCTAGGGCTTCGACGGTGACCCGGTAGCCGAGGGCGGGCACGCCGAACCGCTCCAGCGTCCGCACCAGCGCCAGTGCGGAGATCCCGTTCCCGACGTCCAGTCCCAGTTCGGCCGTGATGGCCAGCGCCTCCGCCAGCGCGTCGCCTTCCGTCACGTCGAGCCCGAAATAGTACCGCAGCAGCGTAGCCACCGCGGCCGGGCCGCACGTAAACCAGTCGGACTGCCGAACGACGCCCTCGTAGCGGACGTCCAGCAGCGTACGCGGGGCTGCGGCTTCCGCCACGATCGAACCGCACGCCCAGACTGTCACGCCGCCTGTTCCCACCGCCAAGAGCAGCGCAAGAAAACGACAAGGCCGCTCGCGCACCGCGCTCTCCTCCTCGCACGTTTCGCCCGTCAACTCCACGGCGAAACCGTTATAGCAGGAGAAGCGCCGCGCGAGCGACCCACATTTCGCGGTATTTTCCCGCCCGAGCCCGATCCGCTGGGACCGGAGCTACGCCGTCGGCGAGGACTTGTACCGCTCCGCGCGGTACTTGGGCGACGTTTCCTCCCGCACCCACCGGAAGAACGCCCGGGCCATGAAATACACCATGACCGTCATGCCGCCCAGCTCCATGACGGCGCCGGCCAGCTGCTGGTCCGACAACCCGCCGATGCCCCAAACGTCCGGCGCCGCCGCGTAAAACTCGTAGAACTGCGCGTCGGCGAAGATGATGGGCGCAAACAGCGGCACCTGCACCATCAGCAGGCCGAAAATGTACAGCGCTTGGGCGCCGTACGGCAGCGGCGGCAGCTCCGGCGATCGGCTGACGATGGGCCACCACATCATGAGCGCCGTCAGCACGAACACCACGTGCTGTACGATATGGAACCAGTGGTGGAGCAGCACCGCTTGGTAGAACAAGGGCAAATGCCAAGCCGCATTGATGGCGTTGAACGTAATGAGCGCCACCACCGGGCGCGTCAGGAACGTCAACGTCTTGCGTATCCACGGGTAGCGGAGGAAATACCGGATGAGCCAGGCGGGGATGCCCTGGATAAACAGCGGCGCCATGACCATCGTCAGCAGCACGTGCTGCGTCATGTGGACGCTGAACAAATACTTCTCCGCCACGTGGTGTAGCGGCGTGCCTTCCGACACGAGCAGCACGAACATCGCCGCGAGAAAATACAGCGTATCCCGCCGCTCCGCCCGCGGCGCCAGCTGATGACGCTCCCGGAACGGGCCCACCAGGTAGAAGTAGATCGTGCAAAACGCCAGGATGACCGCCCACACTTCCGGATACCAGAAGCGAATCGTGTGGCTGGTCATCGAATGCGCGAGAACTCCCCACGGCATTCTCGATCCATCCCTCGCACAGCCAAGGGGCTGCGCCGAATCTGCGTTCTAACCGACGAAACGGAAAGCGCCGGGAGACCCGGCTCTCCCGGCGCAGAAGCTCTTCTCCCCACACGGCCGGAAAGGCCGAGTCTCCGTCACCGGCCGGCGAACATAATCACCAAAGCCGCCGTAATCAACACGGCCAGCGCCAGGCCGGCGGCGAAAAAGCCGCTGTAAATACGGCTGTCGTACTTGAGGTGCATGAAGAACTGCACTACGAGAATGAACTTCCACGCCGACAGCGCCACCAGAATCGGCACCAGCAGCGACTGCAGCGCGCTGATGTAGAGAACGGCCACTTCCAGCACGGTCAAGATGAACAGCAGGACCCCGACGCGCAAATAGTCGCGCGTCGTAGCGTGGGCGTGCTGCGTTGCCCGGCTGTGTTCCATCTGCGTTTCCCCCTTGCCCGCCAGCACTCGCGTTACACGCCGACCTCGGTCAGCAGGAACACGAGCGTGAAGATGACGATCCACACGATGTCCACAAAGTGCCAGTACAAACCGGCCACTTCAACGTTTTCGGCGTGCTTCGGCTTCAACGTCCCGCGGAATGCGGTCAGCGACAACAGCGCCAGCCAGATCATGCCGAAGATGACGTGGGCCTTGTGGAAGCCCGTCAAGATGAAGAAGATGCTTCCGAAAATGTTGGTGCGCCACGTCAGTCCCAGCTCGGTGATAATGTGGTACCACTCGTAGAACTGCACGGCGAGGAACGTCGCGCCGCCGAGAATGGTCAGCAGCATAAACTTCCCCGCGTTCCGCATTTCGCCGCGGTTGGCCGCCGACACCGCCAGCGCCATCGTCAAGCTGCTCATCAGCAGCATGAACGTGCTGAAGGTGACCATCGGGATGTTCACGACGTCCTGCGGATGCGGGCCGACCACGCTGCGGTACCGGAACACCATGTACGTCGTGATCAGCGATGCGAAGAACATCGACTCGGACGCAATGAACAACCAGATGGCGAATTTATGATTCGGCACGCCCAAGCTGGGCGGAGTATGGGTCACTTCCCGCTCTTCGACCGCGGCAGCCCGACTCATGCTTTCGCGCCTCCCGGACGAACGATCTTCACGTTGTCGCCTTCAAAGGCCCAACCCACCATGCAGAGCAGCGTGAACGCGATGCCGATCCAGAACACCGTCATGCTGTAGATCAAGCCGTAACCGGCCGCCAGCAGGCCCAGCGACATCAGGAACGGCATGTACGAGTTGCCCGGCATGACGATCTCGTCCTCTTCGTGGACGAGTTCCGCCGCAGCCGCCGTCTCGGCCTCCGTAGCCGGAGCCAGCGGCTCAAGCTGCGGATACTTTTGATAGAAGAAGTGGTCGCGCGCCGTTACAACCGGAATCTTGGCGAAGTTGTACGACGGAACGGGCGAAGGCAACGTCCACTCCAGCGTCCGGCCGTCCCACGGGTCCGCCGGCGCGTCCTTCGGCTTGCGCATGGTGGAGAAGATGTTGTACAGCGCCGCCAGCACCGCGACCGCCATCGTGAAGGCGCCGATGGTCGAGACCAGGTTCAAGCCGGTCCAGCCCATCTCGGCCGAGTAAGTGTAGATACGGCGCGGCATGCCGAAGACGCCCAGGATGTGCATCGGGAAGAAGGTCAAGTTGAAGCCGATGAACAGCAGCCAGAAGGTGATCTTGCCCAGCCGCTCGTCAAGCATGCGACCGAACATCTTCGGCCACCAGTAGTGCATGGCGCCGAAGAGCGAGAACAGCGCGCCGCCAATCATCACGTAGTGGAAGTGGCCGACGACGAAGTACGTGCCGTGAATCTGCATGTTGGACGGAGCCGCCGCCAGCATCACGCCCGTCAGGCCGCCGATCAGGAACAGCGCCAGGAAGCCCAGGGCGTACATCATCGCGGCCGTCATGCGCAGGCGGCCCTTCCACAGCGTGCCGAGCCAGTTGAACATCTTGATGCCCGTCGGCACGGCGATGATCATGGTCGCCAGCGCGAAGATGGTGTTGACCACGGGGCCGAAACCGAGCGTGAACAGGTGGTGCGACCAGACGCCGAAGCCCACGAAACCGATGAGCATGGTGGAGAACACCATGATCGGATAGCCGAACAAAGGCTTGCGGGCGAACGTCGGGATAATCTCCGACACGATGCCCATCGCGGGCAAGACAATAATGTAAACCTCCGGGTGGCCGAACACCCAGAACAGGTGGTGGTAGAGCGTAATGTCGGAACCCGCCATCACGTTGAACAGCAGTGTGCCGAAACGCCGGTCAAAGAGTGTCAGCAGCAGCGCCACCGTGATGACGGGGAACGAAAACACGATTAGGAACATCGTGACGAGCGTGGCCCATGCGAACATCGGCATGCGCATCAGGCTCATGCCGGGAGCCCGCATGTTCAAGATCGTCACGATGAAGTTGAAGCCCGACACCAGCGTGCCGATACCCGTCAGCAGCAAGCCGATGACCCAGAAGTCGACCCCGAAGCCCGGGTTGTACTCGGCCAGGCTGTATGTCGGATAGCCGTACCAGCCCGCGTCCGATGCCCCGCCCAGCAGCCAGCTGGAGTTGAGGAAGATGCCGCCGGTCAGGAACATCCAGTAGCTGAATGCGTTCAGCTTGGGAAATGCCACGTCCCGCGCGCCGATGAGAAGCGGGATGCAGTAGTTGAAGAACGCCGCCGTCATCGGCATGATCGCGAGGAAGATCATGGTCGTGGCGTGCATCGTGAACAGCTGGTTGAACAGATCGGGCCCCACGACGTTCCGATCCGGCCCCGCCAGCTGCAAGCGCATCAACAGCGCCTCGACGCCGCCGATCAGGAAGAACGCCAGCGACGTCCAGAAGTACATGATGCCGATGCGCTTATGGTCGACGGTGGTAACCCAGCTCCAGAAGCCGGTTTCAGCCTTCGGCTTGGGCAACGCCTGCCAGAAGGACTTGGACATCGTAGTCGTCGCCATCGCTCTTACTCCCTTTCCCCTCGTTTCCTAAGAAGGCCCTGTGCCGCAGCGCCGGCCGGGGTGGCGTTCCTACTTCAGGCTGAGGAGAAACGTCACCACGTCCGCCAACTCGCTGTCGGACAGCGCAACGCGCGGCATGCCGGAACCCGGCTTGACGCCCTGCGGATCCGAGATCCAGCGCGCCAGGTTTTCGGGCGTGTTCTCCATCATGCCCGCCCCGATGGTGTGGCGCACGCCGAAGTCCGTCAGGTTCGGGCCAACCTTGCCCGCAGCCCGCGTGCCTTCGATGGTGTGGCACGCGAAGCAAGCGCGCGTCTCGAAGATCTGCCGGCCCCGTTCTGCGGCCGCCAGCTGCTCCGGCGTGTCCGCCACGATGCCCCGGCCGTAGTTGGCCACCCACTGCTCAAACTCTTCAGGCGGCAGAGCGACGACGCGCAGGCGCATGTTGGCGTGGTGCGTACCGCACATCTCCGCGCACTGGCCGTAGTACACGCCCGGCTCGTCCGCCTGGAACCAGGTGACGTTCACCCGGCCAGGCACCAGATCGATCTTGCCCGCCAAGCGCGGCACCCAGAACTTGTGGATGACGTCCGCCGTCTCGACGTAGAGCTTGACGGGCCGCCCCACCGGGATGCGCAGCTCGTTGCCGGTCACGATGCCGAGCTGCGGGTACTCAAACTCCCACCACCACTGGTGGCCGACGACCCGTACCTCCAGGACGTCCCCTTCAGGCTCGGCGGCCAAGGCGAAGTTTAGGTTCACCGTCGGGATGGCCATGATGAGCAGAAGGAGGAAAGGAATGATCGTGAGGACGATTTCGATGCGGGGATCGCCCTCGAACTGAGGAGGCAGGTCCTGCTCCTTGCCGGCCGCCACCTCGGCAGCCGCCCGGCCCACCCCCACGCCAGCGACGCCCTTGTCGCGGAACTTCACGATGGCGTAAATCAGAAGACCCGACACGACGACGAAGACGAAGAGCATGATGTACGTCGTGAGCATGAACAGCTCCAGCTGCATCTTAGCCACCGGACCGGCCGGATACAGCCAATTCTGCGGCCCCGCCAGTGCCGTTCGCGGCGCCGCAACCAGCAGCCCGCTCAGGACCAGCAGCCCGAGCACGACAAGACTGCGATGGTGTGCCATTCTTCGACTCCCCACTTACTCGCCGTGATGTGATGTTTGTCCCGCCCCCATGGGACAAACTGCCTATTTACTTCGTCAACGAAACTAAATGTCCTGCCACCAATACGGTCTCAGAAACCGCGGCAGCCCCGCCGCGCAAGCACCCCCGCGCCACACCGCTGAGGTTGCGCCTACTCGTACCGGTAAATTCCCCGGCCGGCTTTGCGCCCCACGTAGCCCGCGTACACCAGATTGCGGTGCGTAGGAGTCGTCAGGAATCGCTCCCCCAAGCGTTCCCGCAGGCTGTCGGCAATGGCCAGCGCGACGTCCAGGCCAGACCAGTCCGCCGTCTCAAACGGGCCCATCGCGTGGCCCAAGCCGAGGCGGCACGCCTTGTCGATGTCTTCCGGCGACGCCACGTTCTCCTCCAGCAGCCGCATGGCCTCCACCCACAGCAGCGCAATGAGCCGCGTCGTGATGAAGCCGGGGCTGTCTTTGCACGTGACGGTCTCTTTCCCCATCCGCGCCGCCGTCTCTTGGACCAGCCGGTGCGTTTCGTCCGACGTGCGCTCGCCGCGCGCGATCTCGACCAGTTTCATGAGCACCGGCGGGTTGAAAAAGTGCATCCCGCACACCCGGTCCGGCCGGTTCGTCGCCGCCGCCAGCTGGGTGATGCTGAACTGCGAGGTATTGCTGACGATGACGGCGTGTTCGGGCGCCAACTTATCCACTTCGGCAAAGACGGACAATTTGAGGTCGAGGTGTTCCGGCACCGCTTCGATGACGAAGTCGGCCGCGGAGACGGCCTCGGCCAGATCGACCGTGGTGTGAATCCGTTCCTTGGCTTGACGCGCCTCCTCTTCCCCGAGGCGCCCCTTCTCCACCAGCCGCTCGAGGCTCCACCCGATCTGCTCGACGGCCCGGTTCAGCGCTTCGTTGGACACGTCGAGCAGGGCCACCCGAAAGCCGGCCATGGCCGCCACTTGCGCGATGCCGTGCCCCATCGTGCCGGCGCCGAGCACCGCAATCCGCTCGACGGTCACTCCGCCCACCTCCCCTCCGGTTCCGCTAGCCGCTTACTCCATCTATACGCGCTCGGCGTCGGTTTCCGCCGTCTTGCCGTAGCGGGCAGCCACGTAGTCGTCCAAGATCGCGATGAACTGCTCCACCAAATCGTCGCCGCGCAGCGTCGTCAGCAGGCGACCGTCCGCGTACACCGGCGCCTTGGGCTCCTCGAACGTGCCCGGCAGCGAGATGCCGATGTCGGCATGCTTGCTCTCGCCCGGCCCGTTGACGACGCACCCCATGACGGCCACTTTCAAATTTTCCACGCCGGGAAATTGTTTTCTCCAAGCAGACATTTTATTATTGATATGTCTTTGAATTTCCTCCGCCATCTGCTGGAAAAACGTGCTGCTGGTCCGGCCGCAGCCCGGGCACGAAGTGACCTGCGGCGCAAACGCCCGCAGCTCCAGCGACTGCAAAATCTGCTTGCACACGTACACTTCCTCGGTACGGTCGCCGCCGGGCCGCGGCGTGAGGGAAACGCGAATCGTATCGCCGATGCCTTCGAGGAGCAGCACCGACAGCGCCGCCGTGCTGGCCACGATACCCTTCGTGCCCATGCCCGCCTCGGTCAGGCCCAAGTGCAGCGGGTAGTCGCATTCCTCGGCCAGCCGGCGGTACACGCGAATGAGGTCCCGCACGCCCGACACTTTCGCGCTCAGCACGATCTTATCCGGCGAAAGCCCGCACTTCACGGCGTACGCGGCGGAACGGAGGGCGCTCTGGACCATGGCCTCCAGCATGACGGTCCTGGCGTCCTGAGGATGGTCGGACTTGGCGTTGGCGTCCATCATTTCAGTCAGCAGCTGCTGGTCCAGCGAACCCCAGTTGACGCCGATGCGAATGGGCTTGTCGTACTTGATGGCTTGTTCGATGATGATGCGGAAATTCTCGTCCCGGTGCTTGCCGCCCACGTTGCCGGGATTGATGCGGTATTTGTCCAGCGCGCGGGCGGTAGCGGGATACTTGGTCAGCAGCAAGTGGCCGTTGTAATGAAAGTCGCCGACGATGGGAACCGTGCAGCCCCGCTCGCGCAGCCGCTCAACGATGTGCGGGACCGCCTTGGCGGCTTCGTCGTTGTTGACCGTCACGCGGACGATCTCGCTGCCGGCTTCCGCCAGGTCGAGAATTTGCTGCACGGTGGCGTCGACGTCGGCCGTGTCCGTATTCGTCATCGACTGAATTACGATGGGATTGTCGCCGCCGATCAGCACGCCGCCCACGTTTACGACGCGGCTGCGGCGCCGGCGGACCCCCTGTGCCGCGTCAACGACGCGGCTGCCGCTGGCATTGCCCACGGAACGTCCCCCCGTGCCCACTACGGTGCACCGTGATTATACCACACCGCCGACCGGCCACAACCGGCGGCCTCTCCAGCGTGCGGCGGCCCAGGCGGGGTGAGAGGCTGCGACTCTCGCTGCGACGGGCTGCCATCGTCGTTGCGACGAGCTGCTTCCTCGTGGCGAGGCGCTGGCACTCGCGTTGGACTCGCGCATGAAATAACATAAAAGAGAAGGAATCTCTCTGCGGACGACCAATAGGAATCTCTCCATTGGGCTAAAAACCTACGCGACGGGGGTGTGTCCCAATTGGAACTTGGCATCGTCTCTTTCGTCGAATCCACCCCGCTGCCCGGCTCGGGCGTCGTGCTGAGCGCCGAGCAGCGCCTGCGCAATCTGATGGAGGAAATCGAACTCGCGGACCAGGCAGGACTCGACGTGTTCGGCATCGGCGAACACCACCGGCCCGACTACGTGGCGTCGGCGCCGGCCGTCATTTTGGCCGCGGCGGCCGCGCGGACCAAGAGGATCCGCCTCACCAGCGCCGTGACGGTGCTCAGCTCGGACGATCCGGTGCGGGTGTATCAGCAATTCGCCACCTTGGACCTTTTGTCGGGCGGCCGAGCGGAAATCATGGTGGGACGCGGTTCCTTCATCGAGTCGTTCCCGCTGTTCGGGTACGACTTGGCCGACTACGACGAGCTCTTTGAGGAGAAGCTGGCGCTGCTCCTGGAGATTTGCCGCTCGGAGAAAGTGACGTGGTCGGGAAAGCACCGTCCGCCGATTCCGGGGTTGGGCGTGTACCCGCGGGCCGTGCAAAACCCCCTGCCCATCTGGGTAGCCGTCGGCGGCACCCCGGAATCCGCCGTGCGCGCCGGGTATTACGGCTTGCCGATGGCCATCGCCATTATCGGCGGGCTGCCGGAACGGTTCAAAGTGTTCGCCGACTTGCACCGGCAAGCGGCCGAGAAAGCGGGACACCCGCCCCCGAAGCTGAGCATCAACTCGCATGGCTTCATCGCCGACACGTCACAGGAAGCCATGGAACTGGCGTTCCCGGCCTTCAAGTACCAGATGGACCGCATCGGGCGCGAGCGCGGCTGGCCGCCGATGACCCGGGAGCAGTTCGAATGGTCCTGCACGCTGCGCGGCGCCAACTTCGTCGGCAGCCCGCAGCAGATCGTGGAAAAGATCTTGTACCAACACGAAATTTTCGGACACGACCGCTTTACGCTGCAAATGACCGTCGGCTCGCTGCCCCACGACAAAGTGTTGCGCTCCATCGAGCTGTTCGCCACGGTCGTGGCGCCGGCGGTGCGCAAGGCTTTGGGAGCGCAAGCCGAGGCCAAGGCAGAAGCGAAACCCGAGACGGCTCCGCGGTGACGCCGGCGGCGACGCTCAGCGCCGCCGCAGCGCGCCCGAGACGAGTTTGCGCAAGCCCCGCAGCGTGTGGCCGTTGAAGATGTCGACAAGACCTTCCTGCATCGTCCGGTTCAGCCCCGCGGCGCCGCCCATGACGAGGGACCTCACCGGCATCTGCGCCAGGACCTCGCCCATGCGCCTCCTCATCGGGCTGTCCGGATCGTCTTTCAGCACAAAACGAGCCGCCCGCGAGGCGACCCAAAGAAATAGCCGCGCCGCCCACGACTCGCGCATGTCGCCCAGCGGCGTGTGCAGGGTATACCCTCCGCGGCGCCCCGGCTCGTTGGGCGGCAGCGGACGACCGTACACGGCGGCGAACGCGCCGGCGCTGAACGCGGCATAGTCTTTCGGATGCAAGTACTCCGGCGGTGCGGCGGTTGCGGACCGGTCCTCGCCGCCGCCGGGTGCCTGCCCGGCCTCCCGCTGGTGCCCCGCCTCTCGCTGGTCGGGCTCTCGTTCGAGTTCCACCGTCTCCGACTCGGCCACGACCCGCACCGTCGCCGTCAGCCGGATGTCCCGCGACGACGCGCCGATGCGGATCTCGAACTCGCCCGGCTCGACCCGCCAGCCGCCGGCCGCCGTATCCCAAAAGGCAAAGGCGCGCCGGTCGAGGGTGAAAGTGACGTCCTTCGCCTCGCCCGGCTCCAACGCGACCTTGGCGAAGTCCTTCAGCTCGTGCACGGGCCGAAACGTGCGGGGGGCCACGTCGCGCACGTACAGCTGCACGATCTCTTTCCCCGCCCGAGGGCCCGTGTTCGTCACCGACACCGTCACCCGCAGCGGCTCGCCCACCCGAATCTCCGCCGCGCTGAGGCGCAAGTTGTCGTAGCGAAACGTGGTGTAGCTCAGCCCGTGCCCGAACGGAAACAGCACCTCTTTTTCGGCCGTGTCGTAATAGCGATAGCCGACGTAAATGCTCTCCCGGTACTCCACCGTGCGCGGCCCGCCGGGGAAGAACCGGTGGGCCGGATGATCCTCCAGCCGCAGCGGGAACGTTTCGGCCAGCTTCCCGCACGGGTTGACGTCGCCGAACAACACGTCCCACACCGCGCTGCCCCCGGCTTGGCCGCCCAAGTACGCCTCCAGCACGGCCGGCACTCGATCGAGCCACGGCATGGCCACGGGCGCGCCGTTGCAGAGCACGACGATGACGTTCGGATTGACTTCAGCCACCGCCTCGATGAGCGCGTCGTGACTGCGCGGCAAAGACAGGCTCGTCCGGTCGAGGCCTTCGGTTTCGTACAGGGCCGGCAAACCGGCGAAGACGACCGCCACGTCCGCCTGCCGGGCCGCCGCGCGGGCCTCGGACAGGAGCCGCGGCTTCGGCCCGCGCTCCCGGCCGGGAACGTCCGCCGCCAAGTCGTAGCCGGGGGCGTACACGACTCGCGCCGGTCCGACGCGCGCCACCAGCGCGTCGTAGGCGTTGTCTAGCTGCGTGGGCGTAATGACGGAGCTGCCGGCGCCTTGATAGCGCGGCCGCTTCGCCATGGCGCCGATGACCGCGATGGTGGCGCCGGGAGCCAGCGGCAAGATGGGCCCGTCGTTTTTCAACAGGACCGCCGCTTCGGCCGCCGCGCGCCGCGCCAGCGCGTGATGCGCCTTCACGTAATCGCCGTCCAGCCCCGCGAGCGCGCCCGCCGCGGCCGCCGCCTTCTGCAAGAGCGCCACGACCCGGCAGGCGGCCCGGTCCACCGCGGCTTCGTCCAGCCGGCCGCTCCGCACCGCCTCCACGATGTCCCGGACGTTTTCCGGACCCGTCCCCGGCATCTCCAGATCGAGCCCCGCCGCCAGCGCTGCGGCCCGGTCCGCCACGGCACCCCAGTCCGACACGACGACGCCGTCGAAGCCCCACTCGTTCCGCAAGATGTCGGTCAACAGGCGCCGGTGCTCGGTGCAGTACGTGCCGTTGACGCGGTTGTAAGCCGCCATGACCAGCCACGGTTTGGCCTTCTTCACCGCCAGCTCGAAGGCGAACAGGTAAATTTCCCGGAGCGCCCGCTCGTCCACGACGGCGTCGATGGTGAAGCGGCGCGTCTCTTGATTGTTGACCGCAAAGTGCTTGACGCAGGCGCCGACGCCCGCCGATTGCAGACCGTCGATAAACGCCGCGGCCAGCTCGCCGGCCAGCAGCGGATCCTCCGAAAAGTACTCGAAGTTGCGCCCGCACAACGGTGAACGCTTAATGTTGACGCCCGGCCCCAAGACGACGCTGACGCCGTGGCGGCGCGCCTCCACGCCGATGGCCCGCCCCACTGCGCGCACGAGCTCCCGATCCCACGTGGCGGCCAAAGCCGCCGCCGTCGGAAAGCACGTCGCCGGCACGTTGCCGGCCAGCGACACGTTGTCGCTGCGGGGCTGCTTCCGCAGCCCATGGGGCCCGTCGGCCAGCCACAGCGAAGGCAGGCCGAAGCGCGGCACGCCGCGCAACGTCCAGTAGTCTTTGCCCACGCAAAGCGCGGCCTTCTCTTCCAGCGTCAGGCGCCGCACCACCTCGGTCGCGTCCGCTGGGAAGTTGACCGGCGCTTTGCCCCCGGCAGTTCGTCCCGCCGTCTCAGCCACAATCCTGCACGGCTCCTTTCGAGCGTCGCCGCCCGGCAAGCAGCGTCACGCGGCAGCCCGGCGCCTTGCGTCACGCGGACGGCGCGGCGGCCGCTTCTCCCGCGTCATTCCCCTTTGACGGCGGCCAGCGTTACTGCACCGTTGGAAGTGCGCACATTGAGCCGCGCCGCGCCCGAGCCGATGGTGCCGACGACGCTGTTGCGCCCGACCGACGACGCGACGATTTCCGTCTGCAAGTTGATGCTGCCGTTGCTCGTCCGCAAATCCAACGCCGCGTCCGGATCAATCAACGTCAACGTGACCGTGCCGTTGGACGTGGTCACGTCGTAGGACGCCCCCGCCGCCAAGTGAGCCCGCAGCTCCACGGAACCGTTGCTGGTACGCAGCTGCCCGATGCCCGACAGCGTGGCGCCGGCGACCGTGATGGGCCCGTTGGACGTCCGGACGCTGACGACGCCGTGGACATCCGCCAAGCGCACCCGCCCGTTGGACGTCCGCACCTCCAAAGTACCCCGGTGACCCGCCACTTCCACGGAACCGTTGGACGTGGACAACAACACGTCGCCGTCGATGCCGCGCGCCGCAATGGCTCCGTTGGAAGTGCTCAGCACGATGTTCCCGTGCCATCCCGCCGGCACGCGAACCGTGAAGTGCACGCCCCACCACGGGCCGAACCACCAGATCTTGGGTACCGACACCCCGGCCCGCACGCCCTGCTCATCGCGGGTGAACGTCACCGTCGGTTCGCCCCAAAGGCGCTCGAACCAGCCCACCAGGAAGCGGGGCTTGTTGTGCGTCGCCTCGATGACCAGCTCGTCTCCGCCCCACGTTTCGTAGGTGATACGCCCGTTCAACGACTCCACGCGCAGCGACTCGCCTGGCTCCACCGCGAACGACCGGCTGACCGTTGCCCGCGCCATCGGGCTCGGGACCGAAAAGGCGACCAGATTGACCGCGCCGACGACGAGGACGATCAGCCCGAGAATCAGCACCAAAACTCGCGCCATAGCTCGGGCTTCACTCCTTCTTCTCTTTTTCTTCCTTCCTCGCCTGCAGGTCGCGAATCAGCAGCGCGCAGCCGTACGCGGTCGGCACCAGACCCGCGATGAGCCACGGCCCCGAGCCCAGCGTCAGCATGCCCAGCGTGATGGCGATGCCGACCAGGGTAATGGTGATGGACGACGTGTTCTCCCACCGGGTCCTGCGCCCGCCCTCATCGTGGTTCTCCTCCACTTCGGGCGGCACGAGGCCCCGCTCGATCATGGCCATCCGCTCCCGATGGCGCAAATAACGGTTGAAGCCCGCATAGGCGAACGCCAGCGCGGCGATCATGAATGGAAATCCGAATACGATGGCGATATCCCACAACATTGTCGCTCGTCCTCCTTCGCGCGCCCGAGGAGGCGCCGTTTTTCCGCCTCGGCAATGCGGAGTGCGGCGCGTGGCGGCTGTCCGCTCCTCTCGGCCGGCCGCTTACGCTGAGCGAAGCGCCGCGGCGACGGCGCAGCCCGCCAGCCCCCACGCCAGCGCCAAGCCCATTTGTCCTGCGAGGCCCACATCGTGTGCGGCAGCGTCCATGGCGCTGAGCACCTCGTCCGCCAGCGCCTGCGCTTCCATGACCAGCTCGCCCGGGGACAGCGACACGGAGTCCACGGCCGCCCACACGGCCACAGCGCCCCCGATTCCCAGCGCCAGAAATACCAGGCCGACCGCGGCCGCGGCGCGCCAGCCGGCCCGCTCCAGCGCCGACGGCTGTGGCGCCTGCTCAGCGGCGATCCTGGCCACGACGCTCTCCATCAGCCCCTCGGGCGCCCGGGGGCGAGCCAAGGTCTGCAACTCTCGCCTGATCCACACGGCTTCCTCCAGCTCCGCGCGGCAGTAGGCGCAGTGCGCCGCGTGGCGCTGGAGCAGCCCTTGCCAAAGGCCGCGGGCGCCATCGCCGCGGTCCTCGATCAGCGCGCCCGTTCGTTCCGCGAGCCGGCACAACCACGTGCGGCGCTTTGCCCCGTGCCTGGTCACGGCTGCATCACCTCGCTTTCCTCCAGCAGTTTGCGCAGCTCTTTCCGGGCCCTGTGCAGGTGCGTCTTCACGGTTCCGAGCGGCAGGCCCGTAATGCGAGCCACGTCCTTGATGGGCAGGTCTTCGATGTAGAACAGCGTCAGCACCGTCCGGTACGCCGCGGGCAGCTGGCGCAGCGCCCGTTCGACCCGGCTTTCCGCCTCCAGCGTCTCGACGCGGGTCGCCGGGTCGTTGTCGAAAGAAACGTCCGCCGCCTGTTCAGTCAGCGCCGCGGGCTGAGGACGGCGCAGCCGATCCACGCACTGCCGCCAGACAATGCGATACAGCCACGTGGAAAACTTGGCGCCGCCCCGAAACCGCGCCAGGCCTCGCCAGGCGCTGTACAGCGCATCCTGAACGGCATCTTCCGCCTCCGCCGCGTCGCCCAGCAAGCGCAAGGCCAAACGGTACGCCGTATCCAGCGACGGCCGCACCAGGCGTGCGAACGCCTCGTGGTCCCCCTGCCTGGCCGCCTGCAGCAGCTCCGCTTCCCCCGTCCCCATGCACGACCTCGCCTTCCGGGCCGTCGCCCGCATTGCCGTCTATATGACGGCCGGTACGCGTCAAAGGTTTCACTGCCGTGCGTTTTTTCCGAAAGAACTGCGCGATCTTCTCGAGAGGCAAGTCGAGTGCGGCCTGGCGGAAACGCAGCGAAGCGATGGAAAAAACGCTGGATGGAAAGGTTGGGGACAAGCGCGCCGGCGGCATCCGAGCCCGCCGCGCTCTACTCTGAACCGTATCGCCCGGGCTCCGGCTCTTCGACGCAACGCAGCGGCTCGGCGGGAGCCCGGTCAAGCCCGGCAACCAGCAGCGCCGCCAGCCAGCGGCCGTTCTCGACCTCGACGCCTAGCTCCTCGCGGGTTTCGCGGGCCGCGGCCTCCTCCGGCGTTTCGCCGACCTCCACGCCGCCGCCCGGAAAGACGTAGTACTCTCCGCTTTCGTTGACGCGCCGGATGAGCGCCACACCATGGTCGCTGACGAGAACGACAGCCGCTCGCGGTTGCTTCACGCTTTCCCACAGCTCGCGCTGCGCGCACTTCAGAATCGTCTCGCCGGCCTGCCGAGCGCCGCAAGGAGGCGTCCACGCCCAGTCGCCTTCGTAGTCGGGCCCGTGCTTTGCGCGATAGAGAACAAGAAACGGCGCCTCTCCGTCGTCTACACGGTATACATCGATCATGGCGCCGTAAGGCCGCTCTTTGGCGATGGGCTTGCCGTCGTAAGTTGTTTCCATTTTCATCTCCATGTCCGCTCGCGGCGCCCTCCGGCTCGCGGAACGTCTCACAACACCTTTATGACAAAGGCGATCGTCATGGCCACGGCCACAACGAACTTCACGACGACGGAGCCGAGGGTCCCGAGCAGGCCGCCCCAGCCGGCCCGCAGCGCCTCTTCCAGCGGTCGGCCCGAGAGCAGCTCGCCGATGAGCGCGCCGAGAAACGGCCCGAGAAGGAGCCCTACCGGCAGGAAGAAGAGTCCTGCCACGGCGCCGAGCACCGCCCCCAACGTGCCGGCGTGGCCGGCGCCGAACCGTTTCGCTCCCCACGCGCGCGTGACGTAGTCCATCGCCTCCGAGGCGACGACCACCAGCGCCGTAACGACCAGAAACGTGGTATCGACGTGCCGGAACTTGTCGACGAACCCGAAGCCCAGTATCGCGAGCCAAATCAAAGGCACGCCGGGCAGCACCGGCACCACCGTGCCTGCGATGCCGACCGCCATGAAAAGCAACGCAACCCCGAAAGCGACCCACTGCGCCGTTTCCACCGGGGCGATCGCCCTCCGCCAGCGAAAATCCGGCACGACCCGTCGGACTCCCGACCGGCCGCCCGGCAAGAATCGTGTTCGCCTTCCTGTTCGAGACGAGGTCCGCCGCCCCTGCTGCACCGGCGAAACGGGCCTCCCGCTGCGCCCGCCTGCACGAGGATAGGCGCTGCAGCCCTTTCGGCACAGACTGGCGCCCCTCCATCAGAGCGGAAAGGAGAACATCACCTGTTCCTTCCGCTCGCCGCCCGCCGAGGCGTACAGACCCAGCGCGGGAGTGTTGTCGGGCTCCGTGAGCACCCACGCCTCGCGGCAGCCGAGCCGCCGCCCTAAGGCGAACGCCTCGCGCAACAGCGCCGATGCGATGCCTTGCCGCCGGTGCGTGGATGCGACGGCCACCTCGTTCAGCCAAAGTTCCGGCCGCGGCTTGTCCGGATGAATGTAGTGCATACAGGAAACGAAGCCGACCACCACGCCGTCGTCGACGGCTACGACGATGTGGTGCCGCTCGTCTGCCAAAAACTCCCGCACCGCTGCTTCGTCCACCTCGTAGTCGAACACCCCCGGCGCCACGCGGCGCAGCACGTGCGCATCGTCGGCGCCGAGCACCCGTATCTCTACCGCCACCGTTGCGACACGCCTCCTCGCCAAGTTTGCCGTTCCTCCCGGAGCCACTCCGCCTAGGAAAGTGCGAAGCCCGCTTCGGCCAGCGCGTGACGAAGCGTCGCCGGATCTTTGTAGAGATGGGCGCGGATGCCGAGCTGCGCCGCCGCGGCCACGTTCTTCGGGTGATCGTCAACAAAGAAGGCATCCTCCGGTCCAACGCCCACGCGGCGCAAGGCGATGCGAAACACTTCCGGGTCCGGCTTTGCGACGCCGAGCTCGGACGTGTTAAAGATGTAGTCAAACTCATCCTCTATGCCGAGGTCGAGCAATTCTCGTGGCAGTCTGGACGTGGCGTTGGTGACAAGCCCTACGAGGGCTTGTTGTCGCACGGCCCGCACCAATGCGAGCACTTCGTCATCGACCCGCACCGGCTGCTCATCCCACAGGCGGATCAGTTCGTCCACGTCCAGCCCCGGCCTCAGCGCCCGCAGCCGCCGCCCGGTCTCCACTCGCCACTCTTCCGCCGTGATGCGCCCGGTCGTCACGAGTCCGATCAGCTCCGGCCCGAAGGCAACCTCGGCGAAAGCTCCCCGGGGCAAACCGAGCTCATCTTCCATCCACGCTATGTAGCCAGGCTCGAAAAGGCGAATGACTCCGTCCAGATCGATAAACAGGACCTTGCGCACGGAACGAAAGCTCCACCGCCCTCTTGCAACAACGTGTCGCGGACGGAAACGCTCACCTCTCCCGCTCCTCTACCACGTGGAACGGCATTCCCGCCACCCGCTTCGCCATCAAGATGTCGTGCTTGCCAAAGCCGTTGACGTCCGGCAGCACGCCGACTACAGAAAAACCCAGCTTCTGATAAAAACGGAACGGGTGCCCTTTCGTTTCCTGCAATCGAGCCAGCGCGCCCAGCACGTCCGGATACAAGTCGCGCCCGTACAAAGAGGTGCCGCCGAACTCGTCGTCGGCCCCGAGCCAAATGGTGATGACGCCGGCCGCGCGGGCCTCTTCCTCCAGGGCCCGCACCAGCCGCGTGCCCCAGCCTTGTCGCTGGAACGGCGGATCGACGACCAGCGGATGGAGCTCCCACTGAAACTTGGCATGCCGCACGGCGCCGATCCAACCGCGCAGGGCAGTTCCTTCAAAAGCGCCGAGGGCAAACCGTTCCGGAGATTCGACGAACGAATTCACTTCCGCCAAAGCCGCTTCCCACGTCGGCCACCCCGACGGGAGATGAGCCGTGGCGGCCTGCAAAATCCGCGCCGCCTCGTACAGCTCGCGACCCCCAAAATCCTCAAAGCGCCTTATTTCCTGCTTCATGTTCGGCGCTCCCCATTCGGATCGTTCGGTCCGGCCGCCGGCTCCGACTCCCCCTCAATGAAGCCGTCCGCCCCGACGCTGCATTGTGCGTTCTTCCGCGCCCGGTTCCACCGCTCGCCCAACGGCGCCGTGAATCACAGACAAGTCCAAGTCTCTGGACTCGTCGGGGCGCCTCGTAGATGGTACCGGGCTTAGCACTCTTCGCTCGCCTGCTCGTCGAGGAGCTTGACGAACGCGCGGAAAATGTCGGACTCGGTAATGATCCCGACGACCTTGTCGCCGTCCATGACGGGCATGCCGCCGATCTTGTGGGCGAGCATCTGCCGGGCCACGTTGCGCAGGTCGTCGTCTGGGGTCGTCGTGATGACGTTGCGGCTCATAATCTCGGCCACCTTGATCTTGTCCGCCAGGTAGTTGAGCTCCCAGACGGACAGAGTCGTGGCCGACGACGGCGCCGCCCGCAGCAAGTCCGTTAGCGTCACAATGCCGACCAGCTTACCCTCATGCACCACGGGCAGGCGGCGAATGTCGTTCTCCTCCATGATCCGGCGCGCCTCGGGAACCGGCGTTTCCGGACCAACGACGATGGGATTCCGCGTGTACACATCGTCGACTTTCATTTTCATCCTGCATCCCCTTGAGTTGCAATAATTCCAGCCAACGCCAGAGTTCCCTGCATAATGCCACAGATTTCGTTCCTGCCGCGACAGTCTGACCACGCGGGGCGCGCGCCCGGCGCCGAAGTTCGCGAATTGAACGCGATGCGAGGGTACGGCGGCCAAAAAAAGCCCGGCGCGCGGGCGCTCGGTCCCGCTCGTTGGGCTTGCAACCATCACCCTGCCTGCCGCGCCGCGCCGCCGGGGCCGCCGCGTCGGAGGGACCGGCCCATTATGCACCGCGGCGCTGGGCCAGCACCTCGTTGAGCCAGCCAAGAATGTCGTTGTATACTTGTTCCTTGTTCAACTCATTCAGCAGCTCATGCCGCGCGCCCTCGTACACGATGAGCCGTATGTTGCGCAGTCCAAGGCGCCGGTACCGGGCCGCGATCTTTTCCACGCCTTTGCCGTAGCCGCCCACCGGATCCGCGTCGCCGGCAAGGAACAACATGGGCAGATCTTTCGGAATGCGCCGGATGAGGCGGGCGTCGTGAACGAGCCGGAGACCCGTCAACAAATCGTAATAGAAGCCCGCGCTGGGGACAAAGCCGCAATACGGGTCGGCAACGTACGAAGCCAGCGCTTCCGGGTCGCGCGTCAGCCAGTCGAAGGCCGTTTTCGGGCGAGGAATGCGGTTGTTGTAGCCGTCAAACACGAGCGCCGTGAGGAGCAGGCTGGGATGACGAGGGCTCCGCCGGCGCATCTGCAGCCGCGCCAGCCAGCGCCCCACCTGCGCCAGCAAGCCCGGATGGGCTACGGTGGCCACGGCGACGATGCCCGCCACCGTCTCGCCGTGCACCTGTACGTAGCGGCGCGCGACCAAGGACCCCATGCTGTGCCCAAGGAGGAACCGCGGCGCAGCGGGCCAGCGCCGGCCAATCCACTCGTTGATGGCCAGCAAGTCTCCGACGAGGCGGTCGAACCCGTCCTTGTCGGCGAGATGCCCCAGCGAGCCGGCTTTCTCGCCCGTGCGCCCGTGGCCCCTTTGATCGCTGGCCACCACCGCAACGCCTCGCTCGGTCATATACGCGGCGAACGCGTCGTAGCGGCCGCTGTGTTCCACCATGCCGTGAGCCACCTGCAGCACGGCGCGCGGCGGCTCGCCGTCGGGTTCCCACACCCGGACGAACACGTCCGCTCCGTCGGTCATCGTCAGCCACAACGTGTCCCGCCTAATCGGCTTGGCGGCCTCCATGGACGTCGTCGCCTCCGGCTCGCTACGACGTCAATTCGGCCAGCAGCCGCAGTATCCCTCCCGCCGCGGCTTCCCTTGCCGGTTACTCCAAGTACCCGCGCAAAACCCGCGCCGCGATCGAAAGCAGCAACACGTCAACGACGAGCAGCAACACGCTCATCTGCGCCAGCACCGACCAGTCCCAGCCCACGATCACCAGCGTCCGCACCGCCTCAATGGCATGCGTCAGCGGATTTAGGCGAGCCGCGGCCGCAAGCCACGCCGGCATGGCATGCAGCGGCGCCAGCGCGCTGCTCAAGAACAGCAGCGGCAGGCTGACGATCGCGATGAAGGAGAAAAACTGGCCATGGTGCCGCAGGACAAAGGCCAAGATGATGGACAAGGTGGCGATTCCGGCGCCGAACAGAGCGCCGACAAGAAGCGTCAGCGCGATGCCCAACAGGCCCGTGGCGTACCGCACGCCCATCAGGTAAGCGGCGGCGATGATGAGGAGCCCTTGCGCGACGGTCACCGCCAGCACAAAGGAGAAGCGGCCGGTGACGAACGAGATCCTGTGCATGGGCGTCGCCATGAGCCGGTCGAAAAAGCCGGACTCGCGGTCGTACATCAGCTCCAGGCCGCCGTTGAGCCCGCCGTTAAAAACAGTCATGACGAAGGCCGTCGCCGTCATGAACGCCAGATAATCGCCGCCCGGAACCGTGCCCCGCACCATGCCTTGCAGCGCATTGCCGAAAAGCACGAGCCACAACACCGGCTGCAGCAGCGTCGCCACCAGCGAAAACAAGTCTCGCCGAAAGCGCGCATACCAGCGCATCCACATGGCCCGGTTTTCCATCCAGAACGCCTGCATCACGCGCTCAGCTCCTTCGCTCCGTTCCGCAGCACTGCCCCCGTCAGCGCCAGGAAAACGTCATCCAACGTCGGCTGCCGCACCGACAGCCGCGCCGGTACCACGCCGAACCGCTCGCACTCCGCCAAAACCCGCTGCGTGACGGCCACAAGGTCGTCGCCCCGCACCCAAACGCCGGCGCCCCGCACCTCCAGCTCCCGCACGCCCGGAAGCTGCTGCAAGGCCTCCAGCAGGCCGTCGGTCCGCTGCGCGCCGTCCCACTCCAAGACCAGCAGCGCAGGGCCCCCGAAGCGCTGTTTCAGCGCCGTCGTCGTATCCAGCGCCTGAATTTGGCCCCGGTCGATGATCGCCACTCGATCGCAGAGCGCGTCGGCTTCGTCCAAGTAGTGCGTCGTCACCAGCACCGTCGTGCCCGAACGCCGCAGCGCCTCGATGTAGGTCCACATGCGGCGTCGCGACTGCACGTCCAGCCCCAGCGACGGCTCATCGAGCAGCAAGATTTGAGGGCTGTGCACCAGGCCCATGGCCAGCTGCAGGCGCCGCCGCATGCCACCCGAATAGTCCCGTACCGTCCGGTCCGCCGCGTCGGTCAGCTCCACCAGCGCCAGCAGTTCGTCCACGCGGCTGCGAGCTTGCCGAGGCGGTATGTGGTGCAGTCCAGCGATAAAGAGCAAGTTTTCCCGCCCGGTCAGATACGGGTCCATAGCCCGCTCCTGAGGAACCCAGCCCACGAAGCGGTGCACCGTCTCAGGGCGCTTGGCGATCTCCTCGCCGCGGACGCGCACGCGGCCTTCCGTCGGGCGCACCAAGCCGAGGATGGTGCGAATCAGCGTCGTCTTCCCCGCGCCGTTGGGCCCCAGCAGGCCGAAAACTTCCCCTTCCCGCACCGTAAACGACACGCCCCGCAGCGCCTCGACGTCGCCGAAGCGCTTCACGACGTGCTCCACTTCAATCGCGTTCATCGAATCCCCCGCCTGCCTCTTGCGCTCCCTCGGTTCTACCGCTGTCTTGCCGAATTCGCAATCGCAATATTTGCAACTAATATCGGTATTTGCCCGCCGCTTGTCAAGCGTGTCCCGGAAAACTGACCTGACGTGAAGGAACGATTTTGGGCGGCGCGCTATAATGTCTGCACCAAGCCTACCTGCGCCGGGGGCTCGGCGCGGGCCGGGCGGCCGACAGGAACTGCCTATTCTCTAAAGAAATCTTTCGCGCGGCCGCCGGATGAGATTGGCAAGCCGGCGACGGCTTGGGAGGAACGACCGTGAAGAGCAAAGCGCGGTTCCGGAAACAGCTTGGTGTCGTGGTGTTGGCGGCTCTGTTCGTGCTGGCGGCAACGGCCGGCGCGTCGCCGGCGTGGGCCGCTGAAGCTGCGGCCAGCGACGAAGAAGCCGGCGCGGCGGCGCCGGCGACGTCCTGGGACGACCCCGCCTTCCTCGGCAAGATCGTGATGCTGTACGAGCTGGACGAGGCGCGCCAGCTGTTCAGCCGAGCCAACGTCACCGTCGGCCACCCGGGCACCCGCACCACCCACGCCGCGGACCGCGTGGTTTTGGGCGAGCGCGGCCTTTACTTGCACTGGGGCTTGACGTCCATGTTCTTCCCCGCCCACTCGTTCACGCTGGTGGAGATCAACGCGCAGGACGCAGGTTCCCTCATCGAGATGTTCGCCAGCGAAGCCCTCTGGCGCCGCTCGTGGGGGCATGGCGCGGGCGGCTTGCTGAACTTCGCCTACGAAGTCGACGGCACCACCTACAACGTGGCGGTCACGGACGCGCTCATCACGCCCGAGTATCTGGTCATGTCGCTCAACAGCGGCCACACGCTGCGGATCGTCAAGTACGAGGTCATCGAGCGGATTGAAATCGTTCAGTGACTAACCGCATGCGCAGCTCGAACACGACGACCGGAAGTGCGATGAGAGCAAAGTGCGCGTTGCCCGTCGTGAGGAACAGCGTTCCGAACACGACTAGAGTCCCGAGCGGCAGGTACAGCCACAGCTGGTGCCGCCTAATTTGTTGAAAACCGTTTGCTTCTTCTTCTTCAAGTAGCTAGAACACCTGGAAGACCAGGCACTTCAAGTACGACGTCTCCGGCACACCGGGTAACACGGGGTGGTCTTTCGCTTGGCCCCGCACCTCCACCAGCCGCAGCGTGCGGCGCGCGTCGTGCGCCGCCTCCAGCACCAAACGGTAAAACTCGTCGGCGGGCATATGGTGCGAGCAGGAGCAAGTGACCAGAAAGCCCCCGGGCTCCACGATTTTGAGACCTCGCAGGTTGATTTCCTTGTAACCCCGTCGCGCCGGCTCGAAGTGGTCTTTGCTCTTGGCGAAGGCCGGCGGGTCGAGGATGACGACGTCAAACCACTCGCGGGCGCGATCGAGGTGCCGCAGGTAATCGAAGGCGTTGGCTTCCACGAACTGCGCGGCGTCCCCGAAACCGTTGAGAGCCGCATTGCGCCGCGCCGACTCCAGCGCTGGCGCGGAGCTGTCGACGCCCGTCACTTCTTTCGCCCCGTAGTGCAGCGCGTGCACGGCGAACGCCCCGTTGTGGCAAAACACGTCCAGCACCCGCGCGCCCGGCACCAGCGGCGCAAGGCTGCGCCGGTTTTCTTTCTGGTCCAGGAAGTAGCCGGTCTTCTGCCCTTGCACCACGTCGATCTCAAAGGACAAGCCGTTTTCGCGGATCACCATGGGCTGCTCGGGCAGCTCGCCCCACAAGAGCCCCGTGCGCGGCTCCAGCCCCTCGTACTTGCGCGCCGGCACGTCGCTGCGCTCGTAAATGGCGCGGGGCCGTTCTACGTCCGCCAAGGCGGCGACGACGAGCTCCCGCCGGACGTCCATGCCCAGCGTGAGAAACTGCACCACGAGAACGTCTTCATACCGGTCCACGATGAGGCCGGGCAGGAAGTCGCCTTCCGAGTAGACGAGGCGGAACGACGTGGCATCGGGCAAAAACCGCCGGCGCCATGCCCGTGCGCGGCGAATGCGCTCGACGAAAAAGGCGTAATCGATCGGTTCGTCCACGCGCGTCAGCAGGCGAATGCAAATTTGCGAATGCGGGTTGTAATAGCCTCGCCCGAGGAACTGGCCGCCGGCCGAGTAAACGTCGATGATGTCTCCCGGCGCCGGTTCCCCTCTGACTTCCGCCACGTTTCCCTGGTAAATCCACAAGTGCCCGCTCAGGATGCGCTGCTCATGCTTCGGTTTCAGCGTGGCCGCTGCCGTCATGACCATCCGCCCCTTGCGCCCGTCGGGTGCTGTGCGGCGCGCTTAGCGTACCCCGCAGGCGCTGGGGGTGTCAAGGCGGCAGGACGACGGCAACGGCGAAGTTGATTGCGCCGGCGGCTCAAGGCTGCGGTACGACGGCCGTCGCGTCCAGTTCGATCAAGAAATCCTCGTGGGACAAGCCGGCGACGAACACGATGGTCAACGCCGGCGGGTTGGGCCGCTGGCCCCAGAAACGAAGGAACACCTCGTACGCCGGATCCGGCGAGTGGCCGTGCACCATGTACAAGGTCCACTTCACGACGTGCTCGACGGTGGCGCCGGCAGCGGCCAGCGAGATCTCCAAATTTCGCAACACCTGCTCCATCTGGGCTGCGATATCGCCTTCGCCCACCACTTCGCCGGACTCCGTCAGAGGAACCTGGCTGCTGAGGTAGATGGTCTTGACGTTGCCCGAAGCGACGACGACAGGGCTGTAGATGCGGTCGCTGTACAACCCCGCGGGCCGAAGATGCTCTACCTGACCTTGCACGTCCGATACCTCCGTGAAAAAGTCTGAGAATGTCATCAGTAGTTCTTCCATTGTTAAAAAAATCCTCCGGTTTTCCGAAACGACGGACAATGCGCACTCGGTGCGGGAGGAAACGAGCGAGCGACAAAACAGGCGGGATGTCGCAGGATGTCCGAGACGGGGCCGCCTGCGGAGAATCGTGGCACGGCCGCTAGAAAAATTAACGGCCCTCCGCTTGGAGGGCCTTTTCGTTGGTGCCGAGAGCCGGAATCGAACCGGCGACACCGGGATTTTCAGTCCCGTGCTCTACCAACTGAGCTATCTCGGCAAAAAAATGGCGGAACCGACGGGATTCGAACCCGCGATCTCCGGCGTGACAGGCCGGCGTGTTAAACCCCTACACCACGGCTCCGTACGTGCGGCGCCAACGCGCCTCGGCAGAAGCTATACTAGCACAGCCCGTCGCGCTCTGTCAAGCACCGCCCCTGGAGTTCTTTCCCAGCGCACGCCAAGCCCCTGCGCTTGTACCGCGGGCGGCTACTCGCCGGGCCGGCCGCGCCGCTCCAACTCCCAGGCAATCCGCTCCGCGGCATCGGCGAGGCGCCGCAACTGCACTACGGCATAGATGAAGGCGACAGGCACCAAGATGGACAACAGCGACGCGATAAAGAATATCATGACGTAGAACGTTCCCCAAACGAACGGTTCCCGAATGAACATCACGACACGCACCCCCTTAGCTTTCGGTCACCACATCGTATAGCCGAACAACAGAAACCCTCCGAGAATGAGCGGCTGGTGAATGATATAGATGAGCAGCGAGTGGCGGCCCAGCACGGCGATGGGCTCCAGCAGCCGCGGCGCGGGCCTCCCCGCGGAAAGGCGCGCCCAGAGCGGCCTGGCCCACTGGCCGACGGCCATGCCCAGCAGGATCACACCGAGCCACGGAACGAGGGGGAAATAGTCCACCGCCGCGTAACCCGCGGGGCGGACGCCCAGCGGAATCGCCCACGGTACGAGAGCGTCCAGCTGGCCCGCCCGTGCGTCGAGATACGGACCTGCGGCCACGAAAGCCACGCCCAGCGGCAGTGCGAACCTGCGAACGCGCCACAGCAGCGGCCCGAGGAGCAACGCCGTCCCCACCAGGTGCAAGATCCCGTACAAGATAAACGCCTCGCCCAGCACCACCCGGGTGACGGCGCTGATGACCAGGCCCCAGGCCAACACCTTCGCGCCCCGTTCCAGCCACTGCCGGTCCCGCTCCGCCTGAGGCTTGCGCTGCGCCGTCAGCGCCATGGACACGCCCACCAGCAGCACGAACGTCGTCGCCACCGTGCGGGCGAAAACCCGCCAGCCGCCCGCGGTCACATCGTGCGGGTACAGGCCGAAAAACGTCATGTCCCACATGAAGTGGTAAAACACCATGCAAACCACGGCCAGCCCGCGGACGCAGTCGATGGGCCACAAGCGGTGCGCAGCGGTCTTCACGTCCAGCCTCCTGCCTGCAGTCTCAAGCGATCCGGCCGCTCGCGGCGCCATGTTGCCGCCGCGGCCTTTGCACCGTACGTTCGCCCGTCAGGCCGGCAATCCTGTCGAGCGCGCCGCAGGCCGCTCCGCGTCGCGCCGTCCTCGCTCGTCCCACGTGTCTTGCGCCCGCATGAAGCTGCGGATGGCCTGGATGAGCGCGAAGCGGAGCGGCTCCGGCGGCAGCGGCGTCACTCTCCGCCCGACGAAAAACGTGTCGGTCAGCTCGCTTTCGGTTTCCAGCACCAAATCCGCCAGCGTGCGGCCGTTGAGCTGGGTCAGGGCGACGCCGTGCCCCATGCAGCCGGCGCTGTAAAACACGTTGGGCCCCAGACGGCCGATGACTGGCGCCAGGTCCAGCGTCACCGACACGGGCCCGCCCCAGTGATGCGTGAAGCGCACGCCTTTCAGCGCGGGAAACGTCCGCGCCACGTGCCGCCGCAGCTTCGCCGCAAGGCCGCCGTGCGCGTCGCGGTCGGTGCGGTTCCCGTAATAATAAAGCGCGTCGTGGCCGCCCATCAGCAAGCGGTTTTCGGGCGTCAGGCGGTAGTAGTGGATGAAATTGCGGCCGTCTTCAATTCCCACGCGCCGCTGCCAGCCGGCGGCCTCCAACTGCGCGGGCGTCAAGGGCTCCGTCAGCACGATGTACGTGTGCATCGGCGCCTGGACGCGGCGCAGCGGCGGAAACGCCGCCGAAAACGCGTTGGTCGCCAGCACCACCTTGTCCGCGACGACCCGGCCGCCGGGCACTTTCAGCTCGGCTCGCCTCGACGCCCCGGCGCCGCCGATGGACCTCAGCTCCAGCACGGGCGTGTTCTCGTACAGCTCAACGCCTAGCCGCTCGGCCGCCCGGGCCAGCCCGCGGGCCAGCTTGGCCGGGTGCACCAGCGCGCAGAGCGGGTCGAAGACCGCCGCCAAGTACGTGGGAGAGTCGACCAGCGCCCTCGCCTCGTTGGGCCCCAGCCACTGCGTTTCATGGAGGCCCAACTGCCGGGCCAGCTCGAATTGCCTGCGCAGCCGGCGCACCTGACCGGGAGTGGTCGCCACCGTCATCAAGCCGTGCTCTTCGTAGTCGCAGTCGATGCCGAGGCGCTGAACGAGTTCTCGCGTGTAGTTGACGGCCCGCACCATGTACCGGTCGGCTTGGCGCGCTCGTTCCTTTCCGAAACGCAACACCGTAAGGTCAAGCGACAAGCCGAACAGCGTCATGGCGAAGCCGGCGTTGCGGCCGCTGGCGCCTGCGGGAATGCGCCCCGCTTCCAGCACGACCACCCGCAGATCCGGTCGCCGCTCCTTCACGTGCAGCGCCGTCGACAAGCCCGTGAAGCCCGCGCCCACCACCGCGACGTCGGCCCGCCCGTCGCCCCCCCACCAGGGCCGTTCGGCCGCTTCTCCCGCCGTCTCCAGCCAATAGCACCGCGCCGCCATGGCCGTCCCCTCCCCCGTGCGCCCGCGTACTCCCTTCGCGTCCCTTCTCCGCCGCGCCGCATTTTCCTATACTTACTCGTTAATTTTGGAAAAGAGGAGCAAAAGCGCCTCGTCCCCGGGCGCAGTCCACGTCCTGCGCGCCCCGCAGCCGCCGGGGCCGGCGGGCTTGCGGCCGCGGCGCGGGAAAGGGTTGTGCTTGGCCGGGGTGGAATACTGCAGGAGGTGACGGCACATGTGCGGACGCTACACGTTGACCGACCCGGGCGAAGAGTTGATCCGGCACTTCCAGCTGACGGGGCTGCCGGCGGAATACCGCCCGCGCTACAACATCGCGCCGACGCAGCCGGTACTGGCCGTGATCGGCAACGGCCAGCGCCGGGCGGGGCTGCTCCGCTGGGGGCTGGTGCCAGGCTGGGCCAAGGATCCGTCCATCGGCAGCCGGCTCATCAACGCCCGGGCGGAGACGGTGGCGGAAAAGCCGGCCTTTCGTCACGCGCTGCGCCGGCGGCGCTGCCTCATCCCGGCGGACGGATTCTACGAATGGCGGCAGCAAGGCGGCCGCAAGCAGCCGATGCGCATCGTGCGGCGCGACGGCGGCTTGTTCGCTTTTGCGGGGCTGTGGGAAAGCTGGCGCCCGCCGCAGGCCAGCGCGCCGGCGCCCGGCAGAGCCGCGCCCAGCGGTGCAGGCGGCGAAGCGCGCGCACGGGCCGACGTCGTTCTTTACACTTGCACCATCATCACGACGGAGGCCAACGGTGCCTTGCGTTCCATTCACGAACGGATGCCGGTCATTCTCCCGCCCGAGGCGTACGACCTGTGGCTGGATCAGGACGTGGACGACCCGGCGGCGCTGCTGCCGCTGCTGAAGCCCCGTCCCGACGACGAGCTGGTGGCCTATCCGGTGTCGACGCTGGTCAACGACGTCCGCAACGACTCGCCCGACTGCATCCGGCCGCTGCAGGGATAATCCGGGAAGCGGCAGCCGCAAGACGCAAGGAGGACACGCATGAGCCGCGAAGCGACCATCAACGTGATCATCTACTATCAGGACGCCGAGCGCGCCCGCAAGGTGCGCGACATGGTGGCGGCGCGCTTTCCGCAGCTGGTGGTGCACGCCGTTTCGACGCGCGAAGAGGCGGAACGCCTCGCACCCGAAGCGGACATTATCGCCGGCTGGGGCTTTCCGCCGGATCTGCTCACCAAGGCCACACGCCTGCGCTGGTTCCACAAGCTGGCCGCGGGCGTGGACGACATCGTCGCGGCCGGCACGCTGCCGAAGCAGGCCGTGCTCACCCGCACCGACGGCCGCATCTTCGGCCGCCGCATGGCGGAGTACGTCGTCGCGTACATGCTGGCGTTCTCCCAGGATATTCCCCGCATTTTGCGGCAGCAAGCGGAACGCCGCTGGCAGCCGTTCATCACCCGGCCGCTGGCCGGACGAACGGTGGGCGTGGCCGGGGTCGGCGAAATCGGCAGCGAGGTGGTGCGCAAGGCGGCCGCGCTGGGCATGCGCGTCGTCGGCTGGCGGCGCACGCCCGGACCGGTGGACGGCGTGGAGCACATGTTCGTCGGCAAGGAAGAGTTTCACGCCTTCCTGGGCGAATGCGAGTTCGTCGTCATCGTCTTGCCTTTGACGGCGGAAACGCGAGGGCTGTTCGACGACGCCGCCTTTGCGGCGATGCGGGACGGGGCGTATCTCATCAACGTGGGGCGCGGTCCCATCGTGCAAGAGCAGGCCTTAATCCGGGCGCTGGAGGCGGGCAAGCTGGCCGGCGCCACGCTGGACGTCTTCGACGTCGAGCCTTTGCCGCCGGATCATCCCTTCTGGCGGATGCCCAACGTCATCGTGACGCCGCACATGTCGGGTCCCAGCGTGCCGGAAGAAGTGGTGCCGCCGTTCCTGGAAAACATCGAGCGGTTTTTAAGCGGGCAGCCGCTGCTGCGGCAAATCGACTTGGGCCGGGGCTACTGAGCACCGGCCGCGGTTACTCGAGCACCAGCCGGTCGCCGAGGCGCAGCCCCAGCTCCGCGGCCCGCCCGCCGGCCACTTCCAGCACCATCGTGACCCGCACCGGCGAAGTATAGGCGGGGCACTCGCCCGCCGGCGGGCAGGGCTGGACGTTGTGGTAGATCCAGGCGATGCGGCCGTCTTGCCGCACGAAGATGAAGTCCAGCGGGATGAGCGTGTTCTTCATCCACATGGACGCGTACAAGGGTTCGTCCCAGATAAACAGCATGCCGCGGTCCGGCGCCAGCTCCGTGCGGCCCATGAGACCGACGCGCTGTGTCTCGGGCGTGTCGGCGATCTCCACCGTCAACGTGGCAACAATTTCGCCGTCGCGCTGGATGGTCAGTCGGCGTTCGGGCAGCCCCACGTTCATCGGAATGCCTTGTTCCGTGATAATCTGCACCGGCCCTTGCGCGCCGGCCTCCATTCCCCACAAGGCCGGCGCCGCGAGGGCCACGGCGGCCGCCAGCAGTCCCGCCACGCCAAGACGTGCCAGGCGGCCGGCCCCGCCGCACAACGTCGCCTGCAGCAGTCCCCTCAGCGAGTTCACTCCAACCGCCGCCCGAATCGTTTCCGGCGTCCCACGCACCTGTGTTCCCATCGCCTGCGTCCTCCCAACCAGCGGGCTCACCCCACGCGCCTGGTCATTCGGAACGCGCCCGCAGGAACCCTTCCCGAGCGCCTGACGATGCCGCCCAGCCCCCTGCACCGGCGCGCCGGCGGCGCCGCACAGTACAAGCCGCGGCGTGAGGCCCAGCTCCTCCGCCTTACGCGCCCAGGTCACCATGACCGCTGCCGCTCCGTCGTTGATGCCCGATGCGTTGCCGGACGGGACGGTGCCGCCTTCCTTGAACACCGGCTGCATCGGCGCCAGGCGTTCCAGCGTCGTCCACCGCCCATCGCCCCCGTTGGCCGGCCCCCGTGAGCTAGTGGGCCGCCACGGAACGCAAGGCCTCGTCCAGGTCCGGCCGGCGAAACGTGTATCCCGCCGCCAGGGCCGCGGCGGGCACCGCGCGCTGGCCGGTCAACAGCATGTCGGCCATCTCGCCCAGCGCCGTGCGCAGCGCCCACGCCGGCGTCCGCAGCCACGCGGGCCGGCCCATGGCTCGCCCGAGCGCCCGCGCGAACACCTCCTGCCGGACCGGCTCCGGCGCCGTCAGGTTGACGGGACCTTGAAGCGCTTCGTTTTCCAGGGCGAAACGAATGAGCCCCACCACGTCGTCCAGGTGTATCCACGGCAGCCACTGCTGGCCCGAGCCCAGGGGTCCGCCGAGGAACAGGCGGTACGGCAGCAGCATCAGCCGCATGGCGCCGCCCCGGCCCACGACGAATCCCGTCCGCAGCAGCACGACCCGGATGCCCGCCGCTTCCGCCTCCTTGGCCGCCGCCTCCCATTGCCGGCACACCGAGGCCAAAAAGTCCTGGCCCGGCCCATCGGCTTCCGTCACGATTTCGTCCCCGCGGCGACCGTAGTACCCGACGGCCGAAGCGTTGACCAGGACGCGCGGACGGGCGCTGGCCGCCGCCAGCGCCGCGACGACCGCACGCGTCGTGCCGACCCGGCTCTCGAGAATAAGGCGTTTGGCCGCCTGCGTCCAGCGCCGGGCGATAGAGGCGCCCGCCAAATTGACGACGGCGTCGGTGCCCGGCGGCAGCGCCAGTCCGCCCGGGGCGTTCCAGGAGAGGACGGCGGCGCCGGAAGGCAGCACGCGGCTCGCCTGCGCCGGCGATCGGCGCGTCGCCACCGTTACGCGCCAGCCCGCCGCCAGCAGCGCCTCGGTCAAGGCGCGGCCGATAAACCCCGTGCCGCCCACGATCACGATGTGCATCCGCAGCCCACCCCGCTTTCAGCCCAGCCGGTAGCGGTGGATTTGCCCGCTCACCCCAAATCCGTGCCGCATGTAAAGCGTGACGAGATCCCCCGTCGTCCGCAGCGACGCGAGGGCGAACCCCTCCTGCGCCGCCCGGCGCAAGATCCGCTCGACCACCGCGTACGCCAGACCCAGCCCGCGAAAGCGCGGCCGGGTGGCCACGCTGTAGACGCCCGCCACACCTTGGAACGGCCACAGCGCCGCGGCCGCCGCCGGCTCACCGTTGACTCGCGCCAAGAACAGCCGCACCACGCCGCGTGGGTTGTAGAAGGCCGTCAGACCGTGGGGATCCCGGTAGACCTCTTCCATAACCTCCAGAGCCGCCAGCCAGTCGGCGTCCGATTCGGCCTCGACCACGTTATAGCGCGCCGGCTCCTTTACCGCCCGCGGCTCGGTCAGCGGGCAAGTCATCAAGACCTGCACCATATCCGGCCGGAACCCCAGCCGGCGGGCCGCTTCCCGCCATTCCTCCAGGTTCCCCTCGGGCGGCAGGTTGACGTACAGCGGAGCGCCCGGCCGGCCGAATTCGACCACAGCCCGCCGCAGCCGCTCCTCCGCCCCGCGCTCCGCCCGCTCCACCATCAGCATCACGGGGAGCCCCCGCAGCGCACCTTCCGCCGGGCGCGCCCAGACGATGTTGTCCGCCCGCCCGGTCTCATACCAGCCGCGGGCCTCCGGCGCCGCTCCCAGCGCCAGCCAGCCGGCGCACTCGGTTTCCCACGCGGCCATGGCCGGCGAACGCCGGCTCCTCGCGCCCGCCGCCGACCCGGCCGCTCCTCCCTCACCGCGATCCCGTGGTTGTTGCTGCATCGTTGCTCCTCCCTGGCCGCCGCCGGCGCCCGCCCGGACGCCCCGCGGCGCTCGACCCCGCGGCACGCCGTGCCGCTGTGGCACTATGTGGCACTATTTATACGAAGCACGCCGGGAACCTCCCCCACCGGCTCGTTCCTTGACACAGCGCGGCGGGTGCCGTAAGATCAGACCGGATACCCCCATAGGGTATATGGGCCGGTGTGCCGGCCGAGGAGGGAATCCAATGACGAACCGGAATAAAGCGGCGGAGCAGGCGCTGCTGCAAGTGCCCGTGCAGGGCATGACGTGCGCGGCGTGCGCCCGCCGAGTGGAAAAAGCCATCCGCAGCGTGCCGGGCGTTGACGACGTCACGGTCAACTTGTCCACCGAGCGGGCGGCGGTGCGCGCCGGCAACGGCGTGGCGACCGAGCAAATCGTTCGCGCTATCGAGGACGCCGGCTACCGCGTGCCGCTGGCCGAAGCGCGCCTTTCGCTGGTGGGCATGACGTGCGCCAACTGCGCCGCCCGCATCCAGCGGACGCTGGCGAAAACGCCGGGCGTGGTGGAAGCTTCCGTCAACTTCGCCACCGAGACCGCCGCGGTGAAGTACATCCCCGGTGCGGTCAGCGTGGCGGAGCTGGCCGCACGCGTCCGCGACATCGGCTACGAGGCTTATCCCGTCAACGAAGCGTCGGAGGACGTGGAGCAAAGGGCGCGCGAGGCGGAAATCCGCCGGCAGACGCTGCGCTTCGCCGTCGCCGCCGTCTTCTCTGCGCCGCTGCTGCTCAGCATGGCCGCCATGTTCTTCGGCGGGCACGGAAGTCTTTGGAGCTGGCTGCACAACGGCTGGGTGCAGCTCGCACTGGCCACGCCGGTGCAATTCGGGGCGGGCTGGCAGTTTTACCGCGACGCCTGGCACAACTTGCGCCAGCGCACCGCCAACATGTCGACGCTGGTGGTCCTCGGCACGTCGGCGGCCTACTTGTACAGCCTGGCCGTCTTGCTCTGGGGCGACCGCCTGGGCGTCCATGACCTCTATTTTGAAGCCTCCGCCGTCGTGATCGCCCTCGTCCTCCTCGGCAAGCTGCTGGAAGCCCGGGCCAAAGGCCGCACGTCCGCGGCCATCAAGAAACTGGTGGGCTTGCAGCCCCGCACCGCCCGCGTCGTGCGGGACGGCGTGGAAATGGACATTCCCGTTGAGCAGGTGGTGCCCGGCGACCTCGTCGTCGTGCGGCCGGGCGAGCGCATTCCCGTGGACGGCGTCATCGAGCAAGGCCACTCGGCCGTCGACGAGTCGATGTTGACGGGTGAAAGCCTGCCCGTGGAAAAGCAAGTAGGCGATACGGTCATCGGCGGCACGCTCAACAAGCACGGCGCGTTTCGCTTCCGCGCCACCCGCGTCGGGAAAGACACGGCGCTGGCCCAGATCATCCGCATCGTCCAGGAAGCGCAAGGGTCCCGGGCGCCCATCCAGCGCCTGGCGGACCAGGTGTCGGCTTATTTCGTCCCCGCCGTTCTGGTCTTCGCCCTAGCGACGTTTTTGGGCTGGTACGCGCTGGCCGGCGACCTGACGCGGGCGCTGCTGAACATGACGGCGGTGCTGGTGTTGGCGTGCCCGTGCGCGCTGGGCCTGGCTACGCCGACGGCCATTATCGTCGGCACAGGCCGCGGCGCGGAAGCGGGCATTCTCATCCGCGGCGGCGAGCACCTGGAGAAGACGCACAAAGTGAACGTGGTCGTGCTAGACAAGACGGGCACGGTCACGAAAGGCGAACCCGGCGTCACCGACATGCGGGCGCTGCCGCCCTACGACGAGCGGACCCTGCTGGCACTGGCGGCCGCGGTGGAGCGCCTCTCGGAGCACCCGTTGGCGCAAGCCATCGTCGCCGCCGCCGCTGAGCAGGCGGCCCGCGAGCACGGCTCCGGCAGCCCGGCGCATCCGGAAACGGCGGAAGACTTCACCGCACTGCCCGGACGGGGCGTGCGCGCCCGCGTCGGCGGCCGGCTCGTGCTCGTCGGCAACCGCGCTTGCATGCAAGACGCCGGCGTGGACATCGCGCCGCTGGAGCGGGACGTTGAAGAGCTGGAAAACCAGGGGAAGACGGCGATGTTGGTGGCCGTCGACGGCCAGGCGGCGGGCGTCATCGCCGTGGCGGACACGGTCAAGGAGCATGCGGCCGAAGCCATCGCGGCGCTGAAAGCGATGGGCATCGCCGTCAAGATGCTCACGGGAGACAACGTCCGCACGGCGCGGGCCATCGCCGCCCAGGTAGGACTGGCCGAGGAAGACGTCTATGCGGAGGTGCTGCCCGACCAGAAGGCCGACGTCGTGCGGCGGCTGCAGCAGCAGGGCCTCACGGTAGCGATGGTAGGCGACGGCGTCAACGACGCGCCGGCTCTGGCCGTGGCCGACGTAGGCGTGGCGATGGGCACCGGCACGGACATAGCCATCGAAGCCGCGGACATTACGCTGATGAGCGGCGACTTGCGGGCGCTGGTGGGGGCCATCCGCCTCAGCCGCGCCACGATGCGCAAGATCCGCCAAAACTTGTTCTGGGCGTTCGCGTACAACACCGTGGGCTTGCCGCTGGCGGCGCTGGGCTACCTAAGCCCCGTGCTGGCCGGCGCGGCCATGGCGTTCAGCTCGGTCTCCGTCGTCACCAACGCCAGCCTGCTGCGCCGCTTTGACCCGCTGGCGCCGTTCCGCCGCCGCTCCGCGCACGCCGCGGCTTGAAACCGACGGCCCCGCGGAGCGGCGGCCCTTGGCCGCGCCCGGGCGCGCTTACGGGGCCGCGGTCCCGAGGCGCTCGGGCGGATACAGCACCTTTTGGGCCCGCACGTCCCAGACGCCGCGCCTGGTCAAGCGCACGTCCGGCAGCGAGTCAAAGCCGAGGAAGAAGAGGCTGTAAAACAGCTCGCCGTGGCGGTAGCCCCGCTCGCGCATCAGCTCCTCGAACCGCTCCAGCGCCTGCACCAGCTGCGGCCACGGCAAGTCGGTAAACAGTCCGGCCCCCTCCAGCCGCAGCTCCCAGAGGATGCGGCCGCCTTCCACCAGGCACATGCCGCCTCCCAGCTCGACGACCCGCGCGGCCGCCGCCGCCATATCGTCCGCGTCCTGTCCCAGCACCAGCATCTGAAACGCCGGACTCCAGCTCCCGGCCAGCCCCCCCAGCCGCTCGACCAATCCCGTCAGCCGCGCCCGCACCACCTGCCGCCCTTCCCAGTCCCACAAGGCTGCCTGCACCGCCGGCCCCCCTCCGCCGAGGCGCACAATGACGGTGTTTTCCAAGTGCAGCGTCGGGACGTCCTCGGGCAGGCGGCGAAACAGCTCGCTCGACGGCGCCCGCCAGGCGCCCCGCCGGAAGCCCCGATAGCGCTCCCACGGCACCCGCCCCAGCGGTTCCACGACTTGGCCGTCGCGCGCGACGACGCGCCCCGACGCCAGCACCACCTCCGGCGTCGGATCCGCCAAGTCGCGCAGTAGCAGCAGGTCCGCCCGCCGGCCGGGCGCGACGCTGCCCACGTCCCACTCGAGGCCGTAGTACATGGCCGGATTCAGCGACGCCATCCGGTACGCCGCCGCCGGTGCGATGCCGCCCTCGATCGCTAGGCGCACCAGGTAGTCCAAGTAGCCGTGCCGGGCCATCCACACCGGCGTTGGCCCGTCGGCCGTCAGCATGACGCGGTTGGACCACGACAGCGGCCCCCGCACCGCCTCCAGCAAGTGCGGCAAGTCGGGCCGCAGCGAGCTGTGCCGCAGCATCGCATACAACCCCGCCCGCAGCCGGTCCAGCACTTGCTCCGGCGTAATCGCCTCGTGGTCCGACGTGACGCCGTTGCGAACCAGCGCCTGCAATCGCTTCGGCGACGCTCCGGCGCCGTGGCCCTCCACCCGCTTCCCGCGCCGCCGCGCCGCCGCGATCTTCCTCAGCAAGTCCGGTTCGCCCGCGGCAACTTCCGGCCAACGCGTCAGCTCGCCCACCGCCACCACATCGTCCCGAGCCAAGAACTTTTCCACGCGTTCCAGGCTGAACAGCTCCGCTTCGTTTTCCACGAACGCGCGCGCCTGGGGTGCGAGGAACCAGCGGACCAGCACCGGCAGCGACCGGAAGTGGTCCAGGACGTCCGCACACTCGTCGTCCGGCAGCAAGGCCAGAAAGCCGTACGTGTCCGCGACCACGGTCGTCGTGCCCGTGGCGGCCATCTGTTCCAGCGTCCGCACGGGCTCCGCCAACAGCCCCAGATGCGCGTGCGGCTCCACGTATCCGGGCACGATGACCCGGTCCGTCGCGTCCAGCACTTCCCCTTCCACGCCGCCGCCCTCGCCCGGCGGCACTACCGCCGCGATGCGCCCGCCCTGAATGACGATGTCGGCCGGGTACACTTCCCCGGTAAACACGTTCAGCACCCGGCCGCCCTTGACGACCGCCGGCGCCGCGCCGTTCCGTGCCGCTGCAGCCAACGTCCATCCCCCCAACCGTTCGGCAGCCGCTTCACCTAGACAGGTCTTCCGCGGACGTGGCGGCACTCCTCTTGCGCCGGCGCCATTTCGGCGGCCTGGGGGGAAGGAAAGGAGACGATCTTTTTTGTGGGAGGGAAACGCGAAAATCTGAGAGAAAGTGCTGACCGTAACGTTTCGCTTTGAAGGACGGAGCCTTGCCAGACGGGACGAGGAGTGGTCTCATGCGACGCGTCATCGTCGTCTTGCTGCTGCTGGCCGTCATCTCCCTGCCCATCTTGTTTGTCCTGGGCGGGCGCGGCGTGTCGC
Organism: Bacillota bacterium; assembly: GCA_017577945.1. Taxonomy (NCBI): domain Bacteria; kingdom Bacillati; phylum Bacillota; species Bacillota bacterium. Next base: position 252,776 of record PKQS01000010.1, read on the forward strand.
TCATCGGCCAACGTGTCGCGTTGGTAGACGTGACGGGCGTCATCGCGGAGAATGCGGCCATCGGCGGCACGACGCCGCGCATGTTTACCAGCCTGCTGCGCCGGGCGGAGGAGGACCCCACGATCAAGGCCGTCGTCGTGCGCGTGAACAGCGGCGGCGGCAGCCCGGCCGCGGCGGAGGAGATGTATCAAGCCATCTTGCGCCTGCGGGAAGCCGGCAAGCCGGTGGTGGTCTCCATGGGCGACGTGGCCGCGTCGGCCGCATACTACCTGTCGGCCGCGGCGGACCGCATCGTGGCCAATCCCAGCAGCTTGACCGGCTCCATCGGCGTCATCTCGGAAAACTTCGTAATCGCGGAGTTGCTGGGCGACCTGGGCGTGACGGTGGAAACCGTCGTGAGCGGGCCGTTCAAGGACATACCCAGCAACTTCCGGCCCATGACCGAGGACGAGCGAGCGTATTGGCAGCAACTGATCAACGACGTGCTGGAGACGTTCATCGACGCCGTCGCCCGAGGCCGGGGGCTGGATGAAGAATACGTGCGCTCGCTGGCCGACGGGCGCCTGTTCACCGGGCGCCAGGCATACGAGCTGAAGCTGGTGGACGAGCTGGGCGGGCTGGAGGACGCCATCCTGTTGGCCGGCCGGCTGGCGGGCATCGAAGGCCGGCCCGACGTCGTCCCGTTGCAGCGCCCGCGCCCGTGGACGGAGCGGCTGCTGCAGGTCGCGGTCCCCGGCGCGTGGGAGTTTTCCGCCGCGCAGCTCATACAATGGCTGGGCATTCCGCCCTGGGGCTATCAGCTCCGCTGACGTTGTGAAGGAGTTATCGGAGGAGGGATACGCATGACCGACATCGTACGCGAGCCGGCGGGTTCCGAGGAGCCGGCGCCGCCCGTACCCCCGGGAACGGAACCGGCCGGCCCGTCCTCGCCGCCGGAAACGCCCCGGACGCCGGCTGAACCGCCCGCCGCGCACGCTTCGCCGGCGGTTTTTGCCGCAGCGGAACCGGAACGCCGTCCCGCGCTGTCTCTGCTCGTCGACGTGCTGGCCGCTCCCGTCGCCGCGTTCCGCTACTTGTCCAAGCAGCGGCACGTCGGGCTGGCGCTCCTAGTCGCCGTCGTCTCGTCCCTCACCTTTTCGGCGGCGCCGGTCGCGTATTTCCCGCTGGAAGACGCCGCGGTCCTGCCGGTGCAGACGTCGTGGCTGTCCGAAGCCATCGCCGCGGTGGTCGTGCTGCTGATCGGGGCCGGCATCTACCACGTCATCGCGCGCCTGCTGGGCGGTCGCAACAGCTACGTCTTCATGCTGCAGGCCTTGGGCTTTACCACGCTGCCCAACGTGCTGGCGGCGCCGATTTACGTGCTGCAACGGTTCGTCAACGTCAGCTCGCTGGTCGTTCTCGTCAACTGGGCCATCACCGCCTGGACAGCCGTGCTGGGCGTCATCGCGATCCGGGAAGTGTACGGCTTGTCTACGGGGCGGGCCGTCGTCGCCTACCTTATCCCGGTCGTCGTCGGTCTCGTCCTTATCGTGGCGTTGATGGGCCTCCTCTTCGGCGCGCTGCTGCTGGGTGTGTGAGAGCGGAGTGCACCGCGCCCGCGGCCCGCGTGAGACGCAGCAAGGAGGGATTGGTGTGCGCGTAGCGCTGTTTTCCGACGTTCACGGCAATCTGGCGGCGCTGGAGGCGCTCCTGGCCCGCTTTGAAGAAGAGGGGCCGTTCGACGTGACGGTGTTTGCGGGCGACGCGGTGCTGTATGGCCCATCGCCCGCGGACGTGGTGGAGCGGCTGCGATCCAGCGGCATCGTCTGCCTGAAAGGCAACTGCGACGGCGCCATCGCCGGGCAAGTGCCGCAGGCGTTGCCGCCTGATCCAGCCTTGCAAGAGGTGTTGAAAGCACACAAAGTCTGGACGGAGCAGCGGCTCAGCCCCGAGCAGATCCGGTGGCTCGCGGACCGGCCCGTCCTGCACCGCATTTCGCCGGGCACCGGCAACCCGCGGCACGATCTGGTCGTCATGCATGCGACCCCGCGCAGCTTCGACGACGACGTGCGCTTTTGCTCGCCCGAGCTTTCCGCCGCGGAGGCGGAAGCCGTCTTCGGCGGGCTGGGCGCCGGTGTCGTAGCGTTCGGCCACCGCCACGGCTCGTTCGTCAACGCCTACGGGAACCTGACGCTCGTCAACGTCAGCTCTTCCTCGCTGACGCCCGATGGCCAGGCCCTGGCGGCCTATACGGTGGCTACGTGGCACGGAGACCATTGGACGCTGGAACAGCGCCGCATCCCGTACGATGTGCGGGCGGAACTTCAGCGCGCCCAGGAGCGGGAGTTCCCGGTCCACCCGTGGTGGCAGCACGTGGCGTCCAGCCACGGGCGCTGAGGCGGAAAAAAGCGGCGGCTGCCGGGCGCCCGGCAGCCGCCGCGCGGCTGCGCATCGTGCCGATGGCCCAAGCCCGCCGCGTCACTTCAGGCGCGACGGATGCGGCAGCGTGACCGCCAACACCTCGGGCTCCGTCCACGACGAAGCGACGGCCACGAAGCCCGGGTGCGGCGGCAGGCCGGCGTAGCCCAGCTGGCCCAGCCGGTCCAGGGGCAGCCCCGGAAAGGCCTCGGGGCCTCCCGCCTCTTGCACCGCTTGCGCTAGCCGCTCCGGATCCCGGCAGAGGATGGACGACTGGCCCTCGAAGCTCACGTCCAAGAGGCTGCCCACCAGCATCGCGTTCACCCCGTAGACCGCGACGCCGGCCTCGACCACCGCTTTCCACGTCCCGCGCAGCCAGTCGCCCCGCTGCCACTCGTTCCACGGCCCCGGGTTGGCCGACGGCTGCACGAAAATGTCGGGCTCCAGCGACTTGAGTCGTTCCACCACCGGCTCCTGGAACGCGTCGAAACAGACGGCCACTCCCAGGCGCCCCAGCTCGGTGTCGATGACCGACAGCTCTTCCACCGCGCCCGGTACCAGGTCGAGCCCGTCCACACCTTCCAGCTCGATGAGAAACGCTTTGCGCTGCCGACCCAGCACGCGGCCGTCGGGGCCGAAGAGGTAGGCGACGTTGTACACCTTGCTGCCTTGCGGCTCAAAGTTCCCGTGTTCCGCGTCCATGTCCGGCAGGAGCACCGAGCCCGCCAGCACGTACGCCTTGTGCTCCTTGGCGAGCTTGGAGAACGTGCTGAAATAGAGCTTGGCCGCTTCCTCGGCCCGGTGCAGCGCCAGCGCCCGCACCCAGCCGACGCGGTGGCGCAGCCGCCGCGCCATGACGCCGGCGAAGTGGCGCTGCACCAGCTTCGCCACCGCGCCTCGCAAGGTGGACGAGCCGCCCACCGTCTCCGCCTCGCCCGCGAACATGCAGCCCGAGCCGTAATCCTCCGGAAAGACGACCAGCCGCGGCACGCCCTCCGGAAGCCGCGACACCGCCTCCTGCATGAGCCGTTCGGTAAGCGCCTGGAACGAATCCGCGGTGAGATAGTCCGCCAGCGTCACGCGCGCCTGCACGCAGGCGATGCCGATCTTCTCCGCGCCCCTCAAGGCCCGTCATCTCCCCGCGCCCTAGATGTCCACCCAGGCAAGCCGGTCACGCCCAAACCGGCCTAACCCCGTTACGCCGCCGGCAGTTCCCATTCTTCGCCCGGCGTCAGCACGCGGCAAACCGCGCCTTCTTGAGCCACCAGGCGGGCAAACGCGTAGGGGTCTTGTTGAATGAGGGGGAACGTGTTGTAATGCATGGGAATGACGTAGCGCGGCTTCAGCATCTTGACGGCGTGCGCCGCATCTACCGGGCCCATGGTGTAGTTGTCGCCGATGGGCAAGAGCGCCACGTCGATGGGATGCAGCTCGCCGATGAGCTCCATGTCCCGGAACAAGCCCGTGTCGCCCGCGTGGTAAAGCGTCACGCCGTCGGCCCGCAGGATGAACCCGGCCGGATGGCCCCCGTAGAGCAGCCCCTGGGGCGTATCGATGGACGACGTGTGCCAGGCGGGCGTCATCTTCACGTAGCCGAAGTCGAAGTGGTACCCACCGCCGTGGTTCATCCCGTGCACGCGCGGCGCGCCCTGCCGATGGCAGTACGTGGCGATCTCGTGGTTGCTCACGATCAGCGCGCCCGTGCGCTTGGCGATGGCCACCGCGTCGCCTAGGTGGTCTGCGTGGCCGTGGGTGAGCAAGATGGCGTCGGCTTCCACCTCGTCGGCCCGCACCGGACAAACCGGATTGCCCGTCAGGAACGGATCAAACAGGATCTTCTTGCCGCCTGCTTCCACCAAGAACGCCGAATGCCCGAGATAGCGAATACGCATGCCGCTCCCTCCCGCTCCATCGCTCCGGATTATACTTCTCGCAGCGCCCGGACGATGGCGCTGGCCATCTCCTGCGTGCCCACCGCCATGCGCTTGTCGTCGGCCCGGCGCAAGTCAAAAGTGACGAACCGGCCCTCGGCGATGACTTTCGCGACGGCCCGCTCCAGCCGGTCCGCCGCCTCGACCTCGCCCAAGTGCCGCAGCATGAGCATTCCCGACAAGATGAGGGCCGTCGGATTGAGCCGGTTGAGGCCCTTGTAGGCCGGCGCCGAACCGTGCACCGGCTCGAAAAGCGCCACGCCCCCAACCCCCACGTTCATGCCCGGCGCCATGCCCAGACCGCCCACGAGCCCGGCGCACAGATCCGACAAGATGTCGCCGTACAGGTTGGGCGCGACCAGCACGTCGAAGTGCTGCGGCTCCATGACCAGGCGCATGGCCGCCGCGTCCACCAGCATTTCCTCGTATTCGACGCGCCCTTCGTACTCGGCGGCCACTTCCCGCGCGACGCGCAGGAACAGCCCGTCGGTATACTTCATGATGTTGGCCTTGGTCACCGCCGTCACTTTGCGGCGGCCGTGGCGAACGGCGTAGTCGAAGGCGAAGCGAACGATGCGCTGCGAAGCCGTCTCCGAAATCGGTTTCAGCGACACGGCCGCGTCTTCCCGGATGCGCCCGGGCGCCCAGCGGCGCAGCTCCTCCACCTCCCACGAGCCCACGTCGAACTCGACGCCCGCGTACAGGTCTTCCGTGTTCTCCCGGATGATGACAAGGTCCACGTTCGCAAACGGGCTCGGCACGCCCGGATACGTCTTGCACGGCCGCACGCAGGCGAACAGGTCCAGCTCCTGCCGCAGCGCCACGTTGACGCTGCGGAAGCCCGTGCCGATGGGCGTCGTGATGGGCCCCTTAAGCCCGACGCCGTTTGTGCGCAGCGATTCCAACGTTGCCTCCGGCAACGGCGTGCCGAACCGCCGAATGGCCTCCTCGCCTGCCGCCTGGACGTCCCAGTCAATCTTGACGCCCGTGGCGTCCAGCACCCGCAGCGCCGCCTCGACCAGCTCCGGGCCGACGCCGTCGCCCGGCAACAGAGTCACCCGGTAGCTCATTGCAAAACGACCTGTCCCCCACCCTCACACCGGATACACCGGATTGCGCCGCTCCGTGAAGGGAGGCCGCTCGCCTTCGCACGCGGCCAGGCGCGCCTCCAGCTCCCGGCGCAAGGCGTCCGGCTCGATGACGGCGTCCACGACGAGCTCGGAGGCCAGGCGCAAGATGTCGATGTCCGCCGCGTAGGCCGCCCGCAGTTCCGCCACGAACGCCGCCCGCTCTTCTTCCGGCAGTTCCTGGATCTTATTGTAATACACGGCGTTTATCGCCGCCTCCGGGCCCATGATTGCGATCTGAGCCTGCGGAAACGCCAACGTGTAGTCCGGCTCGAAGGCCGGGCCCGCCATCGCGTACAACCCCGCTCCGTACGCTTTCCGCACCACGACGCAAATTTTCGGCACCGTGGCCTCCGATACCGCACAGATCATCTTCGCCCCGTGGCGGATAATGCCTTGGCGCTCAACGCGCGAGCCGATCATGAAGCCGGGAACGTCGGTCAGGAAGACGAGAGGAATGTTGTACGCGTTGCAAAGCCAAACGAAGCGGGCGCCCTTGTCCGCCGAGTCGACGAACAACACGCCGCCCTTCACCGCCGGCTGGTTGGCCACGATGCCCACGGGCCGGCCGGCGATGCGGCCGAGGCCCGTGATGAGCTCGGGCGCGAAGTTCTTCTTGATTTCGTAGAAGCTGCCTGCGTCCACGACGGCGTCAATGAGCTCGTACATGTCGAAAGGCGTGTTTTGATCCCAAGGCACGATCTCCGAGGGGCGGCGGGACCCGGCGGGTGCAGCGGGCGCCTTGGCCGCCGGCCGCTCCTTCCAGTTGGAGGGCATGTATTCCAGATACGCCCGGGCCGCCGCGATCGCTTCCTCCTCCGACGACGCCAGCACGTCGCCCAGGCCGCTGACCGAGCAGTGCATGCGCGCCCCGCCCATCGTCTCGTGGTCCACCTTTTCCCCGATGACCATTTCCGCCATCCGGGGCGAACCGAGGTAGGCGCTGGCGTTCTTGTCCACCATGATGACCAGGTCCGAAAGGGCGGGCAAGTACGCCGCGCCGGCGGGCGAGGGGCCGAACAGGATGCAGACCTGCGGAACGCGCCCCGACATCTTGACTTGGTTGTAGAAAATGCGGCCCGCGTGGCGGCGGCCCGGAAACATGTCGACTTGATCGGTGATGCGGCCGCCGGCGCTGTCCACCAAGTACACGATCGGCACGTTGAGCCGCAGCGCCTTCTCTTGAATGCGCACGATCTTTTCCACCGTGTGGGCGCCCCACGACCCGGCCCGCACCGTGGAATCCGACGCCATGACGCAGACGAGCCGCCCGTGAATGCGCCCGGCGCCCGTCACCACCGCGTCCGCCGCGAGCTCCTCGTCCTCGCAGCGGGCCAGAAGGCCGTCTTCGATGAACTGTTCGGCGTCGTCCAAGAGCAGCCGCAGGCGCTCCCGCACGAACAGCTTCCCCTGCTCGCGCAGTTTCTCGTGGTACTTGGCCGGGCCGCCTTGCAGCACGCGCTCCGTGACGGCCCGCAACCGCTCCATCTTGTCCATGGGCTCGCCAGCCTCCCGCTCAGCGACCAGTCCAGTTGGGCGCCCGCTTCTCAAAGAACGCCGTCGTCCCTTCGTGCAAGTCATCCGTCTGCTGCAGCACTTGCCGCAGCCCGTGCAGCAGCTCGTACGCCTCGGCCGGCGGCGCCCCCCGGGCCGCGCGCACACCCCGCAGTCCCAGCCGCACTGCGATGGGGCTCCAGCCCGCCGCTGTACGCGCCAGCTCGCCCACGGCCTCATCCAGCTCCGCCGCCGGGATCACCCTGTGCACTAGCCCCATGGCCAGCGCCTCCTGCGCGCCGAAGGTGCGCGCCGTAAGGCTCAGCTCCAGCGCCCGCCGCTCCCCCACCGCCCGGGCCAGCGCCGGAAAGATGACCAGCGGGAACATGCCGATGCGCAGCTCGGTGGCGCCGAAGACCGCCTCTTCGGCCGCCAGCGCCAGGTGGCACATGGCCACCAGGCCCAGGCCCCCGCCCAGGACGGAGCCGTTGACCGCGGCGATGAGAGGTTTCTCATAGGCGTCGCCCAGCTGCAGCACGCGCACGAGCCAGCGGCCCTCCTCATACACGTCGGGCACCCGGCCGTGCAGGGAGGCGCGAAACTCCTGGATGTCGGCGCCCGCGCAGAAGGCGGCACCGCTGCCCGTCAGCACCACGGCGCGCACCCGCTCGTCGGCGGCCGCCTCCTGCAGCGCCGCGAACAGCTCTCGCAGCAGCGCCTGGTTCAGGGCGTTGCGCTTCTCGGGCCGGTGCAGCCGGATGCGCCGCACGTGCTCCCACGGCTCGTCGACGAGGATGAGCTTATCCGAGGACAAGCAGCACGTCTCCTTCCTCCACGAAGTCGCCTTCTTTGACCCGAACCTCCTGCACCTGGCCGTTGACGGGCGCCGCGACGGGAATGTGCATCTTCATCGATTCCAGGATGACGACTTCCTCACCCGCCGCCACCATAGCGCCCGGCGACACCGCGAGCTTGTACACAATGCCCGTCATCGGCGCGGCCACCTGCGTGCCGCCGGTCACGCCTGCTCACCCCCCGGCACGAGCTCGGCCGGCATCTCGATTTCCATCCGCAGCAAGCTCTGCCCGAAACACTTACCCAAGTTGTCCAGGCGCAGCGACGAGCTGGCGCCGCCACCCAAGGCGTCGCGGCACAAGAACTTCAAGGCCAGCACGTTGGGCACCTCGTACCGCTCCACCGGACCCTGTACCCACTCCCCGAAATGCGCCTTGACCATCTCGGACGTCAGCGCTTGCCGCAGGTGCTCATACACCGCCGCGTTGGGCGCCAGCACCGTGATGTCGCAGTCGTTGCCCTTGTCTCCCGAGCGGGCCAGGACCACGTCCCGCAGCTTGACCCGCACCATCCGGCTCACCGTCAGCGCACCTCCTCCACCGATACCCGCACGAACGGCTCCACCAGGCGACGATCCACGAGGAACGACCAGAGGCCGATAAGCTCGCGCGTATGCGCGGCAAACGGCATCATGGCCACGCCCGGCGGGCCGTTGAGCACCAGCGGCGGCAGCAGCCGTCCCAGCTTCGCGGCCTCCTCCCGGTCGCGGGTGCGAATCGAAACGCGCAGGAAAACTTCATTTATCTGATCTTCATCGGGGATAGGCGCGGCAGGCCCGTGCAGCGCGTTGACGCCCAGGTAGTCCGCGCTGAACTCCTCGTACTGAACGCCCAGCCGGTCCAGCTGCTTGCGGATAATTTCCGCCGCCCGGCGCGCCTTCCGAAGGGCGTAAGGCCACGAAAAGCCTACCATGCCGGAGCCCATGAAGCCGTCCCGGTAGCCCGCGATGACCTTCAGCGCCGGCGGCGCGGGCCGTCCCCTCGCCCCGGTCACCCGCACCCGGTCCGGCCCGTCGTCCGCCAGCTGCACCGTGGTCATGTCGACGACGACGTCGGGGGTGACGTATTCGGCCGGATCGTGGATTTCGTACAGCAGCTGCTCCCGCACCGTGTCGACGCTGACGCGGCCGCCCGTGCCGGGCGCCTTGGTGAGCACGAAGGAACCGTCTTCGTTCACCTCCGCCAGCGGATACCCGAGGCGGTCCATGTCTTCGATGTTCCACCAGTCGCCGCTGAAGTTGCCGCCGGTCACTTGCCCGGAGCACTCCATGAGGTGGCCCAGCACCACGCCCTGGGCCAGCTTGTCCCAGTCGTCGGGCGCCCAGCCCAGCTCGAACATGGCCGGTGCCAGGAACTGCGCGGTGTCGGTCGTGCGGCCCGTGATGACCACGTCCGCGCCTTGGCGCAGCGCTTCGACGATAGGAGCCGCGCCCAGATACGCATTGGCGAAGAGCAGCTGGTCACGCACTGCCGAAAGCGGCCGGCCGCTGCCCAGGTCGGACAAATCAGCGCCCGCGGCCTGCAGTTCGTCCAGCCGGCAAAACAAGTCGTCGCCCGTGGCGACCCCGATCTTGAGGCCGGTCAGGCCTAGCTCCTTGGCGACGCGCGCCACTTCCCGCCGCGCCCCCTCCGGGTTGAGGCCGCCGGCGTTGGTGATCAGTTTGAGGCCTTTTTCGTGGACGTAAGGGAGGAGCGTCTTGGCCGTGACGGCGATGTCTTTTGCGAAGCCGAGGCTGGGGTCTTTCTGCCGGTCCTTTTGCAGGATGGCCAAGGTAAGTTCGGCCAGCGTGTCGAAACAGAGATACTGCACATCGGTGAGCTCGGCCAGATCGAGCGCCGGTCCGATGACGTCGCCGTAGAACCCTTGGCCGGCACCGATCTTTACTTGCCTCATCGGCGGACCCCTCCCTCTGGATACGCTTGATCCCGATATCCGTTTGCGATAATGTACTCACTGATAGCCGCGAGCCGTCGGGTTTCCAACATCACTACACGGCGATGGGGGATGCGGTCCTTTGCTTTCTTTCCCACTAATTCGCGAATTCCTGCTCAAGTACAAATGGCGTTACTTTATCGGACTGCTCAGCCTGCTGTTCGTCAACACCTTGCAGCTGCTGCAGCCTCAGGTCATCCGACGGTTCGTGGACTCCCTGGCCATCGGCGAACTGTCGCGGCAGCAAATTTGGATTTACAGCCTCATCATCGTCGGGCTGGCGGTCCTTATCGCCGTGGGCCGCTACTTCTGGCGCATGTACGTGATGGGCACGGCGCGCTTCTTGGAATACACGCTGCGCAACAAGCTGTACGCCCATCTGCAGACGCTGTCGCCCCGCTACTTTATTGAAACGAAGACGGGCGACCTGATGGCCCACGCGACCAACGACATCAACGCCGTCCGCATGGCTATGGGGCCCGGCATCGTCATGGCCACCGACGCCGTATTCCTGACGGTGACCATCCTGGTCATCATGCTGCGGACCACCGACTTGCGCCTAACGGTTCTGGCGTTGCTGCCGCTGCCGTTTTTGGCTTTGTCGTCGCAGTACTTCGGCCGGCTCATTCACCGGCGGTTCCGCAAAGTGCAGGAGGCGTTCTCGGACTTGACGGACGTGGTGCAGGAGCACTTGTCCGGGATACGCGTCATCAAGGCCTTTGCGCGGGAAGACTCGGCGTTGGAGCGCTTTACCGCGGTCAACCAGCGCAGCGTGGAAATGAACATGAACCTGGTGCGCATCTGGGGCTTGTTCCACCCGCTGATTCAGTTCCTGTCCGCGCTGAGCGTGCTCATCGTTGTCGGCTACGGCGGCCGGCTGGTGATCCTGGGCACCATCAGCCTCGGCGACTTCATCGCGTTCAACATGTACCTGGGCATGCTGACGTGGCCCATGATGGCCATCGGCCACGTCATCAACCACGTGCAGCGCGGGCGGGCGTCGGTGGCGCGGCTGAAGGTCATCTTCGACCAGAAGCCCGAAATCGTCGACGAACCCGACGCCGTGGACCTGCGGCCGATGCAGGGGCGCATCGAGATTCGCAACCTGACGTTCACGTATCCGGGCACCGACCGGCCGGTGCTGCGAGACATCAACGTCACCGTGGAGCCGGGCCAGACGCTGGCCATCGTCGGCCGCACCGGAGCGGGCAAGACGACGCTGGCCAACTTGCTGCTGCGGGTGTTCGACCCGCCGATGGGGACCATCTTCATCGACGGGCACGACATCCGCCGCATTACGCTGGAGTCGCTGCGAACCCAGATCGGGTACGCTCCGCAGGACAACTTCCTGTTCTCGACGACCATTGCCGAAAACATCGCCTTCGGCGGCGAGTTCACGCAAGAGGAGATCGAGCGGGCGGCCCGGCAAGCGCGTCTGCACGACGACATCATGAGCTTCCCGAATCAATATCAGACGTTGGTGGGCGAACGCGGCGTGACGCTGTCGGGCGGGCAGAAGCAGCGGACGGGCATCGCCCGGGCCATCATCAAGAACCCGCGCATCTTGATCTTCGACGACAGCTTGTCCGCCGTCGATACGCAGACGGAAGACGCGATTTTGCGCGAGCTGAAGCAGGTCATGAAAGGCCGCACCACGATTCTCATCGCCCACCGCATCTCCACGGTGAAGGATGCGGACCACATCATCGTCCTGGACGAAGGGCGCATCGTCGAGGAAGGCACCCACGAAGAGCTGCTGGCGCGCGGCGGGCTGTACGCCGAAATGTACCAGCGGCAGCTGCTTGAAGAGGAACTGGAGCAGGCGGTGTAACCTGCGCCTCAAAAACGCGGCACGAAACACGGGGGTTGTCGCCAGTGCAGGACTTCTTTCAGGAAGACACGTTAGGCAAAGCGTATGACAGCCGGCTCATGCGCCGCCTGCTCACCTACGCGCGGCCGTTCCGGCGCTATTTGGCGCTCGCCATCGCGCTGATGCTCGTCATTACGGTCGCGGACTTGGTGCGGCCGTACTTGGTCCGCATCGCCATCGACGAGCACCTGCTGGCTTACGACGAGCCGTGGGCGGCCTTCGTGCCCGGAACCGAGCCGGCGGAGGGCGTGCTGGTGCCGCGCAGCGCCTTGCCGGGCGCCGCTTCCGCCCTGCCGGGCGACGTGGTGCTGGTGCGCGGGCGGGACGTGCCCGCCGGCGCGCCCGTGCTGGGCTGGTATCAGATGGTGGCGGGCGACCGGAGCGTGCCGGCCCGGTATATGCTCATCGAAGGCGTCGTTGAGGGGGACGAGGAAGCCGAGCGGTTCTTCGTGCGCACCCCGTCCGGCTACGCCCTCAGCGTGGATGGGCGGCTGTATCCGGCCGTGGGGCTGGACCCGAGCCTCATCGAAGCGCTGCGGCAGCCGGACCTGACCGCTGTGGCCCGCATCGCGTGGATCTACCTAGGCCTGGTCCTGCTCACGTTCGCGCTCAGCTACGCCCAGGTGTACATCTTGCATTACACGGGCCAGCGCATCGTCTACAACATCCGCCAGCAGATTTACTCGCACCTGCAGCGGATGCCCATTCGCTTCTTCGACCGCAACCCCGTGGGCCGGCTGGTGACGCGGGCGACCAACGATACCGAAGCGCTGAACGAAATGTTCACCAATGTGGTCGTCAACCTGTTCAAGGACGTCCTGCTGCTCACGGGCATCCTGGTCGTCATGCTGCGCGTCCACTGGCAGCTGGCTTTGGTGAGCCTGTGCGTTACGCCGCTGCTGCTGGTGGTCTCCATCCTGTTCCGCCGCTACGCCCGAGAGGCGTACCGGGAAGTGCGGGCGAAGCTGGCCCGCATCAACGCCACGCTGGCCGAGAACATCGCGGGCATGCGCATCACGCAGATTTTCCACCAGGAGGAGCGGCAGTACAAGCGCTTCGAGGCTATCAACACCGAACACTACAAGGCGATGATGAAGGAACTGCGGGTGTTCGCGCTCTTCCGCCCGGCGGTGGAATTCTTCTCCTCGCTGGCGCTGTCGCTCATCATCTGGTACGGCGGCGGTAGGGTCGTGCAAGGTTCGCTGGAGTTCGGCGTGCTCTACCTGTTTGTCCAGTACATGCAAATGTTCTTCCAGCCCATCACCGACCTGACGGAACAGTACAACATCATGCAGGCGGCCATGGCGTCGGCCGAGCGCATCTTCCTAATCTTGGACACGCCGCCCGAAGAGGACGAGCCGGACGCCAAGCCGGTGCCGAACGTTCGAGGCGAAATTGAGTTCGATCACGTCTGGTTCGCCTACAACGACGAAGACTGGGTGCTGAAAGACGTCACCTTCCACGTGAAGCCCGGCGAGACGGTGGCGCTGGTGGGCGCGACGGGTGCGGGCAAGACGTCCATCACCAACTTGATCAATCGCTTCTACGACATCCAGAAAGGCGTCATCCGCATCGACGGGCAGGACATCCGCACGCTGAAGCGCCGCGACTTGCGCCGCCACATCGGCATCGTGCTGCAGGACGTGTTCCTGTTCACGGGCGACATCGAGGGCAACATCACGCTGGGCAACAATCAGATCTCGCCGGCCAAGGTCCGGGAGGCGGCGCGGCTGGTCAACGCGGAAAAGTTCATCGAACGGCTGCCCGGCGGGTACAAGGCGCCGGTCATGGAGCGGGGTGCGAGCTTCTCGGCGGGGCAGCGGCAGCTCCTGGCCTTCGCCCGGGCGCTGGCGTACGATCCGGCCATCCTGATTCTCGACGAGGCGACATCCAACATCGACACGGAGACGGAGCAGCTCATCCAGGAGGCGTTGAAGAAGCTCATCGAGGGCCGGACGACCATCATCATCGCGCACCGGCTGTCGACGATTCAGCACGCGGACAAGATCATCGTCCTGCACAAAGGCGAAATCCGCGAGATGGGCACGCACCAGGAGCTGCTGAAGAAGCGGGGCCTCTATTACCGGCTGTATCAGCTGCAGTACAAAGACCAGCTGCTCCCGGACGGCGAAGGGCCGCGGACCGTGGAAACCGCCGGTCAAAGAACCGTGGAAACGGCTGATCAAAAAGCGATGGGCGCCGGCTAAGGCGCCCATTCGTTTTCCGACTCGTTTCAGAGGCGGCGCCCGCGCCGCGCCCTCTCGCCCGGACTATCGCGGCCCAGGCCACGTGTCGCCGTCCGGGCCGCGGCCTGTCTTCTCACGCGCGCGGCAGCTGCGCCAGAGAACGCTCCAGCGCCTCCCACGACAGCAAAGCACACTTGATGCGCACGGGAAACTTCGCCACCCCAGCGAGCGCCACGGCGTCGCCCAGGGCTTTTCCGGCCTCCTCGTCGCCGTGCATCATCCGCTTGAAGCGCTCGATCATTTCCTCGGCCTCGGCCACCGTCTTCCCCGGCAGCTGCTGCGTCATCATGGACGCCGACGCCTGGCTGATGGAGCAGCCGCGCCCCAGAAAGCGCGCCTGCTTGATGGTGCCCTTTTCCACCTGGAGCTGCAGCGTGATCTCGTCGCCGCACAGCGGATTGTGCAGCGCGACGGCCACCGTCGGGTTGGGCAGCTCGCCCTTGTTGCGCGGGCTTCTGTAGTGGTCCATGATGACTTCGCGGTACAGCTCGCTCAGCCTGACCGGATAGCTACTTTCGAGCGACATGGCCGAAAAACTCCTTCGCTCGTTCGATAGCGGCCACCAGCCGATCCACGTCCTCTTCCGTATTGTACACGTAGAAGCTGGCCCGCGCCGTGGCGGGCACGCCCAGCCACTCCATGATGGGCTGCGCGCAGTGGTGTCCCGCCCGGATCGCGATGCCTTCCTCGTTCAACACGGTGGCCAGATCGTGCGGATGCACGCCCTCGACGTTGAACGTCACCACGCCGCCCCGCTGCTCCGGGCCGTAGATGGTCACGCCCTCCACCCGGCGCAGCTGCTCCATGGCGTAGCGGACCAGCTGCTGCTCGTGGCGGTAGACGTTCTCCATGCCCAGCGCCGTGAGATAGTCCACCGCCACGCCCAAACCGATGGCCTCGGCGATGGGCGGCGTGCCCGCCTCGAACTTGTGCGGCAAATCGGCCCACGTCGCGCCTTCCAGCGTGACCGAGCGGATCATGTCGCCGCCGCTCAAGAACGGGTCCATCGCCTCCAGCAGCTCGCGGCGTCCCCACAGGACCCCGATGCCGGTAGGCCCCATCATCTTATGCCCCGAGAAAGCCAGGAAGTCGCAGCCCATAGCCTGCACGTCCACCGGCATGTGGGGCACGGCTTGCGCGCCGTCAACCAGCACTACGGCGCCTTTGCGGTGCGCGGCCGCGGCGATCTCCTGCACCGGCACGATGGTGCCAAGCACGTTGGACGCGGCCGTCACGGCCACCAGCTTCGTGCGCTCGGTGATCACCTCGTCCAGGTCGTCGGTGCGCAGGCGACCGTCCTCCGTCACGCGGAAGAAGCGCAGGCGCGCACCCGTAGCCTTGGCGGCCAGCTGCCACGGCACCAGGTTCGAGTGGTGCTCGATGGGCGACACGAGGATCTCGTCGCCTTCCTTCAAGTTGCGCCGCGCCCAGCTGTAGGCCACCAAGTTGATGGCTTCCGTCGCATTCTTGACGAATACGACGGTTTCCGCTTCCGGCGCATTGATGAAGCGCGCCACTTTGCGGCGCGCTTCCTCATAGCGAAGAGTAGCCTTCTCGCCCAGCGCGTGGATGGCGCGGTGGACGTTGGCGTTGTATTCCTCGTAGAAGCTGCGAACGGCCTCGATCACGGCCCGCGGCTTTTGCGCCGTAGCCGCGCTGTCCAGATACACCAGCGGCCGGCCGTTGACCGTTTGGCTAAGGACCGGGAAATCCCGGCGAATCGCCTGAACGTCTATCATGCCCTCATCTTCCGTTCGATGAGATTGACGACGTAATCCCGCACGGTCTGCATGGGGATGTGCTCCAGCACCGTGTTCAGGAAGCCGTCGACGATAAGCCGCTTGGCTTCCCCTTCCCGCAAGCCGCGGCTGCGCAGGTAGAACAGGTGCTCCTCGATGACCTTGCCGACCGTCGCCGCGTGGCCTGCGCCCTGCACGTTTTCCTCCTCCACGTGCAGCTGCGGGATGCTGTACGCCCGGGCCGTCGGGTCCAGCACCAGCGTGTTGCCCCGCTGGAACCCCGCGCTGTCGACCGCGCCGCTCTTCAGCAGCGTATACGGCCCGTACACGGCCCGCCCTTCGTCCTTGACGACGCCGCGCACGAGGATGTCGCTGCTGGTCTCGCGCGCTTCCTGAATCATGCGCATCTCCAGGTCCAGGTGCTGCTGGCCGGAGGCGAAAAAGACGCCCAGCCCCCGCACTTCGCAACCCTGGCCGTTGAGGCGGCTGTCGATCTCGTTGACCGACAAGGAGCCGCCGAACTCGGCCGAAATCCAGTCGGTATGGCTGCGCGGCTCCGGCACTGTGCGGCGCACCACCAGGTTCTGCACGCCTTCGGACAGCGCCTGAACGTTGCTCATGACGGCCCGCGCGCCTTCGCCGGTGAACAGCTCCAGCACGCCGAAGCGGTACGCCCGGGTCAACGCCGCGGGGCTGGCCGCCGTCTCCACCACGTTGACGCGGCTGTCGGCCTCCGCTACCACGATGTTATGATCGAACACGGCCAGCTGCGGCTCGTCGATCCAGACGAAATATTCGACCGGCTTCTTCAGCCGCACGCCCGCGGGCACGTACACGAACAGCCCGTCCGCGTGCAGCGCCGCGTTCAGCGCCACGATCTTGTTGTCGCCGCCCGGGAACGGCCGGTTCATGAAGTACTTTTCCACCAGCTCGGGATGTTCTTTCGTCGCCGCCGCCAGGCCCGTGACGATGACGCCTTCGGGCACGTCGTCGCCCAGCTGCCGGTAGACGACCGCGGAGTTGCGCAGCACCACGATGATGCGGCCCGCCGGGTCGCCCACCAGCACCCGCAGCTCTTCCGGCAGCTCCTCCCACGCGGCCACCGGCGCCGTGTCCACGTACGGGACGAAGTTCTCGAAGTGAGACTCCTTCAGCCGCGTGCGCTCGTACTGCGGCACGGGCAGCTGCTCGAAGCGTTCCCACGCCGCCAGCCGCCGCTCGGTCATCCACGCGGGCTCGCTGCGGCGCCGGGACAGCTCCGCGATGTACTCCTGATCCAGCTTCGTCTGCGTGGCCATACACCGCTCCCCCTCGCGCCGCATCAGCCCGCGCTAATCTCGCTCCGCAACCAGTCGTACCCTTTCTCCTCAAGCTCCCTGGCCAGCTCGGGGCCGCCGGAACGCACGATGCGCCCGTCCATCATGATGTGGACGTAGTCGGGCTTCAGGTACTCGAGGATACGCTGGTAGTGGGTGATAACCAGCACGCCCAGCTCCTCGCCGCGCTGCCGGCGCTGCCGGTTGACGCCCTCGGCGACGATCTTGAGCGCGTCGATGTCCAGGCCCGAGTCGGTCTCGTCCATGATGGCGATGCGAGGCCGCAGCAGCGCCATCTGCAAGATCTCGTGGCGCTTCTTCTCGCCGCCGGAGAACCCTTCATTCAGGTACCGCCCGGCGAATTCCTCGTCCATGTCCAGCTCCGCCATATGCTGCTTCAGCAGCTGGTGGAACTCGAGGACGGAAAGAGGCTGCGTGCCGCCGTGGATCGCGTTGTAGGCCGCGCGCAGGAAGTTGGCTACGGTGACGCCAGGAATCTCAACGGGATACTGAAACGCGAGGAACAACCCCTTGCGGGCCCGCTCATCGGGCTCCATCTCCAGGATGTCCTCGCCGTCCATCAGCACTTCGCCGTCTTCCACCACGTACCGGGGATGCCCCATCAGCGTGTTGGCCAGCGTGCTCTTGCCGGAGCCGTTGGGCCCCATGATGGCGTGCACTTCGCCGCCGCGCACGGTCAGTGACACGCCTTTGAGAATTTCATTTCCCTCTATGCTGACGCGCAGATCCTTGATTTCCAGCGTCGGTCTGGACATGCAGTCGATTCCCTCCCCGATGACGACGGCCCCAAAAAGGCCGCAAATTGCCTTCCTTCATTGTGCCGTAGCCCTTCGGGGGTGTCAAGTACGCCTCCGGACAAGGAGACCGGGTCCATGGAGGTGAATTACTTATGTATGTGCCCGAGTCGGGCATTCCCGGCGACGCGGCCGTGTTGCGGCTTTCGGCGTCGCCGGTCACGCGTGAATTTGGTTCGTTTCAGGAGTGTGTTGGTTCAAGTGCGCACGCAGCGTTCGGAACAGCTGTACCAGCGGGCTTTGCAGCACATCGCGGGCGGCGTCAACAGTCCGGCCCGCTCCTTTGACGCCGTGGGCGGAAAGCACCCAATCTTTATGCGCCGGGCCCAGGGCGCTTATTTCTGGGACGTCGACGGCAACAAATACATCGACTACTTGGCCGCCTACGGCGCCATCATCCTGGGCCATGCGCATCCGGCCGTCACCGAGGCCATCGCGAAGGCGGCCGAACGAGGCACGGTGTTCGGCACGCCCCACGAGCAGGAAATCGCGTTCGTGGAGCAGATCAAGAAGGCCATCCCCTACCTCGAGAAGATCCGCCTGGTCAACTCGGGCACCGAAGCCGTCATGTCGGCGGTGCGCCTGGCACGAGGCGTCACGCGCCGAAACAAGATCATTAAGTTCGCGGGCTGCTACCACGGCCATTCCGACCCGATGCTGCTGGAGGCCGGCTCAGGCCCGTCGCAGCTCAACAACGCGGTCAGCGCCGGCATTACGCCCGGCGTCGCCCAAGACGTCATCGTCCTGCCGTACAACGACCCCGCGGCGCTGGAGCAGTTCCTGGACGAGCTCGAGCGGCGCGGCGGCAGCGGTCCCGACGGCGACCACGACATCGCGGCGCTGCTGCTGGAGCCCATCGTCGGCAACTTCGGCCTCGTGGAGCCCAGGCCGGGCTTTCTCGAGGCGGTGCACGCCGCGGCGGCCAAGCTCGGCGCGTTGGTCATTTACGACGAAGTCATCACGGCGTTCCGGTTCCGGTACGGTTCAGCCGCCGACGCGCTCGGCTTTCAGCCGGACATTACGGTGCTCGGCAAGATTATCGGCGGCGGGCTGCCCATCGGCGCCTACGGTGCGTCGGCCGAGATCATGGACTACGTCTCGCCCGTGGGCCCCGTGTACCAGTCGGGCACGTTCTCGGGCAACCCGGTCTCCGTCGCGGCCGGCTTGGCGTGCCTGCAGACGCTGCAGGAGCCGGGCCTGTACGAGCGGCTGGAGCGGTTCGGCAAGGCGCTGGCCGACGGGCTGCGGGAGTCGGCGGCGCGGCACGGCGTCGCCGTCCAGGTGAACCAGCGGGGCGGCGGCGTGTCCATCGCCTTTACCGAGGAGCCGGTGTACGACGTGGCGGCCGTGGACCGCAGCGACAAGGCCATGTTCGCCCGCTTCTTCCGCCGCATGCTGGCTTCCGGCATCAACCTGGCGCCCTCGGTCTACGAGGTGCTCTACGTCACCGCCGCCCACACGGAGCAGGACATCGAGTTCACGCTCAACGCGATTGAGCGCGTCTTCGCTACCCTCCACGACGGCGACGACTGATGCGAGGCGCCGCGCGGCGCCTCAGCCCGACTGGGCGAAATAGTCGACGACGCCGTTGTAGATGGCCAGCGCAGCCCGGTAGCGGTACGCCGGGTCCGCCAGCAGCCGCTCCTCGCTCCAGTTGGACAAAAAGCCCAGCTCCAGCAAGACGGCCGGCATCGTCGTCTCCCGCACGACGTGGAACGACCGGCGGATGACCCCCACGCTGCGCGTCCCCAGGGCTTGCGCGAGATGGGCCTGCATGACATCGGCCAGCCGGCGGCTGCGCTCGTGGTAGTAATAGGTGGTGACGCCGTGCACCGCTGGGTTGGGATTGGAGTCGTTGTGGATGCTGATGAAGACGTCGGCGCCGGCCTGGTTGGCGATGGCGGCCCGCGCGGCCAGCGGCACGTAGCGGTCGTCGCTGCGTGTCAGAATGACGCGGGCGCCGGCCTGCTCCAGCAGGTTCTTCGCGTCCAGCGCCACGAAGAGCGTGTTGTACGCCTCTCGCGTCTTGCCGCTGACGCCCAGGGCGCCCGGATCTGATCCGCCGTGACCGGGATCGAGCACGATGGTGCGGTTGGCCAAAGGCTTTGCGGACTGCGGGACCGGCGCCCGCTCGGCCCCTGAGGCGGCCGTGTCGCCGCCGCCCGCGGCGGGCCGCTGGCCGGACGCCGACTGCTGGGCGGATCCGGGTGCCGCGTCCGGCGAGGACGGCGCAGCGCCCGGCGCCGGGGAAACCGGCTCGGGCAACTCGCCGGGCGCGCCGGCCTGGCCGCCCATCAAGTAGAAAAACAACAAGACAATAAGAGTCGCGACGAGGCTGGAGCGCAGGGTGACTACGCTCTGCGATGGGGCTCGGTGCAACGCTTGCTCCCCCGTTTCCTGCTGCGATGAAAGCCGTGTCGTAAGCGGCGTGAGCAGCGTTGCCGTCCGTGGCCTCGTTTTTCCCTCGTCCTTCGGGCTTCTTTCCTGGACTTCTGCAGCGCCGCCGGGCTTCCTCCCGCCCGGCTGCTAGCAATAACTGCCCGCCCGGGCGACGCTTGCCAGCAGGACCCGGCGTTCCGCCGCGGCGCCCCGGGCCCGCCGCTGCCCGGCTTCGGTTAGAGCGATGCGCTTGCAAGGCGGTGCTCTTGCCGCCGCACCGTCAGTGCCTCAAGCCGTTCCACGTCCACCGCCACGCCGATGCCGGGTTCGGACGGCACAGCGAGGCAGCCTTCGTCATCCAACGTGAACGGCGGATCGACGATGTCTTCGAGCC
This sequence comes from Bacillota bacterium, assembly GCA_017577945.1. Classification (NCBI taxonomy): domain Bacteria; kingdom Bacillati; phylum Bacillota; species Bacillota bacterium. Next base: position 273,271 of record PKQS01000010.1, read on the forward strand.
AATAGCGATCCGAGGCCGACAGGTCGCCCGGCAGCGAAAATCCCGGCAGCGACGCCAGCGCCACGTTGTGGGCGCGCCCGATGCCCGTTTCCAGCATGCCGCCGCACCACACCGGCACTCCGCGCGCCAAAGCCAAATCGTGCACCGCCACCGCGGCTGTGTGGCCTCCCAGCCGCGCCGCCTTGACGTTGAACATGCGGCAGCTGCCCAACGCCAGCGCCTGGGCCGCGTGCTCCACGCTCCGCACGCTCTCGTCGAGGCAGACGGGGGTCTGCAGTTGCGCCTGCAGCCGCGCGTGATCGAGGAGGTCGTCCCACGACAGCGGCTGCTCGAGAAAAGCCAGGCCGAACTGATCCAAGCGCTGGAGCGCCTCCATGTCGCCAATACGATACGATCCGTTGGCGTCGACCGCGAGCTCGAGGCCGGGGAACGCGCGGCGCACCGGTTCAACCACGTCGACGTCCCGTCCCGGCGCGATTTTCAGCTTCACCCGGCGGTAGCCCCGCTGCACGCAGTCTTCCACCTGCCGCAGCAGCTCCCGCGTATCCGCCGCGAAGCCCAGCGCGACGCCCGCCGGCACTTTCCGGCGCGTCCCGCCCAGCACCGCGCTCAACGATAGCCCTCGCTGGCGCGCCCACAAGTCCCAGAGGGCTCCCTCCAGGCCTGCCTTGGCGATGGGATGGCCGCGAAAGACGGTCAAGGCGGCCGCCGCGCCCGACGGGTGCTGCAGGCCGGCGCGGGAGAGCGCCGGGACGAAGAAATCGTTGAGCACGTGCCAAGCCGTGGCGACGGTCTCCTCGTTGTACGTCGGCCGGGACAGCACCGGCGCCTCGCCGTATCCTACGTGCCCGCCCCCGTGAGCTTCGATGATCACCACGTCCCGCTCGTGCTCGGCACCTAGCGCCGTGACAAACGGCGATCGCAAGCGCATGCGGATATGCCGCACGACCACCCGCTCCAGCGCCAGCGGCTCGGGTTGCACCAGGTCGTCACTCCTTGGCCCGCGCTTCGCGCACGGCCAGCAGCGCGCCGACGACGGCCGCCACGACCGCGCCCGCGAGCGGGCCCGCCCAGGCCAGCCAATGGTTTTCCCACACGCTGCCCGCCAGCGCGACACCAAACGCCCGGGCCGGATTCAGCGTGCCGCCGGTCAGCGGCGCGGCGAGGAACACCGCCGCGCTCATGGCCGCCCCCACGGCCAGCGCGGCCGCGGGACGCTGGCCTTCGCCGATCCGAGCGCCGAAATATACGAGCGTCACGGCCAGCGTCAGTATCGCTTCTAAGATAATTTGGGCCGCCGCCCGCTCCGGCTGCGCCGCTGCCACGGCCAGCCGGGCGCGCCGCCAGACGTCGCTCCCGAAAACGGCCGCCGCCGCCAGCGCCGCGGCGACGCCGCCCAAAAGCTGCGCCAGCACGTACATCACCGCGCGCGGCCACCGCATCCGGCCCGCCAGCGCCCAGGCCACGCTGACGGCCGGGTTGACGTGGGCGCCCGAGACCGGCCCCAGCGCGGCCACGATGGCCGCCAGCGCCAGCCCGTGCACCGCGGCCACGCCGCCAATCCCTAGCGCTCCGCCGGACCGCTCGTCGGCGACGAACGCCGCCGCGCCGAGAAACGAAAACAAGAAAGTGCCCACCATTTCGGCCATCGCCCTTTGTGCCGGGCTGCCGGCCATCTAGTCTCCTCCTTTCCCGGGCGTCGGGTCCGAGACGTGCGCCAGGGCGCGCCACGCGCCGGCGATGCGGCGGTGGGCTCGCCCGAACGGCAGCGCGTCCAGTTCATCGGCCGTGGCCCACCGCCACGCGGCGCCCCCGGTCTCGGGCCCTCGCCCACCACCCGCGCCTGCGTCCACCGCGTACTCGAACACGCGCAGGCGCCACGTCAAGTGGCTGAAGACGTGCGTCACGTCCTGCAGCCGTCCCGCCGGCCGCGCCGCGACCCCGTAGAGCTCCTGCAGACGCTGCCGCAACCGCGCCGCCGCCTCTTCGTCCGAGACATCCGCCGGCAGCTCAAGCCATGGGAACTCCCACAACCCAGCCAGCAAGCCGCCTTCCGGCCGGCGCACGACGAGCAGGCGGGGGACTTCGCCCCCGGTTCCCTGCGCGACCGCCACCGCCACCGCCCCGTGCACGACGCGGCCCGGCTGCTTTTTCGGCCGCACCGGCAGCGCTTCGGCCGCGCCTTCCGCGCGCGCCACGCACGCATCGGCCCACGGGCAGCGGCCGCAGTCGGGCCGGCCCGGCGTGCAGACCAGAGCGCCCAGCTCCATGAGCGCCTCCGTGAACCGGCCGGCTTGCTCAGCCGGCATCATGGCGGCGGCCAGCTCCTCGATGCGCCGCTGGACCGCCCCCTGCGTCACCGGCTCCGCGATGCCGTACAGGCGCGCGAGCACCCGCAACACGTTGCCGTCCACCGCCGGCGACGGGTAATTGAAGGCGATGCTGGCGATGGCCGCGGCCGTGTAGCGGCCGATGCCGGGAAGCTTGGCCAGCTCGTCGGGGTGCTGCGGCAGCTGGCCCCCGTAGCGGGCCATGACCTCGCGCGCGGCCAGCCACAGGTTGCGGGCGCGCGAATAATACCCGAGTCCTTCCCACTCCTTGAGGACGTCTTCTTCCGCAGCGGCCGCCAACTGCTCGACGGTCGGAAAACGGCGCAAGAACGAGTCATAGCGGGAAACGACCGTCTCCACTCGCGTCTGCTGCAGCATCACTTCGGAAACCCAGACGCGATACGGATCGCGGTCCCTCCGCCACGGCAAGTCCCGCTTGTGCGCCTCGAACCAGTCCACCAGCCGGCGGCCGAGCTCGCGTGGGTCTGCGTTCACGGCTCAGGCCACCGCTACATGCCGACGATGTTGTAGCCCGCGTCCACGTACAGTACTTCGCCGGTGATGCCCGAGCTCAGCGGGCTGCAAAGGAACAGCGCCGCACCGGCCAGCTCCTCCATTTCCACCCGGCGGCGCAGCGGCGCTTTCTCGGCGTGGTGTTCCAGCATCTTCATGAAGCCCGGCACGCCCCGCGCGGCCAGCGTCTTCATGGGACCGGCCGAGATGGCGTTGACGCGAATGTTGTCCGGCCCCAAGTCGTAGGCCAGATAGCGCACCGCCGCCTCCAGCGCCGCCTTGGCCACGCCCATGACGTTGTAGCCGGGAATGACCTTTTCGGCGCCGTAGTAGGTCAGCGTCACGATGCTGCCGCCGCCCGCCGCCTTCATCAGCGGCCGCGCCGCGTTGGCGAGCGCCGCCAGCGAGTACGCGCTGACATCCTGCGCGATCGCGTAGCCTTGCCGGGACGTTTCCACGAAAGGCCGCTGCAAATCTTCGCGCGGCGCGTACGCCACGGCGTGAATCAAAATGTCCAGCTTACCGAACTCCTCCTGCACGCGCCGGAAAACGTTTTCGATCTGCGCGTCGTCGGTGACGTCCAGGGGCAGCACCAGCGGGTCGTTGAGCCCCGCGGCCAGCTCCCGCACTTTCGGCTCGACGCGCTCGTTCTGGTACGTCACGGCCAGCTTGGCGCCGGCCTTGTCCAGCATTTGCGCGATGCCCCAGGCGATGCTGTGCTTGTCCGCGATGCCGACCACCAAGCCCGTGCGCCCGGAGAGGTCGATGGTGATCACGTCGTTCCCTCCTGCGTTTCGCTGCGGGCGGCTCCGTCCGCCGCGCCCTCACGCTTCCGCAATCAGCTGTTTGTTCTGCAGAATCCGGACGATTTCCCCTGCCTCCGGGAAACGGCCCGTCTGGTCCAGCGAGAAAATCACCTCGCTGCCGGCCCGCACCTCGAACGTGCCGCCCGACGACGGGATGAGCGTCACGGCCGCCAGCTGCTTGCCGCAGTGGGTCACCAGCTCCTCCGCGGCTTTGATGGCCCACGGCGCGTAGCCGCACGGCCCGCAAAACTCGATTTGCACTTCCAGCGTCTTACCCGCCAAGCCTTTCCCCCCTCGGCTGCACGGTGTTGTCTCCCATTTTACCCGTTTGTTTCCGCGCCGTCGAGCGTTAGGCGCGGGCGGGCAGGACGCGCACGGCGCGCCGGCGAATGTCGTAGTAAATCGTATAGTATTGAAGATGAAGTCCAGATCGAAATTGTCGAAACGGAGGACTCGCCGCTCGTGTGGGAGGAAGAAGCGCTGCGGCGCCTGAAGGCGGCGCTGGCCCGCTGGCGCGAAGCGGCTGGTACCCAGCCCCCGCGCCGGACCGACGCCCGGTTGCCCGTCGAGCCGCTGTACACGCCGCTGGACGTGGCCGGCATCGACTTTGAGGCGGCCATCGGCTGGCCGGGCGAATACCCTTACACCCGGGGGCCGTATCCGACCATGTACCGGGGACGCCTGTGGACGATGCGGCAGTACGCGGGCTTCGGCACGCCGGCCGAAACGAACCGCCGCTTCCGCTACCTGCTGGAGCAAGGGACGACGGGATTGTCGGTAGCTTTCGACTTGCCCACGCAGATGGGCTACGACTCCGACCACCCGCTGGCCGAAGGCGAAGTGGGCCGGGTCGGCGTGGCTATCGACACGCTGGCCGACATGGAGACGATGCTGGACGGCATCCCGCTGGACCAGGTCAGCACCTCCATGACCATCAACGCCCCGGCGGCGGTGCTGCTGGCCATGTACGTCGCCGTAGCGCAAAAGCGCGGCGTACCGCTGGAGCGGCTGTCGGGCACGGTCCAGAACGACATCCTCAAGGAGTACCTCGCCCGCGGCACCTACATCTTCCCGCCCGGTCCGTCCATGCGCCTCGTGGTGGACGTCATCGAATACTGCTGCCGCTTCCTGCCCCGCTGGAACCCCATCAGCATCAGCGGCTACCACATCCGCGAAGCGGGCGCCGACGCGGTGCAAGAGGTGGCCTTTACGCTGGCCAACGGCATCGCCTACGCCGAAGCCGCCGTCGCTCGAGGCTTGCCGGTGGACGCCTTCGCGCCGCGGCTTTCGTTCTTCTTCAACGCGCACTCCAACTTGTTCGAGGAAGCGGCCAAGTTCCGCGCCGCCCGGCGACTATGGGCCGAGCTCATGAAAGAACGGTTCGGCGCGCAAAACCCGCGCTCGTGCGCGCTGCGTTTCCACACGCAAACGGCCGGGTCCACCCTGACCGCGCAGCAGCCCGAGCTCAACATCGTGCGCGTGGCGTACCAAGCGCTGGCCGCGGTGCTGGGCGGCACGCAGTCGCTGCACACCAACGCTTTCGACGAGGCGCTGGGGCTGCCGACGGAGGATTCGGCGCGCATCGCCCTGCGCACGCAGCAGATCCTGGCGTACGAGACAGGCGCGGCGGACGTTATCGACCCGCTGGGCGGCAGCTGGTACGTCGAAAGCCTGACGCAGTCCATCTACGAGCGGGCCAGGGAGTACATCGCCCGCATCGACGAGCTGGGCGGCGCCGTCCGCGCCGTCGAGCGGCGTTTCATGCAGCGGGAGATCGAGGAGAGCGCCTACCGGTACCAGCGGCAGGTCGAGTCGGGCGAGAAAGTGATCGTCGGCGTCAACCGCTTCCGATCCGGCGACGAGCCGGCGCCTGCGATTTTGCGCGTCGATCCGGCGCAGGAACGGGCCCAGATCGATCGGCTGCACCAGACGCGCCGCGACCGGGACGCGGCGGCGGTGCAGGCCGCGCTGCAGCGCCTGCGGGAGGCGGCGACCGGCCACGACAACTTGATGCCTTTAATCATCGACGCGGTGCACGCCTACGCAAGCGTAGGCGAGATTTGCGGCGTCCTGCGGGACGTTTTCGGCGAGTACCGGGACGTGGGGACGGCATGAAGAACGACCGGCGAGGCGCGGCGCCCGGGCCGGGCCCGGCCGTCGCGGCGGGCGTGGATCACATCGCCATCGCCGTGCACAGCATCGCGGCGGCGCGGCCGTTTTTCGAACACGTGCTGGGGCTGCCGTGCGTGCGGGAGGAGGACGTGCCCTCCGAAGGCGTGCGGGTGGCCTTTTTCGACGCGGGCAACTGCTTCATCGAGCTGCTGGAGCCGCTGAACGAAGACAGCGGCGTGGCGCGCTTTTTGGCCCGGCGCGGCGAGGGCGTGCACCACGTGGCGCTGGCCACCCCGGACATCGCGGCGGCCATAGCGCGCCTCGCCCGGCTCGCGCCGGGCGCGCTGCTGGACGACGCGCCGCGCCCGGCAGCCGGCGGCGCCCGGGCCGCGTTCACGCATCCGAAACAGACCTTCGGAACGCTGCTGGAGCTGTACATGCACCCGGATCCGAGCGACGGGGGGATGTAGGCGTTGGCGAGCGAGACGATGCGCGACAAGCTGCAGCGGCTGGAGCAATGGCGGGAACGCAGCAGCGCGGGCGGCGGCGAGCGCCGGATCAAGCAGCAGCGGGCGTCGGGCAAGCAGACGGCCCGGGAGCGCATCGAGCAGCTGCTGGACCCGGGCACATTCGTCGAGATCGACCGCTTCGTGCACGATACGCACCAAGCCACCGGCGACGCGTCGTACCCTATCGGCGAAGGGGTCGTCACCGGCTGGGGACGCATTCATGGCCGGCCCGTCTTTTGCTTCTCGCAAGACTTCACCATTTTCGGCGGTTCCGTGGGCGAGCTCCACTCCCGCAAGATCTGCAAGATCATGGACCTCGCCTACCGAGCCGGTGCACCCATCATCGGCATCAACGATTCAGGTGGCGCCCGGATCCAGGAAGGTGTCGACGCCCTGGGCGCCTACGGGGAAATTTTCAAGAGGAACGCGCTCCTCTCCGGTGTCGTCCCGCAAATTTCCGTGGTGCTCGGCCCCAGCGCCGGCGGCGCCGTATACTCCCCCGCCCTCACCGACTTCACCTTCGTCGCGGACAACGTCAGCAAGATGTTCATCACCGGCCCCCAAGTAACGAAGGCGGCCACGGGCGAAGACGTGACCTTCGAAGAGCTGGGCGGAGCGGCCATCCACAGCGCCAAGAGCGGTGTGGCGCACTTCCGGGCGCCCGACGAAGCCTCGTGCCTGGCGCTCGTGCGGGAGCTGCTCTCGTACCTGCCCGCCAACAACCAATCGCTGCCGCCCGCCGCGGCGCCCTTGCCGCCCGCGGGCGACCCGGAGGAGCTGCTGGACGTGGTGCCGGCTTCGCCCAGCAAAGCGTACGATGTCCGAGACGTGCTGCGCCGCGTGCTGGACGGCGGGTACTTGCTGGAAGTGCAGCAGGAGTTCGCACCCAACGCGGTGGTCGGTTTCGGCCGCCTGGACGGGCAAAGCTGCGGCATCGTAGCCAATCAGCCCCGCGTGCTGGCGGGGTGCCTGGACATCGACGCTTCCGACAAGATCGCGCGCTTCGTGCGCTTTTGCGACGCGTTCAACATTCCGGTCATCACCTTCATCGACGTGCCGGGCTTCTTGCCGGGCGTCTCCCAAGAACACCGCGGCATCATCCGCCACGGCGCCAAGATCTTGTACGCCTACGCCGAAGCGACGGTGCCGAAAATCGCCGTCATCCTGCGCAAAGCCTATGGCGGCGCTTACGTGGCTATGAGCAGCCGCGGCATCGGGGCCGATTTGGCGCTGGCGTGGCCGACGGCGGAAATCGCGGTCATGGGACCCGAAGGCGCCGCTCAGATCTTGTACCGCAACGAGCTGGCCCACGCCGACGACCCGGAGGCGTTGCTGGCGCAGCGGACGCAAGAGTACCGCGAGCGGTTCGCCAACCCGTACATCGCTTCGGCGCGCGGCATGGTGGACGACGTCATCGACCCGCGGGAGACGCGGCAGCGGCTCATCGACGCGCTGTACGTGCTGGCCGACAAGCGGGAAGACCGGCCGGCGAAAAAGCACGGGAACATTCCGCTGTAAGGGGCGAGAGCGGTGTTCAGGCGGCTGCTGGTGGCCAATCGAGGCGAAATCGCCCTGCGCATCGTCCGCACCTGCCGCGAGCTGGGCATCGCAACGGCAGTCGTAGCCAGCGCGGCGGACCAAGACAGCGCGGCGGCTCAGCTGGCCGACGAAGTCATCGTGCTGGGCGATCCGTGGTGTTACCTGGACGCGGAGCGCATCGTGGCCGCGGCCAAAAGGTGGGGCGCGGAAGCGGTGCACCCGGGCTACGGGTTTCTCGCGGAAAACGCCGCTTTCGCCCGCCTGTGCGCGGAGGCGGGGCTCGTCTTCATCGGCCCGCCGCCGGACGTCATGGCGCACCTGGGCGAAAAAGACCGGGCCCGCGCGTCGGCCGCGGCGCTGGGCATTCCCTGCCTGCCGGGCACCCCGGAGGCGGTCGGCGCCGGCGGCGCCGTGGACGTCGACGCCGTGGCGGCCATGGCGGCGCGCATCGGCTATCCGGTTCTGATCAAGGCGGCCGCCGGCGGCGGCGGGCGTGGCATGCGCCTGGCCCGAGACGAAGAGGAGCTGCGAGCGCAGCTTCCTCGGGCCATGTCCGAAGCCAACGCGGCCTTCAAGTCGCCGGCGGTCTATCTGGAAAAGTTCTTGCCCGGCGCCCGCCACGTCGAAATTCAAGTGCTGGCCGACGCCCACGGCCACATCGTGCATTTGGGCGAGCGCGACTGCACCGTGCAGCGCCGCCACCAGAAGCTCATCGAGGAGGCGCCGTCACCCGTCGTCGACGCAACGCTACGGGCGGCCATGGGCGCCGCCGCAGCCAAGCTGCTGGCGTCGCTGGGCTACGTCAACGCCGGCACCGTGGAGTTTCTCGTCGACGAAGCGGGGCGCTTCTATTTCCTGGAAGTGAACACTCGCATCCAGGTGGAGCATCCGGTAACGGAAGTCTTGTACGGCGTCGACATCGTCGCGGAGCAGATTCGCATTGCGGCCGGTCTCCCGCTGTCATGGCGGCAGGAAGACTTGGTTCCGCGCGGGTGGGCCATCGAGTGCCGCATCAACGCGGAAGACCCTGCGCGCAATTTCTCGCCCAGCCCCGGCCGCATCGACGTCTACCGGCCACCCGGCGGGCCGGGCGTGCGCGTCGACGGCGCCGCCTTCCCGGGCTGGGTCATCCCGCCGTATTACGACTCGCTCATCGCCAAGCTCATTGCCTGGGCGGACGGCAGGGAGCAGGCCATCGCCCGCATGCGCCGGGCGCTGCTGGAGTTCGTCGTGCACGGCGTGCCCACCACGATTCCGTTTCACCTGGCCGTGCTGGAACACGAGGCGTTCCGCAGCGGCCGCTTCGACACCGGCATCGCGGAACAGCACGTGCCCCTCGAGCGCGTGCAGTATTACGCCGCCGCCCTGGCGCGGCAGCGGCCCGGGGGCGCGGAGGTGGCCGTCCAGCCCGGCGACCGAGCGCTCGCCCCGGCCCAACGCGGCCCGGCCGGGCGCGACACCGAAACGGCGGCCGCCGTGGCCGCCGCCCTGGCGGCTGTGTTGGACGAACCGCATCAGATCGTGTCCATCTCCCCGGCCCCGCCGCCGCACCCGGCCGGCCTGTGGGGCTTCGCCGGACGGCTCGCCGCCATGCAGAACCGGTCGCTGACCTTTAGTCCACGCGGGGACAGGAGGACGCACGCATGACGACGCTCGCCAACGGGTCCCAGCGCAGGCGCCGCCGGTTCGCCGTGACCGTGGACGGCGTGCGCCACGAAGTCATTGTGGAAGAACTGGACGTCGAAGACCCGGCGGTCGGCCGACCCGGCCCGGGCGACGCGCCGCGCGCCGCCGCCGGCGCGGGCTCGCCGCCCAAGACCGCGCCCAACACCTCGGGAGCGGCCGGAGCCGATGCCGTAGCCGCGACCGGCCCGGCCGGCGCCAACGGGTCAGGCGGGCTGGCCGGGGGCTGGCTCACGGCGCCCATGCCGGGCACCGTGACCGAAGTCAAAGTGCGCGTTGGCGAAACGGTGCCGGAAGGCGCCGTGCTCCTCATCCTGACCGCCATGAAACTGGAGAACGAGATCACCGCTCCCGCCGCCGGCACCGTGGCGGCCGTCGCGGTCTCGCCGGGCGACAACGTCAACACCGGCCAGCCGCTCGTGCGCTTCGAGACGGGAGGGGACGCGCCGTGACGGCCGCCGCGCGGCTCATCGAGGAAATGCTCCAGGGCAGCCGCCGCGCCCTGGCGCGCCTCATCACGTACGTCGACGACGGCGGGCCGGAGCTGGGCGAAATCATGCGCGCCGTCCACCCCCACACGGGCCGGGCTCACGTCATCGGCATCACGGGTCCGCCGGGTGCGGGCAAGAGCACGCTCGTGTGGGCGCTGGCCGCGGAGTACGCGCGCCGAGGCCGCCAGGTCGGGGTCATCGCCGTCGACCCTTCCAGCCCGCTGTCGGGCGGTGCCGTGCTGGGCGACCGCATTCGCATGCCTGCGGGGCTTCTTCCGGCCAGCGTCTTTTTCCGCAGCATGGCCTCGCGCGGGCAGCTGGGCGGCACGTCCCGCTCGGTGCGCAGCGCCGTTCACCTGCTGGACGCGTTCGGCAAAGACGTCGTTCTCGTGGAAACCGTAGGCGCCGGCCAATCGGACGTGGCCGTGCGCACCATCGCGCACACGACGGCGGTGGTCTCGGTGCCCGGGCTGGGCGACGACGTGCAGACGCTGAAAGCGGGCATCCTGGAAATCGCCGACGTGTACGTGGTGAACAAGGCCGACCGGGAAGGCGCGGAGCAGACGGCGGCGGAGCTGGAGGCGATGCTGAAAGTGGGCCTCGCGGCGGCGCAAGCGCTGGGCCGCGCGGTTTCCGGCGACGGCTGGCAGCCCCCTGTCGTCAAGACGGTGGCCACCGACGGCACGGGCGTCGCGGCTCTGGCAGACGCCTTCGAACAGCACCGGCGGCACCTGACGGAGACGGGGCGCTGGCACGAGGTGCTGCGCCGCCAAGCGGCCGCGGAGCTGCAAGAGGCGTTGCTGCTGCGGCTCGAGCAGCGGCTCAGTGGAGGCGACGCGGCGGCCGAGCGCGAACGGCTCGTCGACGCCGTCGGACGCCGGTCGCTGTCGGCCCTCGAGGCCGCCGACACGCTGCTTCGCTACGTGGCTGCAAACGAAACGACAGGGTCGAGAGCTTCCGATTGAGAGGCTCCCGATTGAGCTCCCTCTCCAGCGAAGAAGCGGACCCGAACGCCGCCTCGTTCGGGTCCGCCGCGTTTTCCGCATGCCTGCGTGCCCCCGGGGAACACTGCCTGTAGAAGCCAAGTCCCTGCGGGGGTGATGCCGATGGACGCACCGTCCGGACCGCCGCGCCACGGCGAGCCGGTCGGCACGGCCGCCATCAAGTGGGCCGCGGTGGTCATCATCGTCATGGCCGTCCTTTGGTTTTTGGCCCGCTACGTCATTCCGCTGTTCGAGTAAGGCTGGCGCCGCGGCCGGCGGCGCCGGGCGCCCGCCAGACGCCCCCCGGCCCTAGCGCGGGCTGACGGGAACGATCACCGTATGCAAACGCCAAGGAAAAACCACATCGGGGTTATCGCCGCCTTGCTGGCGGGAGTCGTCTTGCTCGTCTTCGTACTGGGCGCCGCGCCCGAAACGTGGCGCGACATTCGCCGCTTCATGCGCGAAGCGCAGCTCGAGGAGGCCGTCGAGTTCCTGCGCGGCTTCGGCAACTGGACCGTCGTCGTCATCCTCGGGCTGTTCATCATCGAGGCGCTGCTGGCGCCGGTGCCGGCCTGGTTCCTCAAGATCGCCAACGGCATCCTGTTCGGCCCGTGGCTGGGAGGCTTGGTGTCGCTGCTCGGCGTGGCCCTCGGGTCGCTGAGCGCCTTCGCGGTGGCCCGCTGGGTCGGCCGCCGCTTCGTGCGCCGCATCATTCCGGACCGTTTTCTGGACCGGGTCGACCAGTTCAGCCGTTCCAACGGCTTTGCCGCGTTGCTGGTGCTCCGCCTCATCCCGTTTACGTCCAGCGACGTCTGGAGCTACGTGGCGGGCCTCAGCCGCCTGCCTGTCCCGCACTTTCTCGCGGCGACGCTGCTGGGCGACTTGCCCAACCTCGCCCTGTTCTCGTTCCTCGGGCAGAGCGTGCTCGAAAGCCCCCGCTACCGCTGGTGGCTGGTCGTGGGCGGCGCGGTGCTGCTGGCTGCCTTCCTCGCGTATCGGTTCTGGCGGCGGCTCGGAGCGAACCGGAGCGGCCAGCCGGCGGGCTAGCGGGTCCGCCGCCAAGTCCGGCAACGGGGCGTTCGCAGGCGCCGCCGTAGGCTTTTTCCCGTTCACCGGCCACGGAAAGTAGGCTGCCGTTTCTCCAAGAACGCCCGCACGCCTTCGCGGGCGTCGTCCGTGTTGAGGATGGCCAGAAACGCCTGTCTCTCCGCCTGTAGCCCTTCCGCCAGCGGCACGCTGAGGGCTTGCCGCACCAGCGCTTTGGCCGCCGCCAGCGCACGCGTCGGCCCCTCGGCCAGCCGGCGCGCGTACTCCAGCACGGCCGCGTCGAACGCCTCCGGCGCCGCCGTTTCGTGCACCAGCCCGATGGCCAGCGCCTCGGGGGCGGAAAGCCGGCGCCCGTGCAAGATGATGTCCAGTGCGCGCGCCTCGCCCACGATGCGGGGCAGCCGCTGGGTGCCGCCCGCGCCCGGGAAGAGGCCGAGATTCACTTCCGGCAACCCGATGCGGCTCCGGCCGTCGTCCACCATCAGGCGGAAGTCGCAAGCCAGGGCAAACTCGCAGCCCCCACCCAGCGCGTGGCCGCCGATGGCCGCGATGGTCGGCTTCGGCAGCCGCTCGATGTGCGAAAAGCAGTTGTGGAACGCGCCGATGGCCGCCTCCGTCGCCCCGGCGTCCTCGAACGCCTTGATATCCGCCCCGGCGATGAAGATGCCCGGGATGCCGCTGCGGAACACGACGGCCCGGACGTCTTCATCTCCCTCGAGCTCCGCGACCGCTGCCTCGATTTCCCCCAGGAATCCCGCGTCTAGCGCGTTGACGGGCGGCTTGTTCAGTGTCACCACGCCCACCGCGCCGTCGCGGCGCACCTCCACCCATGCCATTGTCCCCACCTCCGTTGGGCTCGTTTCCTCCGCCGACTGCGACCGGCCGCCGGCCGCGCCCCATCCATCAAACAAATTCCATACAAGAAAAGAAGCGGGATCAAGCGCGAATCTTCGCTCTTTCTCCCGCTGGGAAAAGTTCTCTCCTTTGGCCGCGGCTCCTGCGCCGCTCCCGGTCTTTCCGCCACCCGCCGGCAAGAGGCGTCAGAACGCCGGGATGAGCGAGCCCTCGAAGTATTCGAGGATGAACTGCCGCACTTCGGGCCGGGTCAGCACCTCGCCCAGCTTCTGAATGGCCCAATTGTTCACGTCTTGCGTGCGCACGGCCACCACGTTGGCGTAGGGCGAGTCGCCCGACTCCAGCAAGATCGCGTCCTGCGTCGGCTTCAGGCCCGCCTCGAGGGCGTAGGTCTGGTTGATGAACGCCGCGTCCACGTCGTCCAGCGCCCGCGGCAGCAGCGGCGCCTCCAGCTCGATGATGCGTAGGTTCCGCGGGTTGCGGACGATGTCAAACACCGTCGGGCTGCCCTGGATGTCCTTGCGCAGCTCGATGAGCCCCGCCTGCTCCAGCAAGAGCAGCGCCCGGCCGCCGTTGGTCACATCGTTTGGAATGGCGATGCGCGCCCCGCGGGGCAGCTCATCAATCGACTGGATCTTCTTGCTGTACATGCCGATGGGCGCCGTGAACACTTTGACCGTCCACGTCAAATCCAGCCGGTGATTGGCCGCGAAATCCTCCAGGTAGGGGATGTGCTGGAAGAAGTTGGCATCGATTTCGCCCGCGGCCAGGGCCAAGTTGGGCAGCACGTAGTCGCTGAACTCGATAATCCGGAGTTCAATGCCCTCCTCGGCCAGCATCGGCTTCACGAACTCGAGAATGGGCGCGTGGGGCAGCGTGCTGGCCCCCACGCGCAGCACCGTCGTCTGCGCCGCCGCCGCTCCGCCGAGCGCCAAGACAGCCAGAATAACCAGCAACCCAACAGCGAACCGTTTCAACCTTGTTCCTCCTACTCGCCCCGCAACTCGACTTCGCGTCGTTCGAGCCCCTTGCGAGAGGGGCTTAACCCATTAGAAGACGGGCACGACCGCGCCCTTGTACGTGTCGAGAATGAACTGTCGCACCTCGGGCCGCAGCAGCACTTCCGCCAGCTTGCGCAGCTCGGGCCTGTTCTCGTCGCCCGTGCGCACCGCCACCACGTTGACGTACGGCGACTCGGCGCCCTCGATGAACAGCGCGTCCCGCAGCGGCACGAGACCGGCCTCCAGTGCGTAGTTGGTGTTGATCACCGCGGCGTCCACGTCCACCAGCGCCCGCGGCAAGAAGGCGGCGTCCAGCTCCTGGAAGCGAATGTTGCGCGGGTTTTCGACGATGTCAAAGATGGTAGCCGTGATGCCGACGCCGTCGGCCAGCTTAATGAGGCCCGCCTGCTCCAGCAGCAGCAGCGCCCGGCCGCCGTTGGTCGCGTCGTTGGGAATGGCGATGACGGCGCCGTTGCGCAGCTCGCTCAAGCTCGAAACCCGGCGGCTGTAGACGCCCATGGGCTCGATGTGCACGCCCACCAGCACGCTCAGGTTGAGCCGGTGATCCGCGGCGAACGTCTCCAGGTACGGAATGTGCTGGAAGTAGTTGGCATCCAGCTCGCCGGCAGCCAGAGCCAGGTTTGGCTGCACGTAATCGTTGAACTCCACGATGCGCAGCTCAATGCCTTCCTCCCGCAGCAGCGGTTGCACGAACGCCAGAATCTCCGCGTGCGGCACCGGCGTCGCACCGACCGTAATGGTCGTCGACTGCGCGCTGGCCAAAGCCCCGAATGCCAGCACCAGCAAGACGGCAGCTGCGATGCGAACGAAGGCGGACTTCATAATTTCAAACCCTCCCGAGATTTGTGATCTTTTAGTTTCCAGCGGCCGCGAGGCGCGCGCGGACCCCTCCCAGCGCCCGCTGCGCCGCCCGTTACCGAAACCTCAAGAAACGTTCGGCGTGGTCGCCGTCAATCCACAGGGTGGCGGTGGTCTACCCGCCGCGCGATGTAATTGCCGGCCATCTGGATGAGCTGAACCAGGATCACCAGCACGGCCACCGTCCACAGCATTACGTCGCCGCGGAAGCGCTGGTAGCCGTAGCGGATGGCCAAGTCGCCCAGGCCGCCGGCGCCGATGGCGCCCGCCATGGCCGAGTAGCTGACGAGGCTGATGGTCGTGATGGTCACCCCCAGCGTCAACGATGGCAGGCTCTCCGGCAGCAGCACTTTCCAAATGATCTGCCACGGGGTTGCGCCCATGCTCTGCGCGGCTTCGATGACGCCCGGATCCACCTCGTTAAGCGACTGCTCCACGAGCCGGGCGATGTACGGGATCGCGGCCACCGACAGCGGCACGATGGCCGCGGTCGTACCGATGGACGTGCCGACTAGCCAGCGCGTAAAGGGGATGATGGCGACCATCAGGATAATGAAGGGAATGGAGCGCCCGATGTTGATGACAACGCCCAACAACCGGTGAATGAACCGGTTGGGCAAAATGTGGTCCGGTCCCGTCACGACCACGAGAATGCCCAGCGGAAAGCCCAGCAGGTTCCCGAAGAACGCGGCTCCCGCGACCATGTAGAGCGTTTCCTGAAGCGCATTCCACAACAGCTGCAGCAGCTGCGGATTAAGCACCGACGGCAGCCTCCTTCACGAGGCGGCGCGCCGCCTCCGTCTCGGGGTCGCTGAACACTTTGGTCACGGGGCCCACTTCCGCGACTTGCCCCTTGTCGAGGACGGCCACCCGGTGGCACACGGCCTGGACCACGTGCATCTGGTGCGTCACCATGACGATGGTCAAGCCCAGCCGCCGGTTGATGTCCTTCAGCAACGCGAGGAACGACTTGGTCGTCTCCGGGTCCAGCGCGGAGGTAGGCTCGTCGCACAGCAGGATGCGCGGCTCGCAGGCCAGCGCCCGCGCGATGCCGACCCGCTGCTTTTCGCCGCCGCTGAGCTCCGCCGGATACCGGTGCGCCTTGTCCTGCAGGCCCACAAAGCTGAGCAGCTCCAAAGCGCGCCGCTCCCGCTCGGCCCGCGGGACGCCCGCAATTTCCATGGGAAACGTCACGTTGCGCAGCGCCGTCCGGTTCGTCAGGAGGTTGAAGTGCTGGAACACCATGCCGATCTGGCGCCGCATCTGCCGCAGCGACTTGCCCTTGTAGCCGGTGACGTCGACGCCGTCGATGTAAACCCGGCCGGCCTGAGGACGTTCCAACAGGTTGATGCAGCGAATGAGCGTGCTCTTGCCGGCGCCGCTGAGGCCGATGATGCCGAAAATCTCGCCGGGCATCACTTCCAGCGACACGCCGCGGAGCGCCTGCACCTGATTGGCGCCTCGCCCGTAAATTTTCTCGACGTTTTCCAGCTTCAGGATGGGTCGCTGGGGAACTAGGTCAAGATGGTGGACCGTTCGCTGGTGTTTTTGCAACAAAAAAACCCCTTCCCGGTCGAGAAGAGGTACAGTCATTCTGGCCGTGCCTCCTCTCATCTCTCCAAACGCCGAAGCTCCGGGAATCGGCGTTCGGCAGGATTTGGCACCTGGCATCCGCGTTGCACGGATGCTGGTTGCCGGGCTTCATCGGGCCAGTCCCTCCGCCACTCTCGATAAGAGCTGCACCGGTTTGGCATCGACGGTGTCGACGCTTTTTTCAACTGTGCAGTTGGCCCCATTATAGGGCCAGCCGCGGCGGCGTGTCAACAGGATTTTTCATGCCCTGCTGCGTCTTGGCCGCAGCCGCGGCGGGGCCGCCTCATCCCGCCGCGCCCTGCAGCAAGCTGCGGGCGATGACGATCTTTTGAATCTGGTTAGTGCCCTCGTAGATCTGAAAAATTTTGGCATCCCGCATCATGCGCTCCACCGGATAGTCCCGCATGATGCCGTAGCCGCCCAAAAGCTGCACCGCGTCCGTCGTCACCCGCATGGCCACGTCGGTCGCGAACATCTTGGCCATGGCCGAGTACCGGTTGGCCGTCACGAGCCGCGCCCCGCCTTTCCCTTCCTCCTCCACCCGGATGGCTGCCTGGTACGTCAGGCCGCGGGCCGCTTCCACCGCCGTCGCCATGTCGGCCAGCAGGAACTGCACGCCCTGAAACGAGGCGATGGGCTGCCCGAACTGGCGCCGTTGCTGCACGTAGTCGATGACGTAATCGAGGGCGCCCTGCGCCACGCCCAGCGCCTGGGCCGCGATGTTGGGGCGGGACCGGTCCAGCGTTTTCATAGCGAGCTGGAAGCCTTCGCCTTCGGCTCCCAGGCGGTTGGACGCGGGGATGCGGCAGTCCTCGAAGATGAGCTCCGCGGTATCCGACGCCCGCAGGCCCAGCTTGCCTTTCATGGGCACGGCGGTAAAGCCGGGTGTGCCCTTTTCCACGAAAAAGGCGCTGATGCCCTTGGGCCCGCGGCTTTCCGGGTCGGTCCGGGCGAAAACGGTAACGCCGTGCGCCACCGAGCCGTTGCTGATGAACACCTTGCGCCCGTTCAGCACGTAGAAGTCGCCGTCGCGCCGCGCCCGCATCTCAAGGCTCCCAGGGTCCGAGCCGGCTCCCGGCTCGGTCAGCGCAAAGGCGGCCAGCCACTCTCCCGTCGCGAACTTGGGCAGCCACCGGGCTTTCTGCTCCTCGCTCGCGCCGAGAAGGATCGGTGTCATCCCCAGGTCTTGCACCGCCATTAACAGCGCCGCGCTGGCGTCTACCTTGGCCATCTCCTCGATGGCCACCACGCGCGTCAGGAGAGGCGCGCCAGCCCCACCGTACTCCTCCGGCACCGCCAGTCCCAAGAGCCCCGCGCCGCCGAGCACCTCCACCAGCTCGTGCGGGAACTGCTCCTGCGCATCCCATTGGGCCGCGTACGGCGCGACTTTCTCCCGGGCCAGCTCCCGGACCATCGCCCGAATCTGCTTCTGTTCTTCGCTAAGAAGAAACTCCACCGGCCAACGCCTCCTCGTCCCGGGCCTCCGCCACCAGCGCCTCCGCCACCAGTTCCGCCAAGTCCCGCGCCGCAACCGCGCGGCCCCCCGTCTCCGCCGCGACGGCGGCCAAGCCGTCCTCCAGCATCAGCAAGCAGTAGGGGCACGCCGTGCACACCGTTTCCGCACCCGACGCCGCGATCTCCCGAGCCCGCGCCACGTTGATGCGCTTGCCCGGCGGGTCGTCCATAAAGTACCGGCCGCCGCCGGCCCCGCAGCAGAAACTCCGCTCGCGCGAGCGCGCCAGCTCAATCCGCTCTCCGCCCAGCGCGTCCAGCACCCGCCGCGGCGCGTCGTACTCGCCGTTGTGCCGGCCCAAATAGCACGGGTCGTGATACGTCACTTTCTCCAGCGCGCCCGGCGCGAGCCGCAGCCGCCCTTCCTCCAGCAGCCGCAGGATGAGCTGGCTGTGGTGGATGACCTCGTAGCGGCCGCCGTAGTCTGGATACTCGTTGCGCAGAGTGTGGTACACGTGGGGGTCGGTGGTGACGATCTTCTTGACGCCGTAGCGGCTGAACGTCTCGATGTTTTGCCGCGCCTGCATTTCGAAGAGATACTCGTTGCCGATGCGCCGGGCCACGTCGCCGCTGTTGCTCTCCTCTCCGCCCAGCACTGCGAAGTCCAGCCCCGCGGCGTGCATGATCTTGGCCATGGCCCGGGCGATCTTCTGGGCCCGCTCGTTGAACGCCACCGCGTCGCCGACGAAGTACAAGTACTCGGCCTGGCCCACCTCGGACAGTTCCCGCACGTACGGCAAGTCCGCGTACCAGTCGCTGCGGGACGCCTCGGTGCCGCGGAAAGGATGCCCCCGGTCTTCGATGCCCTGCAGCGCGGCTTGGGCCGTTTCCGGGAAGTCCGCCTCCTCCATCACCAGGTAGCGCCGCAAGTCGATGATCTTTTTCACGTGCTCGATCTCGACGGGACACGCCTCAACGCACGCGTTGCACGTCGTGCACGACCAGATGGCCTCCGGGTCAATCGAGGTGCCGACGATGGGCCGCGCCTCACCGCTCCCCTTCTCCCACGGGAAGCGCCCCATCTCCTGTGTCATTTGCCGCTGCATGTCCAGAATGATGCGTTTCGGATTGAGCGGCTTGCCGACGAAGTAAGCCGGGCACACGTCCTGACAGCGGCCGCACTCGGTACACGCGTCGAGGTCGAGCAAGTCTTTCCACGTGAAATCGGTCAGCGTCCGCACGCCGAGCACTCGGCCCTCTTCCATGGCCTCCAGGTCGATGGGCTCCAGCTTCCCCGGGTTGCCCAAGTTGCGGGTGAAGATGGCCGCCGGCGAGGTGAACATGTGCATCATCTTGCTGAACGGGATGTAGGCGATGAACGCGAAAGAAAGGAACATGTGCAGCCACCAGAGGGTGCGGTGAACGAGGAGCTGGGCGTTCGCATCCCTCAAGCCGGCGGCAAACAGCAGCCGGCCCGTAGCGGTGCCGACCGGGCTCCAGGCCGCCCACGGGTCGCCGGTGGCGACGATGCGGATGCCCTCCACGAGAAATCCGGTGACCATGATGGCCATCAGCGATCCGAGGATGAAGCCGTCGGACCAGACGCCGTGGGTAAGCCGAGGCAGGCGGCGGACGTAGCGGCGCCAGATCGCGATACCTAAGCCGATGACGGCGCCGAGGCCGAAGAGGTCGAGGATGAGCGACTGAAAGATTAGGTAAAACCAGCCCTGCATGATGGGCACGCGCAGGTCGTGGTGGATGGCGACGACGACGGTGCCGGCAAAGAGCAGAACGAACCCTACCGACACCAGCACGTGGAAAAGCCCGGCGCCGGGATCGCCTGCGCGCAGCTGCTCCTGCGCCACCGCGTCGCGGAATAAGCCGCGCAGGCGCTCCCGCCAGTTGTCCAGCCGCTCCGCCGGCCGGCCCCGCCGCCACCGCCGCGCCAGGTTCCACGACCCGAAGACGAGCGACAGCAACACAGGCATGAAGAAGACGTACAGCAGCCAGAAATGGCGAATGTTCCAAAACACTTCGCGGGTCGGGGCGTCAGCCATGGGTACACCTCCCGCACGTTCCGGCCCGGCCTTCCGCTAGCCGGCGGCGCTCGGGACCGGGCCGCCTCCGCTGCGTCAGCCCTTGATCCGGCGCACTTCCTCGATGAGCGCCGGCAGCACTTCCCGGTAGTCGGCCACGACCCCGAAGTGCGCGACGCGAAAGATGGGCGCTTCCGGGTCTTTGTTGATGGCGACGATGGTCTTGGAACCGCTCATGCCGGCGATGTGCTGGCTGGCGCCCGAGATGCCGACGGCGATGTACAAATCCGGCGACACCGACTTGCCCGTCTGGCCCACCTGCATGTGCGGCGGCGCCCAGCCCGCGTCCACCGCCGCCAGCGAGGCGCCCACCGCGCCCCCCAAGAGCCTAGCCAGCTCGGCCAAGTCGGCGAACGGCTCGGGGCCGCCCAGGCCGCGTCCGCCCGATACGACCACTTTCGCGTCTTCCAACCGCACTGCGCCGGCGGCGTCGGCTTGCCGGTACTCCACCACCCGCACGCGCGGGGGCGGAGGCGAAAAGTCCAGGGACTCCACCACCCCGGTCCGGGACGGGTCGGGCTCGGCCGGGGTCTGCGTCCGCGCCCGCACGAGCACGACTTGCGACGGCGTGCGCACGGCCATTTTCGCCCGCGCTTTTCCGCCGTACACGGGCTTGACGGCCACCAGGCGCCCGTCCTCCACGTTCAGCTCCAGTGCGTCGGTAACCAGCCCCGCACCCAGCCGGTGCGCGAGGCGAGGAGCGATCTCCCACCCGAGGCGGTCTCCCGGCACCAGCACGAGGCCGTCGCCCACGTGCTTGCACGCCGTCTCCGCGGCCACCGCGTACGCCTCGCCGTCGGGCTGCGCCAGCGTTTCATGCCCCAGCGTCAGCACCTTGTCGGCGCCCAGCGCGATCAGCGCCTTGGCCGCCCCGGCGGCCGCACCCATGGCCGCCGCGGTGACGAAACCACTGGTCGCGTCGGCCAGCCGGCGCGCGGCCCCCAGCAGCTCCCGCGCCGCCGCCGTAGGCGCGCCGCCGCCCCAAACCAAGACAATGACTTGCACCTCAGATCACCTTCCGTTCCAGCAGCTTCTTCACCAAGTTGGCGGCCTTCTCGGCGCCGCTGTCGCCTTCAATAAACTCGCACCGGGAGACCACTTCCGGCACGAACAAGTCCAGCACTTCCACCCACGAGGTTTGCAAGGCGTCCTCCACGCCCAGCTCGACCGGCGTCACTTTCCGGATAGGCTTGCGGTTGGCCAGCATGATGTCCCGCACTTTCGGCAAGCGCGGGCTGTTGTCTTGCGCGTTGGTAATGCTTACGACGACGCCTCTCGGGGCCTGCACCACCGCCACGCCCAAGTCCGACTCGCGCTCGAGGCGGAAGCCGTCGCCCGCTGCCGCGAGCCGCGGCACGAACGGCACGTACGGCCATCCCAGCTCAGCGGCCAAAAGACCCGGCACCTGGCCGTCGTCCCACTCGCCGGACTGGCGCCCGCACAAGACCAAGTCCAGCTTGCCCAGCATGCGCAGCGCGGCCGCCAGCACCCGGGCCGTCACCGCGGGCTCGCGCCCCGGCGCCTCGTCCACCACGTGCAGCGCCTCGTCCGCGCCCATCGCCAACGCCCGCCGCAACACATCCTGCGCCCTCTCGGGCCCGAACGTCACGGCGGTCACCTTGGCGCCGCAGCTCTCCTTCAACTGCACCGCCACTTCCAGTGCGTTCAAGTCGAACGGGCCAGGGACGAGCGACGCCGATCCTTGCTCCGCCCGCTTCGTCTCAGGGCTAATCCGGAACGCCCGCGGCGAAATCTCCGGGTCCAGAATCTGCTTGATGCAAACCGCGATGTGCATCCTGCGCGCCCCCTTCTCGTTGCGCCAT
Source organism: Bacillota bacterium (assembly GCA_017577945.1). Lineage (NCBI taxonomy): Bacteria > Bacillati > Bacillota > Bacillota bacterium. Next base: position 294,983 of record PKQS01000010.1, read on the forward strand.
CAGTCCTCGCAACAATACTTCCGTGAATAGCCCCGTGATCTCGTCCGTAGACATTCTTCCGGAGGGCGAATACCACTGGGGCAGCCAGTTGCACGCGCCGAGGATGAGCAGCGCCGCCACGTGCGGGTCCACTGGCTTGAATTCCCCGGAGTCGATGCCCTCGCGGATGATGTCTTCGAAGCGGCGGCGATAGTCGCGGCTCGCGGCCCGCACGGCCTCCTGGTGGGCGGGCGGCAGCGACCGGTTTTCGTACAGGTAGACGGCAAACATGTCGGCGTGGGAGATGATGGACTCCAGATGCGCTTTGATGGCTCGCGCGAGCCGCTCCGAAGCGGGGCCGGGGCCGGCCGAGATGGCGCTGATGCGCTCGGTGTGCTCGGCGATGGTACGGCGGTAAATGGCGACGAGCAAATCTTCCTTGGCGGCGATGTAGTGGTAGAGGCTGGCCTTGCGCAGCCCCATGCCGTCGGCGATGTCCTGCATGGAGGTGGCGTGGTAGCCCTTTTGCCGAAACAGCTGCAGCGCCGTCTCCAGCAGCTCCTCGTACCGGCTGGAGAACCCTTCCTGCGCCACCGTCAACCCTCCCGCCGCGGCCTTAGCGGGGCCGCGCCGCCACCCGACCGAACGAACGGTAGACGTGAGTTCATTTTATTCGAACACAACAACGATTGTCAATACAGACGAAGGGTTGCCAATACAAGCGAAAGAATTAGAATAAAACTCAAGAGGAACGTGCGGTCGATGCGTGCCGCGAGGGGGACGACGGCATGGCCTGGCGCGAGGGGGGCGACGGCATGGCCGCCGACACGGCCGGACGCAATCGGCAGCCCGCGTTTCACTGGCGAACCACCGCCCCACGCCTGTTTTTCCGGCAGGCCGAGCGGCTGGGCGATCGGGTCGCGCTGCGCCACAAGGTGCTGGGCTTGTGGACCCCCGTGACCTGGCGGCAGTACGCCGAACACGTGCGGCGTCTGGCCAACGGTCTGCTGGCCTTAGGCGCGGCCAAAGGCGACCGCATTGCTCTCATCGGCGAAAACCGGCCCGAGTGGCTGTACGCCGACTTGGCGATACAAGCCTGCGGCGCCGTTTCCACGGGCATCTACGCCACCAACAGCCCCGAGCAGTGCCTCTACGTCCTGTCCCACGCCGAGGCGCGGTTCTTCTTCGTAGAAAACGAAGAACAGTTGGACAAGTTCTTGGAAATCGAGGCACACGTGCCCCACGTCCAGCGCGTTATCGTCATGGACACCGAAGGGCTGCGGGGCTTTCGGCACCCCAAGCTGATGAGCCTGAAAGAGCTGGCCGCCCTGGGCGACGAGCACGCCGCCCGCTTCCCCCGCGCGCTAGACGAGCGCATTGACCAGATCGACCCCGGCGACGTGGCGCTGCTCATTTACACATCGGGCACCACGGGCCCGCCCAAAGGCGCCATGCTCACCCACCTCAACGTGCTTTGGACGGCAGACTCGCTGGGCCGGGCCAACGTCATCCGGCCCGACGAGGAAACGCTGTCATTCCTGCCGCTCTCGCACATCGCCCAGCGCATGGTGTCGGTCTACCTGCCCTTGTATTGGGGCTACACCGTCAATTTCTGCGAAAACACGGACACCGTGCTGCAGGACATGCGGGAGATCTCGCCCACGCTGCTCTTCGCGGTGCCCCGCATTTGGGAAAAGATCCACTCCCGCATCGAACTGCAAGTCCAGGAAACGGACTGGGTCAAGCGGACCGCCTACCGGCTGGCCGTCGGCGCCGGGAGACGCTACAGCTCGGCCGTCGAGCGGCACGGCCGCGCACCGCTGCCGCTCCGGGCGGCGTACGCCTTGGCGCGGCTGGCCGTGCTGCACCCGCTCACCCGCCGCGTGGGCCTCGACCGGGTCCGCTTCGCCATCTCCGGCGCCGCGCCCATCAGCCCCGACGTGCTGCGCTACTTCCTAAGCCTGGGCGTGCCGATCCGGGAAGTGTACGGGCAGACCGAGGGGTCGGGACCCACGACGATTCACCAAGGGGGCCGCATCAAGCCGGGAACGGTCGGGCAGCCGCTGCCGGGCGTCGAGGTGCGCATCGCCGACGACGGCGAGATCCTCGTCCGGGGCCCCAACGTTTTCAAAGGCTACTACAAGGACCCCGAAGCCACCGCGCGGACGTTGGTCGACGGCTGGCTCCATTCGGGCGACGTGGGCGAGCTCGACGAAGAAGGCTTCCTGCGCGTCACCGACCGCAAGAAGGACCTCTTTATCACCGCCGGCGGCAAGAACATCGCGCCTCAGTACATCGAAAACAAGCTCAAGTTCAGCCCCTACATCCACGACGCGGTCGTCGTCGGCGACGGCCGCCGCTACATTGCGGCGCTGATCGTCATCGACGAGGAAAACGTGGGCCAGTGGGCCCAGGCGCACAAGATCCCCTACACGACGTACACCGATCTCACCCGCAACGAACAGGTACGGCAGCTCATCGCGGCCGAGGTGGCCAAGGTCAACAAGACGCTGTCCAGCCCCGAGCAGGTCAAACGCTTCGCCATCTTGCCCGTGCGGCTCCATCAGGAAGACGGCGACGTCACACCCACGCTGAAGGTCAAGCGGCAAGCGGTCATGGCGCGCTTCGCCGACTTGGTGGCGGAGTTGTACGACGAGCGCGGAACGCCGGCGCGGACGGCCGCCGGGCACTCGGCTCCTTCCGGCCCGGCGCAAGCCATCCCGTCGTGAAAGGAGGAGGCGGCGTGTCGCTCGGTGCTCGACCGTGGACGAAGTTTTACCCGGACGGGGTGCCGGAGTCGCTGTCGTATCCGGAAGAGTCGCTGGCGCTGCCTTTGCTGCGGCAGGCGCAGGCGCACCCGGACCGCTCGGCCATGATTTACTTCAACCGCCACGTCTCGTACCGGCAGCTGCTGGACGAGGTGCAGCGGGTGGCCGGGGCGCTGAGGGCCCTCGGGGTGCGCAAGGGAGATCGGGTAGCCGTCATGCTGCCCAACACACCCCAGTGCGTCGTCGCCTACTACGCCGTCTTGTGGCTGGGCGCCACCGTCGTCATGGTCAACCCGCTGTATACGCCGCGGGAGCTCGAGATTCAGCTCAAAGACAGCGGCGCGACGCACATCATCGCGCTGGATGTCGTCTACCCGCGCATCGTGCAAGCGCAGGCCGCCGCCAGCCTGCAGCACGTCATTCTCACCAGCCTGAACGAATACATGCCGGCGCCGTTGCGGTGGCTGTTCCCACTGGTGGCCCGCCGCCGGGGCCTGAGCGCCAACGTGCCCAAGAACGCCGACATCATCCGCTGGCCGAAGCTGCTGCACCACGAGCCGCTGCCGGAACCCGCGCCGGTGGACGCCAAGGAAGATGTGGCCGTGCTGCAGTATACCGGCGGCACCACGGGCACGCCCAAAGGGGCCATGCTGACCCACTTCAACCTGTACGCCAACTGCGTGCAAATCGAGGCCTGGCTCAACCGCATGCGCGGCCGGGAAGTCCGCGTGCTGGCGGCCCTTCCCTTCTTCCACGTGTACGGACTGACCACCGTGCTCAACTACGCTGTCTTCGGCGGCGGCACCATGATTCTCGTGCCGCGCTTTGAAGTCAACGACGTGCTGAAGCTGATCCAGCGGCACAAGCCTCACATTTTCCCGGGCGCACCGACCATGTACGTGGCCATCATCAACCATCCCGGCGTCGCCAAGCTGGACCTCAGCTCCATCGAGGCGTGCGTCAGCGGCGCGGCGCCGCTGCCCGTGGAGGTGCAGACAAAGTTTGAAGAGCTCACCGGCGGCCGGCTGGTGGAAGGGTACGGCCTCACCGAAGCGTCGCCCGTCACCCACGCCAATCCGTTGTGGGGGTACCGCAAGACCGGCAGCATCGGCGTGCCGTGGCCTGACACCGACTGCCGCATCGTGGACCCCGAGACGGGCGAGGACGTGCCGCCGGGCCATCCCGGAGAGCTGCTCGTGCGCGGGCCGCAGGTGATGAAGGGCTACTGGAACAAGCCGGAGGAAACCGCGGCCGTGCTCAAGGACGGTTGGCTGCACACGGGCGACATCGCCACGATGGACGAAGACGGCTTCTTCTACATCGTCGACCGCAAGAAAGACGTCATCATCGCCAGCGGCTTCAACATCTACCCGCGGGAAGTCGAGGAGGTGCTGTACGCGCACCCGGCCGTCAAGGAAGCCGCGGTCATCGGCGTGCCCGATCCGTATCGCGGCGAGACGGTGAAAGCCTTTGTGGTGCTGAAAGAAGGTCAGCACGCTACGGCCGACGAGCTCATCCGGCACTGCCGCCAGCACCTGGCCGCCTACAAAGTGCCGCGGGAGATCGAGTTCCGCAGTGAGCTGCCCAAGACGCTGGTGGGCAAAGTGCTGCGCCGCGTCTTGCGCGAAGAGGAAGAACGCCGCCGGACCGCCGCGGGCTGACGGGCTCACCGCGCCGCGGCCCGGCGGCGAGCGCCGCCTGAACTGAAGCGACGCGACGACGCACCAGCGACGAAGGAGGATTGGACGTATGCCCCGTCTCATTCGCACGGCGGCCGTCCTGGGCGCCGGCACCATGGGTTCGCAGATTGCGGCCCACCTGGCCAACCAAGGGATTCCGTGCCTGCTGCTCGATATCGTCCCGAGCGACGCGCAAACTCCCGAGGACCGCAACCGCGTGGTGCGGCGGTCACTGGAAAACCTGCGGCAGCTGAAGCCCGCGCCGCTGGCCACTGAGGCGTCGCTCAAGCTGATTACTCCGGGCAATTTCGAAGACGACCTGCACCGGCTCAAGGAGGCCGACTGGGTAGTCGAGGCCGTCGTCGAGCGCCTCGACATCAAACAAGCGCTCTGGTCCAAAGTCGCGGCCCACGTGCGGGACGACGCCATCTTGAGCTCCAACACGTCGGGCATCCCCATTCACCGCATCGCCGAGGCACTGCCCGAGCGACTGCGCCGGCGCTTTCTCGGCACGCACTTTTTCAACCCGCCGCGGTATTTGTATCTCCTCGAAGTGATCCCGACGGCCGAAACGGATCCGGAAGTGGTGGAA